>CAZHLL010000051.1:0-15869 GCA_964533305.1 uncultured Acidibacter sp.
TCATGCACGCGCCGGCAAGGCTGCGCGAGTCATCCTGAAAATGAATGCGCTGGTCGAACCCGAGGCCATTGCAGCGCTTTATCGCGCATCGCAAGCCGGCGTGCAAATCGACCTTATTGTGCGCGGCGTCTGCGCCCTACGCCCTGGTGTGTCGGGGGTGTCCGACGGAATCCGGGTGCGATCCATCGTCGGTCGCTTTCTCGAGCATTCCCGCGTGTTCTACTTTGCCAATGACGGTGACGCCGAAATTTTTTGTAGCAGTGCCGACTGGATGGACCGCAATTTTTTCCGTCGTGTCGAAATCGCTTTTCCAATTCGTCGTCAAAAATATCGCGACGATATCCTGCGCGATCTGGATACCTATCTGCGGGATGACTGCCAAGCCTGGGAGCTGGACGCAAACGGAACCTATACACGGGTTGCGCGCCGCGACGGAGCGCCGAGCTGTGCCCAGATCGAGCTGCTGGAGAGCTACACTGCAGGTAGGCCGCGGGACGAGTAAACCCGCAACTGGAAGCCTGCCGACTGCAGCCAATCGATCTCCTGACTCAAATCCGCCACCGTCAAGGGATGCTGGCGCAGCCAGCGCACGGGGAAGCGGATCTCTAGTGTACGGATATCTTTGACCTGCAAACGGATTTCGGGCAACGGCGCCTTGCCGCGCCCACGATGCAGGACGACTGCGAGGCGCAACAACACAATGAGATACAAAGCCTGACGATCCCAGGGTGGCAAAAGCCGATCGAGCCCCTCGAGCATGGGCTTACGTCTGTGACCGACGACGAGGCGAGACAAAAGTTTCTGCTCCTCGCGCGCGAACCCCGGCATATCGGCATGCTCAAGCAGATAAGCACCATGCTGATGATGACGGGAGTGGGCGACATCAAGCCCGATCTCGTGCAACCGCGCTGCCCAGGATAGCGCTTGCTCGGCAAGCGAAAGATCGAGTTGCCAGCCCTCAGCCACCTCCTCAAGCCAACGCAGGGCGGTTCGCTCAACGCGTTCGGCATGCGCGAGGTCCACATGAAACCGCGCCTGCATGGCGCGTACGGTGCGCTCGCGCGCATCCTCATGAGTGAGACGACCAACGAGGTCATAGAGCAGACCATCACGCATGGCGCCATCAGCAATTTGCATATCCTCGAGATCGAGCACCTCAAAGATTTCTGCGAGGATAGCCAAACCGCCAGCGAATACGGGGCGGCGATCATCGCTCAGCGAGGCAAACTCGATCTCGCGATAATGATCGGCTTGCAACATCCGCTCGATCACGGCCTCAAGCCCCTCTGGCGTGATCCGATTGGCGGTCGGATCCAGCTCGCGAATGGCATCACCCACGGATTTGACCGAGCCGGAACTACCCACGGCCTGCAGCCAACCCAGATTACGATAAGCTGCCTCGATCGGCGCCAGTTCGCGCTGCGCATCAACGCGAGCGCGTGCAAAGCGCTTCAGGGAAATCCGACCGCCTGCGAAATGGCGTTCGCTCAAGCTCACGCAGCCGAGTTCCAGGCTCTCCAGTTTGAGCGGATTCAATTGCTCGCCAATGATGAGCTCGGTGCTACCGCCACCGATATCCACTACCAGACGCTTGCCGCGACTGCGCGGCATGCTATGTGCGACGCCTGAATAAATCAGTCGGGCTTCTTCGATGCCCGAGACGATTTCGATGGGGGTGCCGAGCGCCGCCCGCGCACGCTCGAGGAATGACTGCTTGCGATGCGCTCGCCGCAACGCGTTCGTACCCACCACCCGCACCTTACCGGCGCGGATCTCTCGCAATCTTTGACCAAACCGTTCGAGACAGGCGATCGCACGAGCGGCTACTTCGCGATCGAGCCGACCATCCTCATCCAGGCCTGAACCCAGGCGCACACTTTCACGCAACCGATCGATGACGACCAGCTGCCCGTGCGTGTAGCGGGCGACGATCAAATGGAAACTGTTCGAGCCCAAGTCGACCGCTGCCAGCAACTCTGTGCCGGCCGTACCGTTACCTCGAGCCACGCCTCCTCAGGCCGCGAAAGAAGAACCGCAGCCGCAGGTGGTCGTCGCGTTGGGATTGCGGATGACGAACTGTGCGCCCTCGAGACCCTCGCGATAATCGATTTCGGCACCGCTCAGATACTGGAAGCTCATCGGATCGATGAGTAACTGCACGCCCAGGTTTTCGACCAAGGTGTCGCCATCTTGTACTTCTTCGTCAAACTCGAAGCCATACTGCAAGCCCGAGCAGCCACCGCCCTGCACGAACACCCTGAGCTTGAGGTTGGAATTGCCTTCGCCCTCGATCAGCGAGCCGACCTTGCGGGCTGCCGCGTCCGTGAACGCCACCAAGGGCGGCATATCGAGGGGCATATCGTGTGCTGTATTCATGCAGGAAATATTAGGGGGTTTCCTCGGCCGCATCTACCCCGATTTCCACCGTAGCAGCCCCATCGACCGGCCAGATCAAGGTCTGGGTGATCGCCTTGCTTCGGGCCTTGGCCGGCTTGATCTCGAGCGTGATGCGCTCGGGCTGAAAATCGGCTGGGAGCGAAAACTCACCCTCTAGGTTCTGAAAGTAACGGAAACGAAATGCAAGCTCAGGGCCGGTAACTCGCGCGGCCTTGCCGGCTTGACGACCTTCGATGACCGTCGCCACCGCCCCGCCGATGACCGTGCTTGGCGTGCCTGGCTGCACCAGACTCAGACGTAACAGCCTGGCGCCCGCTTTGACGGCAGGCACCACCTGCAGGGAGCGAATCTCGATTTCCGCTCGCTCGTTCGCCGAGCCGACGATGCCGCGGAAAAACTCCAATTGCTGGCGCTGTTGAGCGACCTCCGCCTGCAGCTCGCCGATGCTGCGAGCAAGCTCACGGCGTTCCTGCTCCTGGCTGGCCTTGAGGGTGTCGAGCTCAGCGACCTGACGCAGCAAGGCGTCGATCTCACGATCTCGCCTGCGGATTTCGTCGCGAAGCTCACCCGCTGTGGCCAAAGGATGCGGCCCCGCCAAGCCGATCCCCGCGCGCCCAATGAGATAGAGCCCGACGCCCGCGCCCAACAATAAGCACAACAGCACACCACGCCCCCACCAACCCTGCCACCACGTGGGATGGCGGATGACCAGAGGCGTCGGCGCGCGCGGGATCGAACCGCTCAAAGCTCGCCCCACCAAAGCGGGTAATCAGGCCGACCCGAGGGAAAAGCGAGTTCCGACAATTCCTGCAACGCGCGTCGATACACCGTCCGCTTGAAATGAATCACCTCGCGCACGGGCTCCCAATAATCGGCCCAGCGCCATTCAATGAATTCGGGTTCATCGGTGTGATCAAATCTGACGGGCGGCTCCGAATTGCGGCTGCGCAACAAGAACCAGCGCTGTTTTTGTCCGATGCAAAGCGGCAACTGGTCGGGACGCCGATACCGAGGCGGCAAACGATACCGTAGCCAACGCCGGGTGGCGCCAAGTACCTCGACGTGCTCAGGCCCAAGGCCTATCTCCTCGGCGAGTTCGCGGTACATCGCCTGCTCGGCTGTTTCGCCTTCCTGCACTCCGCCTTGAGGAAACTGCCAACCCCTGCCCGCCGCCCGGCGCGCCATGAATACCCGACCATCACCGTGCAGCAACACAATGCCTACGTTGGCACGAAAACCGTCGCGATCAATGACATCCGCCATGCTCAGGCCCGCCGCTCCGTCACCGTCCGACGATCTTCGAGGTAGGCCCGACCTTGCTGCATGATCTGCACGAAAGACTCCCGATCGCGCGATAGCACCGAGCGCCTGACCTGCTCCACGGCTTTGGCCAGCGCCTCGAGCGATTCAGCGCCGTAATCATTGAGGCTCTGAATGTCGAAATAAAGCTCGGGACTCTCCTGAGCCACTCGCGCTGCCACATCCAACTGCGCATCAAAAGTCGTGCTCGAAAGTCTCGCAAGACGCGGTGCAGCCTCACCGCTTTCGGCCAGCGCCGTGAAAAAGGCAATGTTGAGCGCGTGAGACAAGCCGAGTACGTAAGCGATCAAACGATCGTGCTCATCGAGCGACATGACCACTTGCTCGACCATGGTGGGCGCAAAGAGACCTCGAGCCTGCTCGAGCGCATCCGCCACGCCGAGATCCACAAAAATTACATGCCGGCCCGACAACAACTCGGTATCACCACCGAACATTGGGTGGATGGAGGTGACACGGCAACCGTGTGACTTGAGCGCCATCAATCCGCCGCGTAGCGGTGACTTCAAAGAACCCACATCAAAGATGACACCCGGCGGACGACGCAAGGCGAGCTCGCGCAAGACGCTGTCCGTGATACCGAGCGGCGTCGCCACCACAATGAAATCCTGCTGCAAGCCGTGACTGCGCCAATCCCCGATATCCGCTGCACCCGCCACCGGCCCCGCTGGGTCACTGCTCTCGACGGAGAACCCCTGTGAGAGCAGAAAATCAACGAACCAGCGACCGAGCGTGCCGGCACCGCCAATCACGAGCGCGGAGCGGCCGCTGCCACGGCCAGTCGCGGCGACACTCGCCTGCTCCTGCGTGGTCAACGAACTGCGTATGAGCATGCGCATGAGCTCTTCGGCGACTCGCGGCGATACGCCATGAGCTTGTGCGCGCTCGCGCGCACCCACAATAACCTCGCGCTCGCGACCGAAATCCCGCGTCGGATAGCCTGTGCTGCGCTTAACGGCGGCGATTTCGGCGCTCGTTTTCTGACGCTCAGCAATCAGCTCCATCAAGCGGCTGTCGATGACATCGAGGTGCTGGCGCAACTCATCAAGCGTAGGCATGTTCCGAACTCAAGGTGAGGAAGTTAACGTTGTACTATAGCCGCATGCCGATACCCACCCAATTGTTGCCTGACCCCCTGCCCGCTGAGCCGCTGTCGCTGGCAGCAGCCTGGCTCGAAGAAGCGCGCCTCGCCAAGCGGCAACCCAACCCCAATGCCATGGTGGTGGCCACGGTCGATACTGCAGGACAACCGTCCGCGCGTGTGGTGCTGTGCAAGGAGATCGTGATCGATCCCGGCTACGTGTGCTTTTATACCAACTACGACTCGCGCAAGGGTCAGGAACTGGCCGATAACCCACGACTCGCCATCGTCATGCACTGGGATCATTTTTATCGCCAGGTGCGCATGGAGGGCTGGGTGGTGCGTGCCCCTGCGGCCGAGAGTGATGACTATTTTCGCACTCGACCTTGGCAACGAAGAGTTGGCGCCTGGGCGAGCGCACAAAGCCGGCCAGTCAGCGGCCGAGCCGATCTCGAAGCCGCTGTGCAGCGTGAGGCCGAGCGCTTCGGCGTACCCGTGCCCGGGCCCGAGGATGAGCCCGTACCTGCAGGCACGGGCGATCAGATCCCGCGTCCACCGCACTGGGGCGGCTACCACGTCCATCTATCCGCGGTTGAACTCTGGGTGGAGGGCGAGTCGCGCATTCACGATCGCGCGCGCTGGACCCGCAGCCTCGCCGCATCAGCCGATGGAGTACCGCGCGCCACGAGCACCTGGAGCGCGAGCCGGCTACAACCTTGAGAGCGCCTCGGAGTGCAAGCGGCCATTGCTCGCCAGGACATCATGGGTTTCCAAAGAAATGGGCTGCCCCTGCAAATCCGTGAATTGACCGCCCGCCTCCTCCACGATCACCGACAAGGCGGCGATGTCCAAAATATTGACATCCGACTCGATCACCAGATCAAGCGCACCTTGGGCGAGCAGGTGATAGTGCAGAAAATCCCCATAGCCCCGGATGCGATCGACTGAAGCCACCAGCGCACCGTAAGCCGGCCAGCGCGGGCTCTTCGCCAAAGATTTGAGATTGCCACTTGAGAGAATGGCGCGCTCAAGCGAGTCAATCCGACTAACCTGCAAGCGACGCCCGTCCTGGAAAGCCCCCTTGCCACGTTCCGCCCAGACAAGCTCGCCGTAGGCGGGCGCCGACGACACACCCAGCACCATGCGACCCTCGCGCATCAAAGCAATCTGAGTCGAAAAAAACGGACACTCGCGCACAAAGGATTTGGTGCCATCAATGGGATCCACCAACCAAACCTGCGAGGCCTGCAGGTGATGTGTACCGGTTTCTTCGCCGTAAAACCCATGATCGGGAAATGCGCGCGTCAGCACCTCACGAATCGCCTCCTCCGCCCGAACGTCCGCCTCGGTAACCGGAGACTTGTCTGCTTTAGTGGTGACGGCGAGATTGCGCTGATAGAGCGAGCGAATCACCTCGGCAGCGGCCTCGGCAGCGCGCAAGGCGGCGGTCAGTTCTGCAGATGACACGGTGCGGAATCTCCTTGGCTGAGCGAGTCGGCAGCGTGCTGATCTCATCCGCGGCTGTCAATCAGGCCGGATTCAATCATCCCCGCCTCTCCCGTGCTATCGTTCTCGGCATGGGTAACCGCTTGAGCAAAATTTATACGCGTACCGGGGATGACGGCACCACAGGACTGGGTGATGGCAGCCGGGTCGCCAAGGATCATGCGCGAGTCGAAGCCTATGGCACCGTCGATGAGGCGAACTCTGCGATCGGCATGATCCTCGCCGTACCCGGCGTACAGGTCGCCGTGGTCGAATGCCTGACGAGAGTGCAGCACGACCTTTTTGACCTCGGTGGCGAGCTTTGCATCCCCGGGATGGAGCTGATCAGCGCAGCGCAAATCGAGCGTCTTGAGCGTGAACTCGATGCCTTCAATGAGCCGTTGCCAGCACTCAAAGATTTTATCCTGCCGGGTGGTGGCCCCGCTGCCGCCGCCTGTCATCTGGCGCGAACTATTGCTCGTCGAGCCGAACGACGCGTGTGGACGCTGGCATCGCTCGACGAGCTGCGCCCAGAACCTGCGCGTTACCTCAATCGCCTCTCGGATCTGCTATTTGTGATCGCGCGTGTTTTGGCGCGACACGAACAAGGCAGCGAGGTACTTTGGAAGCGCCAGACCAGCTAATTGCGGCTGCTACCGCTAGGGCGCACGCTCGGCGAGCACCCGCTCGTCCACCTCACTGCGAATCTGCGTGCCGATCAGAATGGACAACAACAAGGCACCCGCCAGCATCATGAAGGGCACCTGATAGCTGCCGTAGATGTCAAAGAGTTTGCCGGTCATCCAACTGCCAAGCCCGACGCCGATGGATTCCATGAAGCTGATCGAGCCATTGATACGGCCAATTTCACGTAAGCCGAAATTATTGACGGCCAGCATGTTGTATAGCGTGAATAACCCACCCCAACCAAAGCCGATGATCACCGCGGAAATCACAACCCATTCGCGCTTCATGCTCGCGAGCCCCACCAGCCCTACGAACATGATGACAAGACAAGCCATGAACACTTTATGTCGATCAATACGATCGGCGATCGCTCCATTGGCAAGCTTGGCCACCATCGCCACCAAACTGAATATGAACAGTTGGAACCCGGCTTCCTTCAGTGAAAAACCGAAGCCCTTGTTGAGATGCAGTACATAATGCTGCACAAAAGAAAAAATCGCGTAATAGCTGAGAAACCCTGACAGACCAATGGCCCAGAACGTGCGCGTACGAATCGCCTGCTGAAAGGTCAAGCCGTGCTGCTTGAGATCACCGAGTTCGCGATTCTGCCCCACCGCTGCATAACCCGCCTGCGCAGGTGTTCCCCGAATCACCAGAAACACCAGTACGAAGAGCACGATGGGCATCAACGAATTGTAAAGATAGGCCTCGCGCCAACCGAACGCCTCGATCAGATAAGGATTGACGAAAGGTAGAATGGCGCTGCCAAGACTGGTACCGACAAGCGCAATGCCGATGGCAAGCCCGCGATATTTCACGAACCAGCTCGAAACCAGATAGATGATAGTCATGGCGCCTGCCGTGGACAGCGCCAAAGAAAACATGATGTGGATCAGATAAACCTGCTTGAGCGCCTCGCCCATCCACTGGGTCGCATACGCATACAAGCCGATCACTACCAATGCGAAAGCAATGCCGACCGCAAGCCGTAACCCGAGAGACGGGAAAATGGCATTCAAGGCGATGACCACCACGGCGCCGAGGCTGAGCGCCGTGACGACGGCAATGATCTCGATGATCAGCACCGGCCCGCCGTTGGCGATCATGGCGTAGCCGAGATAGCCCAGCGTCAAAAATCCGCACCCTGCCATCAACAGGTAGCGGGGATTGACCTTGTCGATCAGGATACCGACGAAAGGCGAAATCGATGCCGCCAATGCAAAGTTCAGAAAATCGCGAAACTTGAAGTCACCTCGGCTCCAACCGAATTCGTCGAGCAAAGACGGATCAAAGATGGTGATGCCGGTCGCAGTCATGCCGTTCGACAGGAACAGGGCGAACATACCCATGAATGCCACCACCCACGGGTAGTAGGGCGGTGCCTCGCGGCGCGTTATCGTCGTCATTCAAAACCCCCGTTTGACCTGCATTTGACGCTGCAGGGATGCCCAATCAAATGATACGCCGGGATCGGTCTTGCGCCCCGGTGCGATATCGCAATGCCCCACGAGGTGGTCGTCAGCAATATTTGGATAGGTCATTTGTAAGGAAATAATGAGTGCTGCAAGCGTGCTGTACTGGACGTCGGCGTAAGGCCGTTCGTCCGCACCCTCGAGCTCGATGCCGATCGAAAAATCATTGCAAGCCTCGCGACCACGCCACGTCGAGACTCCTGCATGCCAGGCGCGCCGATGGAACGGCACATACTGCGAGATCTCGCCTGCACGGTTGATGCAGACGTGAGCCGACACGCGTAGCCCCGCGATGGTCGCAAAATAGGGATGCTCCTTTGCCGAGAGATTGCCGCAAAAGAGCTGATCGATGCCCGGGCCACCGAATTCGCCGGGCGGCAAGCTGATACCGTGCACGACGATGAGATCGATGTCGGCGTGCGCGGGCCGGGCGTCATGGTAAGGACTCAAGACCTGCCTTGCGCCAATGAGCAATCCCGTCTCGCGGTGTATGCGTGGCACAAAGGCGGACTCGTCTGCTGTCATGGGGCCTGATCATGCCAGAATAGCAGCATGTCGCGACTGTCCTTTGAAGCCCTGCGCGCGCTTGATCTCGCGCATGTCTGGCACCCCTGCACCCAGATGAAGGATCACGAGGGCGAACTGCCTCTCATCCCGCTGCAATCGGCGCAAGGCGCCTGGCTCAGGGACGCGGACGGCAAACCGTACCTCGATGCCATCAGCAGCTGGTGGGTCAATCTTTGGGGCCATGCTCACCCTGCGATCAACGCGGCAATCAAACAACAACTGGATACTCTCCCTCACACCATGCTGGCCGGCTTCACCCACGAACCGGCCGCCAAACTGGCCGCACGTCTGATCGAGCTCGCTCCGCCTGGCCTTGCCCGAGTTTTCTTTGCCGACAGCGGGTCTGCCGCCATCGAAATCGCGGTCAAGATGAGCTTTCATTACTGGCAAAACCGCGGACGACCCCGCAAGACCCGCTTTGTCACACTCGCCAACAGTTATCACGGCGAGACCTTGGGCGCCCTCGCTGTAGGCAATGTCGAGCTCTACAAGGCCATCTATCGACCCCTGCTGATGGACGTAATCACCGTCAGCTCGCCGGATGCCTATCTTGCCGAGGCGGGCGAAAGTGCCGAGCAGTATGCCGAGCGCTGCGCCGATGAAGTCGACGCCCTGTTTGCCGCGCGAGGCGAGGACATCGCGGCCATCCTGATCGAGCCCCTTGTGCAATGCGCTGGCAATATGCGCATGCATCATCCACGTTACCTGCAAAGATTGCGTGCCGCCTGCGACCGTCATGACGTGCACCTGATCGCCGATGAGATCGCCGTCGGCTTTGGTCGCACGGGCACGCTCTTTGCCTGCGAAAAACCCGGCATCACGCCTGATTTTCTTTGCTTGTCAAAGGGACTGACAGCCGGCTATCTGCCGATGTCCGTGGTTTTGACCCCGGCAGAAATCTACGATGCTTTCTATGACGAATACAGCAAACTGAATGCCTTTTTGCACTCTCACAGTTATGCCGGCAGCGCCTTGGCCTGTCGTGCGGCACTCGCCTCGCTCGATCTGTTCGAGAGTACGGGCGCCTTGGTCCACAACCAGCAACTTGCCGCGTACCTTCATGAACGGCTGCAAACGCTGTTCGGTGATCACCCGCATGTGAGTGATATCCGGCAATGCGGCATGATTGCCGCCGTGGAGTTCGTCGCAGACCGTACAACCCGCAAGACTTTCCCTTGGCGAGAACGCCGCCACCTCCATATCCATCGTCACGCCCTTGAAGAGGGCGTGCTGCTACGACCGCTCGGCAACGTCATTTACTTCATGCCACCCTATGTGATTACCGAAGAAGAAATCGATCGGATGACCTCGGTCGCTGCAGCCGGGCTCGATAAAGCCGTCACCGCATCCATGGACGCCCCCTGATGCGCGAGATCCGTGTTTTCATTGATCTGCCTTTGGCGAGTGGCCAGCGCCTGCAGTTGCCAGCTAGCGCAGCAAGACACGTGGTCCGCGTACTTCGATTACGCACGGGCTCGCCATTGACCTTGTTCAACGGCGAGGGCGGAGAGTTCGCGAGCCTCATCACGCGCGCGCAGGGCGAGAAAGTAGAGGTCGACATCGGCGCCCATCACTCCATTGACCGCGAGTCGACTCGACCTCTTTTACTGCTGCAGGGCGTGGCGCGGGGAGAGCGCATGGATCTCATCGTGCAAAAAACGACGGAGCTGGGTGTCACGCATATCCTGCCGGTCCGCTGTTATCGCAGCGTGGTGCAATTGGAGAACGATCGAGCCCAGAAGCGTCGCGAACATTGGCGCTCCGTGGCCATCGCAGCCTGCGAGCAGTGTGGTCGCAACCGACTGCCCGTCATCGAGCCAGTGCAATCTTTGTCGGATGCTCTGGCCTCGCTGCAAACCCAAGCTCATGGGTCGGCAAGCCTGCGTGGCCTGCTGGATCCTGATGCGACACAAGGTCCAGCCGAATGGCTGCGCTCATCGACGCCGTCCACAGCGGCGGTGGCGCTGCTAATCGGCCCCGAAGGTGGGCTGGAAGCTGACGAAATCGCGCTCGCTCGCCACCATGGGTTTCTCGGTATCCGACTTGGACCGCGGATTCTGCGTACGGAAACGGCCGCACTAGCCGCTCTGGCGGCCATACAATCGCTGGCAGGAGATTATTCATGAGCAAGCCACAACTGGCCGTGGTGATGGATCCCATCGCCGATATCAAATATTTCAAAGATTCCACCCTCGCCATGCTGCTTGCTGCAGCGGCCAACGGCTTCGAGCTCTGGTATCTCGAACTCGGAGACCTTTATTTGCGTGATGGCGTGGCCTGCGGTCATGCGAGGCCGCTCACTGTAGAGGCGAATCCTGAGCACTGGTTCGATCTGTCACCCTCTGAAACCCGACGCCTCGGAGATTTTGATGTGATCCTGATGCGCAAGGATCCACCGTTCGATACTGAATACATCTACGCCTCGTATATTTTGCAGCGCGCCGAAGAACAAGGCGCACTGGTCGTCAATCGGCCGCAAGGTCTGCGCGATATGAATGAAAAGGTCCACACTGCCTGGTTTCCGCAGTGCTGCGCGCCTACTCTCATCACGCGCAACATGACCGACATGCATGCGTTTCTGCGCGAGCACGACAAGATTGTCTGCAAACCGCTCGATGGCATGGGTGGCCGCTCAATCTTTGTCACCGAGCTGGGTGACAAGAACGCCAATGTGATCTTTGAAACCCTGACCGGAGATGGCGAGCGCTACGCCATGGCTCAGCGTTATCTGCCAGACATCGTCACCACGGGTGATTCGCGCATTCTGCTGGTGGATGGTCAGCCTGTGCCCTATGCGCTCGCTCGCATTCCGAGTGGCGAGGACAATCGGGGCAATCTCGCGGCAGGTGCAACCGGCATCGGTCGACCCCTGACCGAGCGCGATCTGTTTCTAGCCCAACAGATCGGTCCGAAACTAGCCGAACAAGGCATGCTCTTTGTCGGGCTTGATGTGATCGGTGGTTTCGTGACTGAAATCAATGTGACGAGTCCTACCGGTATTCGCGAGCTCGATAAACAATTCGGCATCGATATTGCGACCTTGTTGATCGCGGCCATCCAACGCCGACTGTAAGCGCGGGAAATTCCCACGCCGACACTGAAATTCCCGCGCGGACACTGGCAGAGCTGCGACGAGCGCCGCATACTTGCCACATGAGCGACGGCGTCACCCTGACCAACCACCTGCTCGTGGCCATGCCCACGCTGGCAGATCCTGAGTTTTCTCGCTCAGTCACCTTGGTTTGCGAACATAGCCTCGATAAAGGCGCGCTCGGCATCGTCATCAACAAGCCCATCAGCATGACGCTGGGCGAGATTTTCGATCAAATGGAAATCACGGCGGTGCGAAGCCACATTGGTGAACTGCAAGTGCTGCGAGGCGGTCCAGTACACCGCGATCGGGGCTTTGTGGTGCATCGCGGCGGCGGTCAATGGGGCTCCTCGCATCGAGTCTCCGACCAGATCCAGATCACGACCTCGCGCGATGTGCTCGAGGCCATGGCTCAGGGCGAGGGCCCGCAGGATGCCTTCATCGCGCTTGGCTATGCAGGCTGGGAACCGGGTCAACTAGAACGCGAGATGCGCGATAACGCGTGGCTGACGTTGCCGGTCGACGAGGAGATCGTATTCGGCACCCCTTTCGAAGAACGCTGGCATGCGGTCTGGCAACGGCTGGGAGTCGATCTCGGTCGAATGTCGCATGTGGCTGGGCATGCCTGAGGCTGAAAAAGCAAGCGCTCCGCAAGTCGTCATCGCCTTTGACTTTGGCCTGCGTCGCATCGGTTGCGCCGTCGGCGACACACTGACCCGACGCGCGCGGCCCTTGCGCACCCTCGAACGCGCGCACGCCCGCGAACTGCTCGAGTCCGAATGGCAAGCGATCACCGATCTCGTCCACGGCGTGGGTGCGAGGCAGATCATCATCGGTCAGCCGTATAATGCAGATGGCAGTCGGCATGCGCTCAGCGATTTGGTGGAGGCCTTCTCAACGCAGATTAAGCAGCGACTCCCTCTGCCTGTACATGGTATCGATGAGCGGTACTCGTCACTTGAAGCGGAGCAAGAACTGCGCCAGCTACATGAGCGGGGCCAACGTCGAGGCACGATCAAAAAAACAGATATCGACAGTATGGCGGCTGCACTCATCCTGGAACGATGGCTCGCTACTCTACCGAGTTGACTACGCTGGCTGCGGAGACAAAAAGTTGTCCAAACCCCCTGCAAAACGTACCGAGCAACTGCGAGCCGACGGCTCACTGCGTCATTTGCTGACGCTGGATGGGTTATCTCGCGGCATGGTGGAATCTTTGCTCGAACGTGCAGCGCATTACTCGCGGCCCATGGGCGAACCGGCAGCGCGTAGCACCGCCTTGAAAGGCACCACTATCGCGATCATGTTTGCCGAACCCTCTACCCGCACGCGTGTCTCCTTTGAACTGGCAGCGCTGCGACTGGGTGCGGATGTGATCAACATCGAAGTGCAACTGTCCTCGCGACGCAAAGGCGAGAGTGTGCTCGATACGGTCGCCACTCTTGAAGCCATGCATGTCGATGGTCTCGTCTTGCGCGATGCCGTTGCCGAGGTCCCGGATCTCGTCGCCGCCCACGTAGCCGACCATGTCAGCGTGTTCTCAGGTGGCGCGGGCAGCTATTCCCATCCCACCCAAGGCTTGCTCGATGCCCTCACAGTACTGCAACACAAGGGCCGCATCGAGGGTCTGCGGTATGCGATCGTGGGCGATGTGCGTCACTCGCGGGTGGCGCGCTCAGCGTGGCGGGCGTTCAGCTTGTTGGGTGCGGGCGAAATCCGCTTGGTCGCACCGACCGCCCTGATGCCTGAGGCCGATGACTTTGCAGGCTGCACCCGTCATGATTCTTTGCAGGGGATCGCCGATTGTGATGTCGTGATGACCTTGCGTATCCAGAAAGAGCGTATGCAATCAGCCGACATCCCGAGCGAGAAAGATTACTTTGAGCAGTGGGGCCTGACCGCACAAAAGCTCAAGCAGGCGCGCCCCGATGCTATCGTCATGCATCCCCAGCCCATGAATCGCGGCATCGAGATCGATTCCGAGGTAGCGGATGGCCCACAATCGGTCATTCGCGATCAGGTTCGCCACGGCGTCGCAGTACGCATGGCCGTGCTGGAACAGGCTTTGATACGACACTAGCGACCATGACCACGTCAAATCACAGACAACGCGGCCAACACCCCGAGCACCGGAGTAGCATCCACCTCGAGACCGGTGAGGTCATTCACCAGCAAATCTTTGAAGCGGAGCAATTCGTGCTGCGAGTCCGCGCGCCTCGCTGCGCCATGAGCGCTAAACCCGGAAGCTTCATCCATCTCCAAGTGGATGACGATATCCCCATGCGTCGACCCTTGTCGATCATGCGGGTCAATGCCAGCGAGGGTTGGGTCGATATCCTGTACAAGATTGTCGGACCAGGACTTGCCGCTCTCGCGCGCCGTCGCGCGGGAGATACGCTCTCGGTGCTCGGCCCGATCGGTCACGGATTCACACCGCACGCCGAGCGACGAAGACCGCTCTTGATCGGTGGCGGAGTCGGCATTCCACCGATGATTTTTTTGGCAGAAGCGCTCGCCGCGGATACACAAACATCGTGGCAGCCTCTGGTACTGATGGGCTCCGAAATCCCCTTCCCGTTTCAGTCTCGTCCGTCCACGATCTTGTTGCCCGGCATGCCCGACGGCGTCATCGCCAGCATGCCGCTACTCGAGAGCTGGGGAGTGGCCAGCCGACTCGCCACCCGCAGTGGCTTTCCGGGCTGTTTCGATGGCTTTGTGACCGAGCTCGCCGAGACCTGGCTGCAGAGTCTGGATGACCAAGCCTTGAGCGAAGTCGAAATCTTTGCTTGTGGACCGACGCCCATGCTGGAGGCAACCACCCGTGTGGCCGCGCGCTTTTCCTTGCCATGTCAGGTCTCACTCGAGGAATACATGGCTTGCGCCGTGGGCGGTTGTGCCGGTTGCGTCGTGGCGGTGCAGACTGCGCAGGGCACGGCCATGAAACGCGTCTGCGTGGACGGGCCGGTATTTGATGCCTACAGTGTCTTCGCAAGCTGAACTGCAACAACGACTCGATACGGTGCGCGCTCGGATCGCCGAGGCAGCCCATGCGGCTGGTCGTGATCCGGCATCCATCACCCTGATCGCAGTCAGCAAGACCCAATCCGCACAGTCCATTCGTGCATTGGCCGCGCTCGGCCAACGTGATTTCGGCGAAAACTATCTGCAGGAAGCGCTCGGTAAAATCAACGAGCTGCGCGAGCTCGGGTTTTGTTGGCATTTCATTGGCCAACTGCAGACCAACAAAACTCGATCGGTTGCCGAAAATTTTGACTGGGTGCACACGATCGATCGAGCCAAAGTAGCCGAGCGTCTTTCCGCTCAGCGTCCGTTTCATGCCCCGGCATTGCAGGTGTGCATACAGGTCAAGCTGGCCGAGGAAGAGACCAAGGGTGGGTGCACACCCCAAGAGCTGCCCGAGTTAGTTTCGCTCGTCGCATCCTTGCCAAAACTGCAACTGCGCGGCCTGATGGCCGTTCCTCCCGCCACGGATGATCCAGCCCAACAACGGCAGTGGTTCAAACATTTACACGACCTCATGCTGGCACTACAAGCGGATTACCCGTCGATAAATGTGCTCTCGATGGGCATGAGCGAGGATCTGGAAGCCGCCATCCGTGAAGGCAGCACCCACATCCGAGTGGGCACAGCACTTTTTGGCGCGCGACAGCGTCTACAATCCAATCCATGAATCCTTCCTTGGGTGGTTTACGCGTCGGCTTTCTGGGTGGCGGTCACATGGGGCGCGCCCTCGCCGATGCATTACTCA
>CAZHLL010000052.1:0-14765 GCA_964533305.1 uncultured Acidibacter sp.
AGCCGGACGGCTTGGGTGCGGTTGTTGACGAAGACGGTACCGATGGACATGCGGGGCTCCGTACACGTTAATATACGGCAATAGTATATAGCGGCGCCTGGGGAGTCAAGTTGACGACTGACGGCGCCCAGTTCCCTGTGGCCATGCCATTACAGGGGGAACGGGCAAAAAAAAATCCCGACTGATAAGAGTCGGGATTTTGTTTGTGGTGGAGCGGAGGAGGATCGAACTCCCGACCTTCGCATTGCGAACGCGACGCTCTCCCAGCTGAGCTACCGCCCCAAACGAGGGCCGCGATTCTAGCACTGCTTCAAGCCAGACGCGTAACCCCTCCCGCCCGCGTCAGCGAACGCGATGTTCAGTAGCGCAATTCCGTCACCGACGGCGGTCCGAACCGGGTCACGGTGACAATCATCAGCCGATCTTCTTCGGCCTCATCCCACTTGATGACATGCTTGCCACGGGTGAGGCGCTCGACCAGCGGCGGCAAGCCGCGGGCGTCTGCGACGAGTATCAACGTCTGACCTAAAAAGTCTCGCCCTACCCGCTCCAAGGCGACCTCGAGCGAGCTCGGATCATAGATCTCGGACGCCAAACTGAGACGATCGGCCAGGGGTTTGAGGGTCTGCCGCGCGAGCGCCGTATCAGACACCCAAAGCGTCGCCGGTTGGGTCGCGCTCAAGAGCTCGGCGAGTCGTTCTGCCCGCTCGGGGCTTTGGGAGGGGCTGAGCAAAATGAAGGTCGTGGTCTCGCCTGCCCGGTCGATCGACCATCGCACCACCCCAAAGAGCACGGCAGCCGCAAGCAACACCGTCAACCCCGCGAACCAGATGGGTGCGAGAAACGGCCTTCGACCGCGAGTGATGCCGGGGGAATTCACGAGGGGAGTCTATCCAAAAACCGCCCCGCTGTGATCGAATCGAGCGCGTGAACCCGATCGTGTATGCCATCCCAGTCTTCATGCTGAGCATCCTCGCGGAGGCTGCCCTTGCGCACCGGCGAGGGCGCAAGGTCTATGACCTCGCTGATGCCATCACCAGTTTGAATTTTGGCATCCTGAGCCAGGTGTCCGCCGCGTTCACCCGACTGCTCGGACTCGGGGTGTATGCGCTGGTTTTTGAGTATGCGCGTTTGTGGACGCTGCCAGTCGATGCCTGGTGGGTCTGGCTGGTCGCGTTGATTGCCTATGATTTCCTTTATTACTGGGTACACCGTTGCGGCCATGAGGTGCAGCTCATGTGGGCCTCGCACCAGGTGCATCATTCATCGGAATATTTCAATTTGTCGACCGCGCTACGTCAAAGTGCGACCGGTGTGTTCTTCAGTTGGCCGTTCTACCTGCCCATGGCGCTGCTCGGCGTACCGCCGGTCGTTTTTGCCGTGGTCGCACTCATCGACCTGCTCTATCAGTATTGGGTGCACACTGAACTCGTCGGTCGCCTTGGCGTGTTGGATCGGATCCTGGTCACGCCCTCCAATCATCGCGTGCATCACGGTCAAAACGACTACTGCATCGATCGCAACTACGGTGGCATATTCATTCTTTGGGATCGCCTGTTCGGCACCTTCACCGAAGAGCGCGCACAGGAACCGGTGATCTATGGCGTGCGCAAACCCCTCAAAAGTTTCAATGCGCTGTGGGGTAACGTCAATGTATTCCACGACCTATGGCAGCGTAGTCGTCACGCAAGCGATACGCGGGCTGCGCTGGCAGCGTGGTTCAGCAAGCCCTCGACCAAGGCCACCGCCTATGAGGCGATGCACCCCGAGCGCCTGCGCTCACCGGCGACGAGCACTGTGCAGCGCTATGTCATCGTGCAATATGCTGCGCTTGCGGTGCTTGCGACCGTTTTCTTTGCTATCGCCGCAGATCTCGCGGGTTTTGCCCGCGTCGCTGCGGCACTCTGGATCGTAGGCTCCGTCTGGTCGCTCGGTGCGCTGCTCGAAAACCGACCCTACGCACGCAAACTCGAAAGCCTGCGTGTCATCGGCAGTCTCACGCTGGCGGCGCTGCTTTGGCTGCCACCGGCTTGAGCCGATTGGCCCGCAATTCCGTCGGCGAGCAGTGGTAGCGCTCGCGAAACGCCTTGGTGAAATTTGCAGGGGTCGAATAACCCAAGCTGTCGGCAATCACTGACACACTCGTATCCGAATTCATCAATAAATCGTGCGCCCGTCGCAATCGCTCTTCCCTGAACCAACCATAAACGGGCTGACCACAGAGCGACTGAAACGCCTCGTTCAGACGGCGCCGGTTGCTACCGACCATCCGCGCGAGCTCATCGAGAGTCGGCGGTGACTGAATGTGATCGAGCAAGATCCGCTGCGTGCTGGTAACAAGCACGGTGTCGCGTGTGACCTGGGTTTGCCGCGTCGGCCCGACCTCGACATCTTCGGTCGGTGGCTCGCGACTGCGACGATCCGCCAGACGCAGGTGCACACCCACCCGTGCCAGTACCTCTTCCGGGTCAAAGGGCTTGCTGATGTAATCCACCGCGCCGAGCGCAAAGCCGGTCAGGCGCTCATCGCGATCCGTGGCAGCGGTCAAAAAAATCACCGGAATATCCGCTGTATGGGGGTTGGCTTTAAGCAAGCGAGAAACGGCATAGCCATCCATATCGGGCATCCGCACATCCAGCAGAATCAACCCGGGCTGCAGCACCACCGCCTGCTCGTAGCCTTTTTGCCCCTGCGTGGCGACGCTCACCCGTAGGGCCCGCAGCGACAAGAACTCCATCAGTAAACGCAAATCCGTGATCGAATCATCGATCAGCAGCACATCGGCCCGGGAGACCCCAGGATCCGTACTCATGCGCCCCTCATTCATGGGCCACCAAAAGTTCCAGACGACCGAAATCGAGTTCGATCACCGCCTGCTCAACCGCATCGGCAAACGGGGTGAAATGCGGCTCGCGAGTGCGCAACGCCTGGGCCCATTCGCGAATCGCCGTGACCTCGCCAAACGCCACGAGTTGCCCCAGTTCCCCCAGTTGCGCCGCATTCGGGCGTGACAAGTTCGTACTCGCACTCGGTGCCTCAGGCTCATCAAAGATCCACTCAAGATCGAGCAGGTCGCCCAGCTTGCGCACTAATTCCTCATGCTTGATGGGTCGCAAGAAGGTTGCCGCAAACTGAGCCCGACCATCCCAGCCGATGGGCTCATGCGGCAACGCTGCCGACACCAGTATGACGGGCAGGCCGGGCTGATATTTTTGACAGGCCCACAGAACCCACCAGCCATCCCCATCCGCCATGAACTGATCGGTTAATACCACATCGAATCGCTCGCCCGACGCGAGTCGCCGCTCGGCCTCTCGGCCACCCGCCTCCTCGTCAGTCTCAAAGCCCACACCCGATAGCAACTTAACCAGCACCTGCCGCGAATAATCGTCGTCATCCACCACCAATAGACGTCGACGCGCACCCTGATAGCCAACTGCCATCGCGAGCGAACGCTCCGCACCGGCCACGGTGGTCTCCGTCGAAAGTTCAATGGGAATCTTGACGGTAAATCTTGCACCGTGTCCGCGTGAGCTCAGGAGCGTGATTTCACCCCCCATGAGTGACACGAGCTGCTTTGCAATCGGTAGCCCCATTCCCGTGCCTGATCCTCCTGCCAACGAGGTTCGCTCGAGACGCTCGAAGGGTTCAAAGATCCGCTCATGATCGCGCGGATCGATCCCGCCACCCGTATCCTCAACATACAAATTCAAAAACTGCCGATGCGGCGCTCGGGTCTCGGCCTGCAGATGCCCGCCCAAGGTAATGCGGCCGTGGCGAGTGTAACGGGCTGCGTTGACGAGCAGATTATCCAGCACTTGCCGCAAACGACTCGCATCAAAAAGATACACTCCCCGCATCCAATCCTGCTCAATCCGCATCTCGAACCGATTCTGGTTTCGTGCAGCCAAAAGCTCACCGGTGCGCTCGATACCTGCCAGCCAGCTGCCAATCTCGGTGGGCTCAGCTTCGATCTTGAGGCCGCCCGTGACACCTCGAGCATAATCAAGCAATTCATCGATCATGCCCAAGAGATGCCGCCCGCTGTCCAGCATGATTTTGAGCACTGAGAGCGAAGCGGGCCGCTCGCGCTGCCGCATCAATAATTGCGCATTGCCCATGATGGTATCAAGCGGCGTGCGCAATTCATGACTGATGCGCGCGAACATGGCAAGCTGCGCGGCGGCGTCCTGCTTGACGGTATTCAATTCTTGTCGCGATTCGACACTACGCTGCACTAAGCCAAACAGTAGCCAGGCGCCCGCAACCAAAGATATGAGCATATTGGTCAAATCAGAGCCAGCGGTCTCCGGCCAGAGACCATGAATCTGCATCACTCGAAGACCAAAACCCACCAACCAGAGCGCGAGCGCACCGACGAGGTAACCCGCCGCGTCGCTACCTCGCTGCCAAGCCTGCGCACACAAGGCCATCGCGATGATGAGACCGAACAACCCGCTCAGCAGCCAAACCTGAGCTCCAGCCGTAAAATCAAACACGACCGACCAAAGCAAACTCACCAGACTGAGCCCAGCGCTGATCAGCATCAAGGTCATCAGCCCCGAAGTGCTACGAACCGACGCGATCGCATGGCGAATTAAGACCGTGCCACCCACGACCAGCGCAGTCACGCCAAGCAGCACCAGTGCCAGCGGCATCGGCCATTGCTCGGGCCACAGCGTGCGCTGCAGAACACAGGAAAAATAAATCTCTATCAGCATCGCTCCGGCAAATGCGAGCGCGAAGAAAGCGTAGCTCGATTCACGCAGATGGGCACCCATCGCCAAGGCCAAAAGCAGCAGTGACAAGGCCATCCCGAAGCACAGTATCCAAGCAGTATCGTACTGGCTGCGAGTGGCGCGAAGCACGGCCGGATCCCACAATCTCAGGTTGAGCGCGACCAAAGAATCAGACCGCACTTGCAAGGCATACTCGACCGAGCCCTGCGCAGGTACGATCAAAGAAAACGCATTCATTTCACCCCAGAGAGCCGACTGCGCAACCCGCGGCAGCGCCTTGCCCCCTTGTTGCTGCTGCAATGCCCCGGACGAATCACGCTGCAGCAGATCAACCCGCTGGATACGACCATTGCCCAGGGTCAGCCAACGCGGTAGCGGCTCGGTAGCCGTGTTTTGCAGCCGCAAACGCACCCACAGGACCTCATCGCTGGCCGCAAGCAGGCCCGAGGGTGACGACAGGGCTTGCCAGGCACAGTCATCGGGCACCATCGCTCCCCCGCTCTGCATCGACTCGAGGGTCTGCTTGTCACCGGACACGCACCACTCGGCCGCAAGCGACACGGGCTCCCCAGCGAGCGCGGCCGAGGGCCCGATCAGCAAGAAGACCAGAATCGACAGCCACCCCTGACGCCGCATGTCCGAAGAACCTGCAAAAATGTGTGTCAAACCTAAAACTAACTCATTTGGTTCCGCTGGGAATCCTCCTTGTACCGAAAGGATTCACCGAACCGAAAGGCGGGCACTACCATTTCCTCCGACATGGCTACCCGCCCCACCGTTCTGTACCCCGACCGCTCCTCTCCCACCGAGAAGCGGGCTAAGGCACCCACCTTGGGAGCGGATGCGTCGGCGTTCCGGTCCGTGGACATCGACGCCATGCTCCCCGAGGACCATCTCTTGGCCCTGCGCGAGGGCGTCGATTACCTCTCCGGTATCCTGCTGCTGTTGAATGAGCACCTGCAACAGTCGGCAGGGATGGGCAGGGACAATGACTCGATTTCGGCCGTGTCCGAACACGCGCTTAGCCGCGCGCGCGAACTGCGCGGCCACCTCGATGCGCTCACCGACGATTATCTGCAAAGGATGCGCGCCAGCCGCCCCTGAACGGGCCCGGCGATTCGGCCAATTCTGCAAGTCATGGCATAGTCTCGGCCCTG
Organism: uncultured Acidibacter sp.; assembly: GCA_964533305.1. Lineage (GTDB taxonomy): Bacteria > Pseudomonadota > Gammaproteobacteria > Steroidobacterales > Steroidobacteraceae > UBA964. The sequence continues at coordinate 5,897 of CAZHLL010000052.1, forward strand.
CGCCATCAAGGCGAGAGAGGGACCGTGTTCGATGCTGCTTGACCAATTTCTGATCATTGCCGTGCTGATGGCGGCCGTCGCCCTCTTCATTTGGGGGCGCTGGCGTCATGACATGGTGGCGCTCGCGGCCTTGCTGCTCTGTGTGGCCGTCGGGGTCGTGCCCTCGGCGGACGCCTTCAGCGGCTTCGGTCACCCCGCCGTCATCACCGTCGCCTGCATCCTGGTGCTGAGTCAGGGACTGCAGAGCTCCGGCGCGGTCGATGTGGTGGCAGACCGCTGGATTCCAACCAATACCGGGCCCTTTTTGACCATCGCCGCATTGACCATCCTCGCCGCGCTCCTGTCGGCTTTCATGAATAACGTCGGCGCCCTCGCCTTACTGATGCCCGTCGCGCTGCAACTGGCCGCCCGGCAGCAACTACCCCCCGGCCGCCTGCTGATGCCGCTGGCCTTCGGCTCAATTTTGGGCGGCATGACCACGCTCATCGGTACCCCGCCCAACCTCATCGTCTCAAGCTTTCGCCAAGGTGATGGCGTCAATGGCTTTGCCATGTTCGACTTTGCCCCTGTCGGCGTGGCGGTCGCTGCAGTGGGTGTGCTTTTCATTGTGATCATTGGCTGGCGTCTTGTGCCCGTGCGGCAAGGTACCGGTGTTGAAACTTTTGATACCGGCAGTTACCTGACTGAAGCCCGGGTGCCGGAGCGCGGCAAGGTCGTGGGCCTCAACCTGCGCGAAATCGACACGATTCTCGATGACGTGGGCGCTCAGGTGGTCGGACTCGTACGCAAGGATGTACGCATCGTCGCACCGACACCCTCGCGTATCGTGCAAGGCGGCGATATTTTGGTGATCGAGTGCGAACCCAAAATGTTGACCGCGGCCCTCTCGGTCTTGAATTTGAAACTGGAGGAGTCCACCCCACCGCTCTCGACCCCCGCTGCAACACCGGCAGTGAGCCAAACCCTCGCAGCCGATCATGAACCGCAGTCCGGCCCCCCGGCACCCACCCCAACCGCCACACCGACAGTTGCGCCTGCCGCACCGTCAAATGGGTCGGATATCACGGTTCTGCGCGAGCTTGCGGTGCTGCCGAACGCGAGCGTGGTCGGGCGCTCAGCCACCGACATCGATCTACGCGCGGTGTTTGCCATCAATTTATTGGCGCTCTCGCGGCAAGGCGATCGCTCGACGGCACGTCTTCGCACCATGGCCATTGAAGCCGGCGATGTCTTACTGGTGCAAGGCACAGAAGACGCCATCGCCCGTTTTGCTTCTCAGTATGGCTGTGTGCCACTCGCAGAGCGTGCACTTCGCCTGCCCGACAAACGCCGCGCCTGGCTTGCGACCCTGATCATGGCAGGCGCCATCGCCGTAGCCGCCTTTGGACTTGCCTCGGCCGCGATTTCTTTTACCGTAGCGCTGCTCGCCACCATGGTGTTTCGGGTGGTCCCGCCACGCCGCGTCTACGACGCCATCGATTGGCCCGTCATCGTGCTGCTTGGCGCCATGATCCCCGTCGCCGATGCGATGGCAACGACCGGCACCGCCGATCTCATCGCCCGCGGGCTGCTCGAAGTCGTGGCGCGAGGTGATGCCGTTATCGCTCTCGTAGTGCTTTTGATTGTGACTATGACGCTGTCGGATTTCATGAACAATGCGGCGACCGCCGCCGTCATGTGCCCGATTGCCGTCAGCACCGCCAACACGCTTGGCGTCAATGCCGACCCATTTTTGATGGCCGTGGCGGTCGGCGCATCCTGCGCCTTCCTCACCCCGATCGGCCACCAAAATAATACGTTGATTCTGGGCCCGAGCGGCTTTCGCTTCAGTGATTACTGGCGACTCGGTCTGGCTATCGAACTCATCGTGCTTGCGGTCGGCATTCCGATGATCCTCCAGGTGTGGCCATTGAACTGACGCGGGTCTTATTGGGTCGTCGCATCGTGCGTCATCGCCGCGCCGCGAAAGATCGCGTTCATGAACAACAGGTTAAGCCCCGCCATGTGAGCACGGAAGTTGGGATCGGCAGTAAAACCGATCACCATACCCTGCCCCGTTTGTTTGCTGACCAAAAAAGGCTTGAAGGCCAGTTGCCGTCGGTTCTCTTCCCAAATCACGCCGGAGGCCAATACTTCTCCGGGTGCGGCAAAGCGCACCACTGTATCGGCCTCGTTACGTCGGACCGGGGCAAAGATATCGTTACCCGTCACGAGCACATGCAGCCTCTCAGCGACACCTGCGGTCAACCAATGCTCAGGCTCGACTTGGGCGCGTGCCAGCACGCCGGCCACGGGGCGCGGCTTGACATCAAGAGGCCGCTCAGCCGCCTCGAGATCGGCCACAGTGGCGATGGCTGACCCTGCGACCCGCCCGTTACCCTCATCCCCGCCGGATCCTTTGGATTCGCCCGCTTTGGGCTTGCCTGTCTGGCCACCATTTCCTTGATCGCTCTTTTCTTTGTCCACCGCCGCGATGGCGTTCTCCAGCTTGAGTGGTAGCAACTCGACGCCTTCTTCCGCGAGATAGCGCGTCGCGCTGCCGACCCCGATCAACACCCCACCCCGCTGTACCCATCCCTTGAGATTATCGGCACCGCGCTTGCCGAGGGCTGCCGAGTAGCTGCCGCCCTCGGCAGGCAGCAGGATGACGTCGAATCCATCGAGGTTGGCCGAGGCGAGTCGACGTGTGCGGATCAGGGTCACGGGATAACCAAACTGTCGCTCCAACACGAAGCGAGCATGACCTGCGGAATAACGCTCCGTCGGCTCATCCCACGCCAGCGCCACGCGCGGCAGCGGCATATGGACCATGTTGAAGGAGCCGAGGCTTGGACCCTCGGTAACCCAACTGTCGGCGATCGCTACCGCCGTGACCCCACTCTCGCGAGCGACACGCTCAACGACCTCACGTAGATTGCTTGGGCTTTTGACGGCATCAATAAAAAGCGAACCAGCGGGATAGCTGACCCCGCCCAATGAAAACGGTTTGTTCGAAGACTGCACGGCCAGCCCTGCACGCAAGGCGGCCGTCAGAAACCGCGCCGAGGCCGTGCTACCCCAAGGCACCACGTACCCGACCGAGGTCTGCGCACCCTGCACCGAACCCGCCAGAGACCAATCGGTCGCGATCGGTTCACCACTGACCACAGGATCGTTACCACACGGCGTGACCGGCACGTTGAACATCAGCGGCAGCGACCAGGCGGTCACGTCATAGATTTCATCCGGCAGTCCCCTATCGACTCGCGCTTGTTGACGCTTGACGAACTGCGGATCCATCTCGGTCTTTTCATCGAGCAAAGTCCGAATCAATCTTTTAGTCGGTTGTGCCGCCGACACCACGTAGCTACCGGAATCAAACCGTCGACCGCACGCAGCAAAATCGGTCGTGGCGCGACGTACTTCAATGCCGTTGCGCGCGAGCGTGACCGCCAAGCGTGCCGCCATGTCGGCATCGCCCGACTCGGGAATTACATACGCCTTGATCGACTCGCGCTGACCTTCCGCAACGGCGCTCGCCCGAAAGGCGGCGAAGTCGCGTAAAAACCGCTCGCGATTGTTGGCGACCACCTCGACCGTGGAGAGCGAGGCGATGAACTGACTTTTGACGGTGTCGGCAAAATGCAGCAAAGACCCATCCGAGCGACGCGCCACGAGCCCGCGTGATGAGCCCTGCTCATAGACCATAGCGCTCGCACCTTGGTAATTCGGCCAGCCGCTGCCGTACCCCGGAAAGAAGCCATCAAAGATTTCTCGGTTGAAGTAACGCAATCCAAACTGATCAAACCAGGCGGCATGATTACGCGCAATGCGCTCGACATTATCGAGCTGCGTCCGAGTGAGATGCGGGTTCAGCGGGTCGGCTTCGGGTGGGAAGAAATAGGTCTGATTGGTCCCCATCTCGTGCACATCCGCGACGACCACCGGCATCCATTCGAGGAGCGTCGCCACATGCGCCCGCATTTCAGGCTGAGTCTGCGTAAACCAATCGCGGTTCATGTCAAACACGTAATGATTCATGCGACCGCCCGGCCAGGGCTCATCGCGTTCGGCCGAGAGCGGGGAGGGATCCGGCTCGAGACCTCTCGCTGCACGGTTGCCATTGATGAAGCGCTCGCGCCCATCCGGGTTTTGCAGCGGTACGATGACCACCAGTGTCTCATCGAGCATCTTCGGCACACGGGCATCGCCACGTGCGGCGAGCAAATGATACGCCGTCAGCAAAGCGGCATCGGTGGTCCCTGGCTCGTTGCCGTGCACCGAATACGCCAACCACACGACGGCAGGCAGGGAGCGAATGAGTGATTCGGCCTCGCCCTTGGCGAGACGTCGCGGATCGGCGAGCTGGGCAAGCCCCTGCTTGATTTCATTGAGTCGAGAGAGATTACCCGTGTTGCCGATCACGCCGTAAATCAGCTTGCGACCCTCCCAGCTCTCGCCGTACTCAAAGAGCCTCATACGATCCGGCGCCGCCGCCGCAAGCGCCTCGAAATAACGACTGACCTCATCATGACGGGCCATCTCGGTACCGATATCAAAACCCAGCACCGACGCGGCGGTCGGAATCGCGGGGTCATAATCGACCGAAGGCCAGACCGCTGACAGAGCCGCGGGAGGATCGATCAGCGCACGGCCCGACGCAAAGGGCGTCGCGAGAAGTACCATGACCACGCCAGCCATGACGCAACGTAGACTACCGGATCTCTTATGCAAACCACCCATGGCGCCCTCCTCCTTCTCCCATGTTTTGCTGGCTATCGTCGAATCGTGATTATGGGCTGACGGCACCGCCCAGTGCCACTACAATGATGGCGCTCGGCAACAGGGATGGCGCTCGGCAACAGGCTCAGCACATCCCATGCCCTACGTGATCGGTCCCGAATCCATTTTTGTCCTTGAATCTTTGGCCATTGCCGCTTTTGCGATTTCGGGGGTCATCGGCGCGCTACGCAAACGTATGGATATCGTTGGCATCTGCGTATGCTTTGTGTGTAGCGGCGGGCGGCGCAAGCTATGTCTTACTAATCGCACTCGAGAGCTCACCCTGGGTTGCCATGACGACCTGCGCGGGTGTCACTATCGGGCTGCGTACGCTCGCGATTTATTTCGATTTTACGCTGCCCCCTACCGGAAAATTCTGACCCCCCTTCACCTCGGACGGAGTATTCGTTCGCCGAGCTACCCCCCCCCCGCACTTACCGGCGTGTCATCGCGAGTATTCTTTGGCACGAGATTGACAGGATCGTCAGCGTACCGATTGATGGACTTCCACACACGATACCAGTCTGTCTTTAAGTCGAGTGAGTGCCGATGACAATCACAGGCCATACGCGTCAAACCATCGAGATCCAACACACTCAACTGACCTCGCCCGGTTCTGATCAAGCCGGATTTATCGAATTCTTTGAGTATCAGCGTCACGGTCTCTCGGCGCACGCAAATGAAGTCGGCGAGCTCCCTGTGCTCAAGATCTAATGAGACCCGATCGCCCCAGACAGCAACTGCCTCGAGCAGGATCCGCGCAACACGCGATCTCGATGAGTGCAGCGCCGCACAGCCCGCATTGGTAAGACTGAGTTGAGCGACCATGCCCGTCGAGACCAGCTGGAGATTGAGAGCCTCGCCAGAGGGCCACGCCCGCTGAAGGAAAACCTGCCGTGCGATTGCAAAAGCATAACCACTGCTCGTCACTCGAGAGAGATAATTCAATCCTGCCGTCGTCAACGTTTCGCTCAAGCCTGCACAACCATCCGTGCCGACCAGACAAAGATAGGTTTCCGGCGTGGCTGCAGAACGCGCGTATATCGCCACCCCACAACTGATCGGAAAATAAACGTTCCGACGATGGGAGAGCGTGGTGAGATCTTCCCCCTTGTGCAGGAAAACGAGCCGCAAGTGCGGCTTGATGACATCAAAAACCGAGGGAAGAAGGCTGCGTAGCAGCAAATTTTGACGGGAAAGCATTGGACACTCCAAGCCCCCTCAGAATTCAATCAAATATTACGCCCATAAAATCCTCCGTGCACGATTTATTTGCAAATGAACCTGTCTTTGACGACCTTGGCCTATCTTTGCACTCGGCCCCGACACGTATCAATATTTCGATATACTTCGAAATATGGACATCCAGACGGCCACTCAGTCGCTTGCAGCCCTCGCCCAGCCCCGAAGGCTTTCGCTCTTCAGGCACCTTGTTGCCATCGGTCCATCCGGCGCCACGCCCGCCGCCCTTGTCCACGCCGCAAAAGTCGCCAATGCAACCCTGTCTTTCCATTTGAAGATCTTGGTCGAGGCAGGGCTCGTCACTCAGGAGCGGCAAGGCAGGCATCGCATCTATCGCGCCTCGTTCGGGCACATCAGCGCGCTGCTTGCCTACCTCGCCGAGGATTGCTGTCAGGGACAGTCGTGCGAGATCACGATCAAAGCTCCGTCACCCCGTCGTCGACCTCACAAGGCCAAACCATGACCACCCATATACTGATTCTTTGTACCCACAACTCGGCAAGGAGCGTGCTCGCCGAGGGCATGCTTGCGCAGCTCGCCCTGAAACTTGGCAGAGATGTACGCGCGCATAGCGCCGGGAGTGCACCGAGCGGTCGAATCAACCCCTTGGCCATCGAGACTCTGCGCGCCGCAGGGATCGACACCGGTCGTTTTCGCAGCAAGAGCTGGGATGAATTCATTGGCCGTGAAGCACCACCGCTCTCGATCGTGATCACGGTCTGCGACAGCGCAGCGGCGGAAGCCTGCCCGATCTTCACTCAGCAGGGCCAGCTGCAGCCAATCAAGATTCATTGGGGTTACCCTGACCCATCCCATGCCGAGGGCGGCGATGAGGGCAAGCGGCGCGCCTTCGAGCTAACACGCCAGGCGATCGGTTATCGCATGCTGCAGTTCCTTTACTTGCCAATCGAGACGATGACTCGCGCTCAGCTTGAGGCTGAGCTCGTCCGCATCGGTCGTAGCTAAACCCACCCTGAGTATGAGCTGCAAAAATATGCCGACGCAGATTTCCGATCGCCCGTCATCCCCGCTCGGTCTCTTTGAACGCTGGCTCTCCGTGTGGGTTGCACTTGCGATTCTGGGAGGCTTGCTCCTCGGCAGTGTCGCGCCGGGTGCGATATCGCACGTAGCCGCTTTGGAAGTGGCATCGGTCAACCTCGCGGTCGCGGTCCTCATTTGGGCGATGATCTACCCGATGATGGTGGGCGTTGATTTTGCGAGTGTTCGCGATGTCGGTCGCAAACCGCAAGGGCTTGTCATCACGCTGGTGGTCAATTGGCTCATCAAGCCGTTCACCATGGCGGCGATCGCCGTGGTTTTTTTTGATTGGCTGTATGCAGATTTTCTACCGCGCGACGATGCACAGCAGTACATTGCCGGCTTGATTTTGCTCGGCGCAGCGCCGTGCACCGCCATGGTCTTTGTCTGGTCGCAGATGACCAAAGGCGACCCCGCCTATACCTTGGTGCAAGTATCGGTGAATGATCTTGTCATGATCATCGCCTTTGCACCGATCGTGGCGCTCTTGCTCGGTGTGACGGATATCACGGTCCCTTGGGAAACTCTGCTGCTCTCAGTGGGCCTTTACGTTGTCATTCCCTTGATCGCCGGCGCGATCACACGGCGGCACTTGATCAAAGCCCATCCCGCCAATACGCAGGCCGTTGACGCCTTTACCGCTCGACTGAAACCGTGGTCCGTGATTGGGCTACTCGCAACGGTCGTCCTGCTCTTTGCCTTTCAGGCGCAAACCATCCTCTCGAATCCGCTGCTGATCGCCCTCATCGCCATCCCGATCATCATTCAGTCTTACGGTATCTTTGCCATCGCCTACGTTTGGGCTTATGCATGGAAAGTGCCACACAACATCGCCGCCCCCTGCGCCATGATTGGCACTTCCAATTTCTTTGAGCTCGCGGTCGCAGTCGCAATCAGCCTGTTTGGTCTCAGCAGCGGGGCGGCACTTGCAACAGTGGTCGGCGTGCTCGTCGAGGTGCCGGTGATGCTCTCGCTCGTGGCCCTTGCCAACCGTACTCGGGGGCGGTTTGCCGAGTAGCATGAACGCCGCGCACACAGCACGCCACGCTATGGTCGCGTGGTTTCTGGCTTTCGCGCTGCGCGCGTCCGATTCGGCTCTCTTGCCGGATCGTTGACAGTGAATTCGTCCACAGACCCTGCTCACACCAATAATTAGCTCGGGTCCACAGAACCCCTGACTTTGGAGGGGCTTCAGGATTCGAACAAAAACTCGCTCAGCCAGGCTCGGGACCGGAAAGCAACAAGGTCTTTTGCTTGTGGTTTGTGGCGCCACGCGCTACATTGCGACCGTGATCAAGTCGTTCAGGCACAAGGGCGTCGAGCCCTCAAAGGGAAGCTTGAAAATCACTGGAGCATCAGTGTCAGTGGCAATTGGCGGCTGACATTCATGTTCGAGAACGGCGATGCCGTACTGGTCGACTATCAGGACTACCACTGAGGTTTTTATGAACGAAATGCACAATCCTCCTCACCCAGGTCTCACGCTTCGGGATGACGTACTGCCCGCCCTTGGCTTGCAGGTCGGCGAAGCGGCCGCTCAACTCGGCGTCGACCGAACAACGCTCTCGAAGGTGCTCAACGGTCGTGGCGCAATCAGTCCGGCAATGGCGCTACGCATCGAACGCTGGCTCGGGCGCGATCGCGGCGGTGCCGCCGAGGTGTGGCTTGCGCAACAGACTGCCTATGATCTTTGGCAAGCCAGATTGACGCTCAAGAAGTCCAAGACGTTGCAGGGTGTGAAATCTGCCGCAAAGCGCGCAGCGTGATGCATCCGCGGAGAGGGCGAGATTGACTCGGGCCATCCATGGCCCTCGCCCCTCGCGCTCGC
>CAZHLL010000053.1:0-14511 GCA_964533305.1 uncultured Acidibacter sp.
TACGGTCGATGTTGGTCGTACCCGGATCAAAGACCGGCTCTTCATCGCTCTTGCCAGTAAACGAGGTTGACCAGGCGAAGGTGAAGTCGCGCCAGTTGAAGCGAACCTGCGCCTCAGACGACCAACGTGGATAGCCCCAGCGACCGGCAAGCTCCGTCACGTCACCAAACAGTTCGAAGTTCTGCTTGATGAGGTAAGTGGTCTGCCAGTCGAAAGTCAGCCGGCCGATCTCGAGGTCCTGATCGTAGACGACATTGACGTCGACACCCTTCGATTCCTGCGAACCGATGTTGATGAACGAAGCGTCGACGAACTCAAGCTGACCCGTTCGCGGATCACGCGGACCCACTCGTGGGCAGTAGGGGCTCGAGAAGCCTGGGGAGTCGTAGCACTCGAACAGGATGAAACCCGAGCTCGGCGAAGCGACCGTGTCTTCCAGCTTGATGCGGAAGTAGTCCACCGCAATCGACACGTTCAGGTTCTCGGGCTTGAAGATGAGACCGACCGTAAAAGCGTCCGAGGTCTCGGCTTCGAGGTCCGACGCACCACCCGTGATCTGGGTGATCGAGCTCGTTGCGCGATAGTCTTCCGGACTCAAGCCCAGTGACACGCAGTTGTCATAGATCGTGTCGCCCGGGTCGTAGACCGAACCGAACTGGTTACAGGGATCATTCAGGTTACTGATGAATCCCGTCTGATCGCCGAGGAACTGCTCGTACAGATCAGGCGCACGGAACGACGTGCCGATGCTCGAGCGCAGCGATACTGATGGCGTCAACACCCAACGCAGCGTGCCGCGATAGGTGGTGTCATCGCCATAGGAGTCATAGTCCGTCCAACGACCCGAAAGGTTGATGGACAAATCTTTGACAAGCGGCAGATCGCGCAGCAAGGGCAATTCGACTTCGGTGAACACCTCTTGCACGGTGTCCTTGCCACGGGTAATGCCCGCGGTCGAGAAGCCCCAGAAATTGTTGTTCTGAGCCTCAATATCCGGCACGTCGTCGATCGACTCTTCGCGCCACTCAGCGCCGAACACGGCCTGCACTTCGCCCGCCGGCAAGTTGAAGATCGGACCGTTGGCGTAGGCCGACACCTGCTTGCCCTTGTACACCGTGGAGCCCTCGGTGGCCTTGCTGATGAAGTCCACCACGTTCTGCGGCAGGATGCCGCGGAGCAACGCATCGGCCGTCACAAGGTTTGCAGGAACGCAACCCGGGAACTGCGCGAGCACCTCAGGGGCGCAAGTGACCGCTCCGGTGGTGGGGTTCACCACGATGCCGTTGACGGCCGCCTCCACACGATCATCCAACCACTGATCACGTCGGTAATAACCCTTCGAATGACCGTAGCCGAGTGTCACGTCGTATTCCCAACGGGCACCGATATCGCCCTTGATACCCGCAAAAATGTTGTAGCGATTGACCTCGATCTCGGACTCGGGGTTTTGAATATTCCAGCTCGGGATGACGGGTTGGAAACCGGCGAAACCCAACAAACCGCGCTGAAAGAACGGCAGCGCAAACGGGTTGTAGGGGTGCAACGCCCGGCCATCGAACGTGGTCGGATTCACGAACGGGAAAAACTGGCGATAGCCCGACGAAGCACGAGTTTCGCGCGAGTTCCAGTAAGCCTCGTAATAGAGCTCGCTCTGGCCACCAAAGGCGTCGATATCGAGGGTACCGAACGACGTCAATGACATGAGCTTGGAGCCGGTCGAGATCATCTGAATGCTCGGGCTCAACTCATCGCGGTAGAAGGCGCCGTCGTTATCCCAAAGCGGATCCGGTGCCGGGCTGCTGCCAGTGCCCGGGCGCGGGGAACGCGGATCGAGTCCACGCACCGGCAGGCGGGTGTAGCCCCGTACGCCGAACGCGCCATTCACGCGCGGATCAAAGAAAGGATTGGCGGGATCGGGATTCTCGAGCGAGGGTTCATAGCGCACAAAACCCAGTGCACTCGAAGCCAAACCATAAATGAACCCAAAGCACAACGGCTCGTTGGTGATCGGTGCACGACTATCGAGTGTGCCATCACCATCTTGGTCCGTGATACGAGGATCGATCGAGCACCGGGACCAGTCCCGATCCGCGGCATAAATGGGATCACGCTCGGAATACTGGGCACCCACGGAGATCGAACCCCGCTCCCCCACCCGACCCCAGGAGAGATCGATGGTGTTGGTGGTGCCGTCGCTCTCTTCGGTCGTCAGACCCGAGTAGTTCACCTGAAAGCCGTTGAAGGCTTCCTTGGTGATGAGGTTGACCACACCCGCGACGGCATCGGCACCGTAAATCGATGACGCGCCGTCTTTCAGGATTTCAACTCGCTGCACCAGCGAGCTCGGAATGGCCGACAGATCCACCGAGTTGGTAGCACCCTGCACGCCGGACGGCGACCAACGACGACCGTTGACCAGCACCAGCGTGCGCTGCGAGCCGAGGCCACGCAGTGAGATGGTGTTAGCACCCGGACCACCGTCCGTGACAAATCCCTGGAAGGAATCATTGATCTGCTCGCCCGAGGCAATGGTCGATGCGCGCAGGATTTCTTCGGTGCTGACGAGACCCGCGAGCGTGCTGCGCTCGGAAGTGATGATGGTGACCGGCGCCGCCGCATCAAACTCTGTGCGACGAATACGCGAGCCGGTGACCACGATCTCGGCGACTTCCGCAGGCGGAGCCGCGGCTTGCGTCTCGGCCGCTGCGGCCTCTTCTTTGGTCTCTTCTTTCGGCTCGTCGGCAGCCTGCTGAGACTGCGACAGCACCGTCTGAGGCGCGAGCGCGGCCAAGGAGGCCGACGCAACGAGACCCAGCCAGGATTGCAGCGAATGCTTCATTCTGATTCACTCCCTTTCTTGCAGGTCGTCGTGGTGCGGTGGCGCACACGATCGACGCATGACGCGTAGATTACGAAGCGTTGCGTGCCGGCGTCAAACCTTCTTCACCAAGAGGAGACGGCGCAGGACGCACAACGTGACCTGTCGCGTTCACACCACATGCCGGCATCGGCGGGTCGATGTCGGCGGATTAACGACGTCTCTGGGGGTTCGGGTAAGCATGAAGACGATACACACTCACATGGGCATGGGGCTGACGGCCCTTCGGCAACGCATTTCGCGCGGCTTTTGCGCTCTGGGGCTCGCCAGCGTGCTGCTCGCTGGCGTCTCGCAGGCGCAGATTCCCATGCAAGCCTGGGTCCACGATCCGGTCATCAGCGGCGTCTCCATCTCGCCGGATGGCAAACATATTGCGGCGATCTCGCTGCCCGACATCAATGCCGTACCCCAAGTCACGGTGTGGTCGGCCGATGATCTTGCGCAACCGCCCTTGCGTTTTGATCTGGGTGATAAAGACGGCGGCCGCTGGAAACCCCAAGGCGTCTCTTGGCTCAACAACGAACTTCTGCTCACGAGCGGCTCGCAAACGCTGGATGCGTCCTTTGGTGGGCGCATGATCAAAACCTTCACGGGCAATACCTTTGTCTACCGCCTGCGTTCGCTCACCGACCCAAAGAAAAACCGTCTGCTCGATCCCTTCGTCGGCTTTTATACCGGCCAAAATCGTGCTCGCAGCGTCAGCATTCAAAACACCTTTCCGGATGACCCGAACCGCGTGATTCTGCGCGTGGTCAACGCCGACGGCGCGCCGGACCTCTATGAATTCGATCTCAAGAGTCTGAGGGCGAAGCGCGTTTATCGCGGACGACCGGGCGATTCATTGGATACCGACCTCGATGGCGAGGCTCGCTTGCGCACGCGGTTCCGCGGCGATGGCGATGCGCGTATCGAAGGTGAGATTCGCATCAAGGGCACGGACACCTGGCAGCCTCTGCCGCCCTTCACCGCCAAAGAGCGGCAGGGTATCCAACCCGTCGGTGTCGACAGTGACCCCAATATTTTGTTCGTCACCGACAACACCGACCGCGAGTTTCAGGTGCTGCGCGAGTACGACGTGCGCACGGGCGCACTCAGCCCTGAAATCCTGTTCGGGCACCCGAAGCACGAAGCCCGTGATGTCATCCTCGGGCGCAATAAGAAAAAATTCGGTCAACTGCTGGGCTTCGTCTACGACGGACTCTACGGCTCCACCGCCTACTGGATCGATGAAGATCGGGCGCGGCTTGAATCCGCCCTGCGCGCGACCTTCAAAGGCAAAGAAGTCACGCTCGGCAGTTTCTCAGACGATGATCGCCGGGCGATCATCTTGGTCTCGGCCAGCAACGACCCGGGTAGCTACTACCTCTACGACGCTAGTCGTGGGCTCACCCCACTTGGTGCGCGTCGCCCCTTGCTGAAGCCCGAAGAGCTACCAGAAACGCGTTTCGTGACCTACAAGGCGCGCGATGGCCTCGAGATCCCTGCTTATCTCACCGTGCCGGTGCGCGGCCAGGGCCCCTTCCCTGCCGTGGTCATGCCCCATGGTGGCCCCTGGGCTCGCGATAACCAGCGTTTTGACACCTGGCGGCATTTCCTCGCCGATCGCGGCTATGTCGTGCTGCAACCGCAGTTCCGCGGCTCCGATGGCTGGGGGCAGACCCTCTGGCGCGCCGGCGATCGCGAGTGGGGTCAAAAAATGCAGGACGACAAGGACGATGGCGCCGCCTGGCTTGTTGAGCAGGGCTATGCCGCCGCCGATCGTCTCGCTATCTACGGCTTCTCCTACGGTGGCTATGCCGCCATGGCTGCCATCGTGCGACCGAACCCGCCCTGGCAGTGCGCCATCGCGGGTGCGGGCCTCGCTGAGCTGCGCACCTTTGACAAGATCACCTTCGGCAGTCGCTTCGGCCGTGACTTTCAGAACCCGACCATCGCCGGTCTCTCACCGCTCGATGTGATCGATCAGGCCTCGATCCCGATCATGGTGTTCCACGGTGATCGCGATCAAACGGTGCCGATCGAGCAGTCGGAGAAATTCGTGGATGCGCTGCGCAAGCTCGGCAAGGACGTGCAGTACGAAGCCATCGCCGACTACGGCCATGGCCCCTCGCTCTCGACGGCGCAACAGGCCAAGGTGCTCGAGATTCTCGAAACTTATCTCGCCAATGGCTGCGGACCCGGCGGGCTGTAGCCCGCCGCCTGCAGCGAAAAGAGCCGGGCGTACAGCCCGTCTCTCGCCATCAGCGCGGCGTGATCACCGAATTCGGTGATCCGCCCCTGATCGATGACGGCGATGTGCTCGGCAAGGCGCACCGTCGAGAATCGATGCGAAATCAGGATCAGCATCTTGTCTTTGGCGAGCTCCCGGAAACGAGCAAAGATTTCGGCCTCGGCCTCGGCATCCATGGCCGAGGTCGGCTCATCGAGCACCAGAATATCGGCCTCGCTGCGCATGAAAGCCCGTGACAGCGCCACGCGCTGCCACTGACCGCCCGAGAGCTCGCGCCCATCCTTGAACCACTTGCCCAACTGCGTAGCATAGCCCTGCGGCAACTCGTCAATGAATTCGGCGGCTCGACCTTGGGCGGCCGCATCGCGCCAGCGCGCTTCGTCTTCAAAGGCGCGATCATCGCCTGCACCGATATTTTCGCCCACCAAAAATTGATAGCGCACGAAATCCTGGAAAATCACGCCGATGCGCCGTCGCAGCGCCTGTTCGTCCCACTCGCGCAGATCCAGCCCATCCAAAAGGATACGGCCCTCGGTCGGTGTGTACAGACCTGCGAGCAGCTTGATCAGGGTGGTCTTGCCCGCCCCATTCGCCCCCACGAGTGCAAGACTGCTGCCCGGTCTGAGGTGCAGCGACACCCCCTGCAGTGTGGGCACCGTGTTGCCAGGATAGGTAAAACCTACCGCCTCAAACCGCAACCCGTCGGCTGGATCCGGACCCGATATCGCCCCCCTGCGCGGGGGCGGCGTCGGAGTTTCCAGAAATTCATAGAGGGTGCTGAGATAAAGCCGATCCTCGTACATGCCACCGATCGCCGATAACGCGGCCGACACCGCAGACTGACCCTGTCGAAACAGCATGAGATAGAGCGTCATCTGACCGAGCGTGATGCGAGCCGCGACCGCTGCGAGCGCCACCCAGGCGTAGGCACCATAGAACACCGCTGTCCCGAGTAGCCCAAGCGCAAGCCCCCAGCTATCCCTGCGCACGGTGAGCGCGCGATCTTCACGATAGAGTCGTTCAAAGATTTGACGGTAGCGGGCGAGCAACCGCTCGCCGATGCCAAAGAGTTTGACCTCCTTGGCGTGATCCTCCCGCGCGAGTACGGTTTCGAGATACATCTGCATGCGCGTCTCGGGTGCGCGCCAACGGAACAGCCGAAAGGCATCGCCGGAGAACTTGGCCTCCGCCAGAAAGGCGGGCAAGCCCGCGAAAATCAGTACCCACACCGCCCACGGAGAGAACTGCGTCAGCAAGACACCGAAGCTCACCAAAGAAATGAGATTCTGTACGAGTCCTAGCGCCTTGGTCACGAGCGAGAGCGGCCTGCTCGAGGCCTCACGCCGCGCCCGAGTCATCTTGTCGTAGAACTCGGCATCTTCGAACTGCGCGAGCGACAAGGTAAGCGCTTTTTCGAGGATGAGCTCATTGACTCGCTCGCCAAGCCGCGCGCGCAATAGCGACTGACAAAATCCGAGCCCGCGCTGTAGCGCAGCGAGCAGCGCGACGAGACCGGCCTCGATCGCCACCCACTCGAGCACGCGGCGAGCGCCCTCACCCGAGAGGGCAGTGCTCAACGAAGAGCTGGCGCTGGACGCCGCCGTGGTCGCTGCAACCACGGCATCCACGATCTGCCCACCGACCCAGGCAATCGCGGCCGGCAACGCGCCGGCGAACACCGTGAGCGCCAACAGCGAGATCGTCAGCGGCCGACTCGTCTGCCAGACGAGACCGAACGCCCGCTGCAGCAGGATCAACGAGTCGCGCAAGGGAGACTCAGTTTATTCGGCAGGTCGAACACCCTGGCTTTGCTTGGGTGCCGCGCCCCGACGCAGGTAGTACTCGAACGCGCCGGCAGAATCACCCTTGAGATACGGCACCATGTAGAGCACGGCCATGCCCTCGAGATGACGCGCATGGCGCAGGGGCCCGACATCCACCGTCTCAAAGCCCATGGCCTCGACGACGGCTGCGAATTTTTCTTTGGCAGCAGAGTCATCACCCGCAAGCGGCACCGTGACCGCGCCACCGGCCGCGGCGGGGTTAGCCATGACGTGAAAACCCACGGTATTAAACGCCTTGACGACCTTGGCCTGTGGCGCCAGCGCCTGAATGCGCTCGCCGGCCGAGGTCTCCACCACCAGCTCCATCATACCGCCCGCGCCGAAACGAATGGCGTTGGTCGGATCAATGATGATCTTGTCCGTAAGCGTCAAATCTTTGAGCGTGGATTCAGTGGCATTCCACGGTAGCGCAATCACCACCCAGTCGGCGGCAGCGACGGCCTCGGCATAACTAGCGGCACGCGTCGCCGATCCGCCCGTGCGTTCGACCAGCGCCTGCACGGAGTCGCGTTGGGGCTCGCGCGAGCCATAGACGACGGCAAAGCCAAGAGACGCAAAGCGTGGGCCGAGTGCCGCACCGACTCGGCCCGTACCGAGCACCGCCACGGTCTGCCCGGCCCACATCGCGCGGGCCACCCCAGAATCGGCCACTGCCAAACCGGCTACCATCAGCACAGCCCCCACGGTGATCGCCCAAAGAAATTTGCGCACGGCTTTGCCCTCATGCTTAGAACCTCAGACCCCCATCCACATCGATACAGCGGCCAGTGAAATAATCGTTTTCGACGATAAACATGGCCGCCAAGGCGATCTCGGAGACATCGCCCAAGCGACGCAGCGGCACCTGCTCGGTCAGCTTGTCGAGGATCTCGGGGCGCATCGCCGAGAGGATCTCGGTGCGGGTGTAGCCCGGGGCAATGGCGCCCGTGCGGATCCCGAAGCGGGCGAGCTCTTTCGCCCACACGACCGCCATCGAGGCCACACCCGCCTTGGTCGCCGAATAATTGGTTTGGCCAATGTTGCCCGCACGCGAGACGCTCGAAATATTGATGATGACCCCGCCTTCTTTGCCCTTGACCATGCGCTCAGCGGCCTCGCGACCGCAAATGAACACACCGGTGAGGTTGATGTTGATCACTGCCTGCCATTGATCGAGCGTCATCTTGCCGACAACTTCGCCTTCTTTGACCTTGAGCAAGAGCCCATCTTTGACGATGCCGGCATTGTTAATGAGCACATCGATACGACCGAAATCGCGCACCACGGCATCCATCGCCGCCCCGACCGCGGTCTCGTCGGTGACGTTGGCCACGTAGCCCGCCGCCTTGACGCCAAGGGCCTGGCACTGGGCTGCGGTTTCGTCGAGATCCGCCTGATTGAGATCAAAGACGGCAAGGTTGGCGCCTCGCGCGGCAAAACTCTTCGCCATCTCCCGACCGATGCCTCGACCGCCCCCTGTGACGATGACCGTCTTGCCCTTGACCTGCATGTGCGTCTCCCTCGAGTTACGATGTCTGATTGGATGATATTTCGACTGGGGCGATTATAACCGGAGGCGTTCATGCTGAGGCTTCGCGCGGCGACGATCGATGACAGCACAGAGATCCTGCAACTGATTGGCGAACTCGCCGACTACGAAAAGCTGCGCTCGGAGGTGGTCGCGACGCGCGCCGACATCGAGGCGGCCCTGTTTGGCAGCCGGCCACGTGTTTTTTGCACCCTGGCTGAATGGCAGCCCGCCATTGCGGGCTTGGCGCTGTGGTTTTACAACTTCTCGACCTTCAAAGGTCGGCATGGGATTTATCTCGAGGATCTGTTCGTGCGACCCCCATTTCGCGGTCGCGGGATCGGCAAGGCACTGCTGCAATCACTCGCCGAGCGCTGCGTGCGCGAGCAGCTGACGCGTCTTGAGTGGTCCGTGCTTGATTGGAACCAGCCTGCGCGCGATTTTTATCTCTCACTGGGGGCAAACGCCCTCACCGAGTGGGTGCCGCATCGACTGACAGGGCCGGCACTGCAACGCCTCGGCGCTCGAGCGACTCTCGAGTTGCCAGTGCCGCCTCCACCGTAAACTCGCCCCGCGACAAGGCGCCGATCACCTCATCAGGAGATAAACAAAGAAATTCCTCCACCTCGCCGTCGCGACCTTCGGGCGTGAAGCTGAGCGGTAACTCGATATCGGCAATGATCACCTGCTGATCATGGATACCGAACTGTGTTTCGCGCACCGAGCGAATCACCATGCCGGGAAAATCCACTTTTGAGGCGAGGTGCCGCGGCACGCCCGCCTCCTCCCAGAGCTCACGCAAGGCCGCTCGGCGCAGACTCTCACCGGCACTCACACCCCCCGCGGCGACATTATCGAGCTTGCCCGGATCTGCCCGCTTCTGCGCACTGCGACGAGCAATCCAAAGTCGACCATCGGCACGGTAGCCATTGATGTGCACGGCACGATTGCGCAATCCGAGCGTTCTGAACACGCCCCGCTCGCAGCGCGCAAGCTCGATCCCCGACTCATCCAATAGCGCGCTGCGCTCATTGCGCCAATCCGCAATCAAGCCGAGCTTGCGCAAGCCCTGCGCGGCCGATTGCAGCAGACGACTGCGCTCGCTGCGCGAATCACCGCGCTCGCACAGGCGCCAACCGTGATCAGTCAGTTCCAACTCCGGCAAGCCCGCGACCATGGGCTCAAGATCGCGGCGGATGCGACCGCGGATCGCACTCGCAATCCACAGCGGTCGATAATGCGCAAACGGCAAGGAGGCAGCGCTGACCATGCCGAGCGCGCCCTACTCGCGCAAAAAATCGATCAAGGCGGCGGCGAAATCGGCCGGCTGCTCCATCACAGCCAAATGTCCTGCATCCAGCACCACGACATCGGCGCCCGGGATCTGCTGCGACCAGCTTTCGGCCTGCTCCGCGGTCGTGACCCCATCACGGGCACCGGCGAGCACCAATACCGGCAGACGCAGCTGTGAAAGAGTCTCGCGGCCATCAAATACTTTGAGCGCCTCGCAGGCCGCCGCATACGCATCAGGTTTGACCTGCCGCATGCGGGTCGCCAAGGCCTCGATGAGCTCGCCGTGCTGCGCCCGAAACTCGGGCGTAAACCAACGGGCAGGCATCGCCTCGGTCACTGGGCTCATGCCCTGCTCACGCACTGCACTGATTCTTTGATCCCAACTCTCTGCGTCAGGGAAGGACGGGGCCGTGTTGGCAAGCACGAGACGGCGCACTCGCGCGGAATGTGCACTGGCAAGCTCCAGCGCGATCGCACCGCCCAAAGAAATCCCGCAGACATGCGCACGCTGAATACCGAGCGCATCGCAGACCGCGAGCACATCCACCGCGAACTCCGCCATGCTGGCCGCACCACTCGACCGTGATCCGCCATGACCAGCAAGATCGATACGCAACACCGCGAAGAAACGCTCGAGCTCGGGCAGCACGGGGTCGAACACCGATAGATCCGCGCCGAGCGGGTGCAATAGCACCAGCGTTGGCGCGTGCACGCGGCCCGAGAGCGCGTAGTGCAAGGACCCGCGTGGGCCTGCGATTTCCCCCTTGCGCATGCCAGCGTGATCAGTCGAGCTTGTACTTGTCGTGGCAGGCCTTGCAGGTACCCGCCATCGCACCAAAGGCCGGGCGCACCGTCTCGAGACTGCCCGACTTGGCTGCCTGGGACAGGGCGGCAGACTTATCCACCAGGTCTGCCATCAACTTGTCGAAGTCTGCCTTATTGCGCCAGATCTCGGGCTTGGCCTTGCTATTGCTTGCGACGGAACCCGCCGCGAACATATCCGGCGCGATGGTTGCCATGAACGCCGCCCGCTGCGCCGCCAGCTCGAAGGCCGCGGCGTCATAGGGCGCGCGACCCGAGGCCATCGCCCCCATCGGGGTGACCTGCGCCCCGAGCACCGTGAACACCGATTGACGCAATTTGGTTTGCTGAGCGGCGCGATCCTGCGCAGAGGCGGTCGACGGCATCGCAGTCAGCGCGAGTACCGCCAGAGCGGATACGGTGGCAATGAGGCGGGGCGCACGGGGCAATCGGGTGATCAACATGGAGGTCCTCCTTGGGGGTACTCAGGGTCCGTAGTACTTAGGTCAATGGTATTTTGATTTACGCACAGGCACGGTGACCATCGCAACCACATCGCCGCTCTGGTACGCTGCGCGCCTTTTTACTGACCCGGCGCTTGCCGTCACCCCCACTCCCCATGCGACCCATCCGCAATATCGCCATCATCGCGCACGTCGATCATGGCAAGACCACCTTGGTCGACTGCCTGCTGAAACAATCCGGCACCTTCGCTTCCCACGAAAAAATGGGCGAGCGCATCATGGATTCCAACGCCCTGGAGCGCGAGCGCGGCATCACCATCCTCGCCAAAAACTGTGCGATTGATTATCAGGGCACACGCATCAATATCGTGGATACCCCAGGTCACGCCGATTTCGGCGGCGAGGTCGAGCGGGTGCTTTCCATGGTCGACTGCGTACTCCTGCTGGTCGATGCGGTTGAAGGTCCCATGCCGCAGACACGATTCGTCACGCGTAAGGCGCTGGCGCTCGGTCATCGCGCGATTGTGGTGATCAATAAGGTCGATCGGCCGGGGTCGCGGCCCAATTGGGTTATTGATCGCACCTTTGAACTCTTTGACAAACTGGGCGCGACCGATGCGCAGCTCGATTTTCCGATCGTGTATGCCTCGGCGCTGCAAGGCTGGGCGACCAGTGACCTCGAAAAACCCGCCACCGACATGAGCGCGCTCTTTGCTGCGATTCTGCAGCACGTGCCCGCGCCCGCCGCCGAGGTGGATGCGCCCCTGCAGCTGCAGATCTCGCAACTCGACTACAACTCCTATGTGGGGCGCATTGGCATTGGCCGCATCCGCCGCGGCAGCCTCAAGACCGGGCGTAATGTCGCGTTGCGTTGGGGCGAAGAATCCCGCGGTACCGGCAAGATTGGTCAAATATTGAGCTTCCGCGGTCTCGAGCGGTTTCCGGTGGATGAAGCCTTCGCGGGCGACATCGTCGCAGTCACGGGCATCGATGAGGTCAACATCGGCGTCACGCTCTGTGACCCGGAGCAACCCGAGCCCTTGCCACCCATCGCGGTGGATGAACCCACCTTGTCGATGACCTTTCAGGTCAATACCTCGCCCCTCGCCGGCCGCGAAGGCAAGTTTGTGACCAGCCGCCAGATCCGCGAGCGCCTGCAGCGCGAACTGCAAAGTAATGTCGCGCTGCGGGTCGAAGACACCGAAGATGCGGATGTGTTTCGCGTCTCGGGTCGCGGCGAACTGCACTTGACGATCCTGATCGAAAACATGCGTCGCGAAGGCTTTGAGCTCGCCGTCGGCAAACCGCAGGTGTTGCGACGCGTGGTCGACGGGGTCTCGCAAGAACCGTTTGAAGCGCTCACCATCGATATCGATGAAGGCTTGCAAGGCCCGATCATGGCCGAGCTTGGCGAGCGCAAAGGCGAACTGCTCGACATGGTGATTGAAGGCGATCCGACGGGGCGCGGTCAGGGACGGGTTCGGCTCGAGTACCGCATTCCGGCGCGCGGCTTGATCGGCTTTCAGGGCGAGTTTCTGACAATGACCCGCGGCACCGGCCTCATGAGCCATATCTTTGATGGCTACGATGTGGTGAAAGGCGAGATCCCCGAGCGCCACAATGGCGTGTTGATCAGCAACGAAAACGGCGAGGCCGTCGCCTATTCACTCTTTTCGTTGCAGGAGCGCGGCCGGCTGTTTGTCGGCCACGGCTCCAAAGTCTATGAGGGCATGATCATCGGCATCCACAGCCGTGACAACGACCTCGTGGTCAATCCCATCAAAGAAAAGAAACTGAGCAACGTCCGCGCAGCCGGCAAGGACGAGGCCCTGATTCTGGTGCCGCCCATTCCGCTCACCCTCGAATACGCCGTCGAATTCATCAATGAAGACGAACTCGTCGAGGTGACGCCGGAGTCGATCCGCTTGCGCAAGAAGTTCCTAAAAGAACACGAGCGCAAGCGCGCTGCGCGCTGAGTCAGTCTTTCGGCAGGCCGGGGTCTTTCGGCAGACCAGGGAAAAAGGCATTGGTACGCCGAATGTACTCGGCGTACTCCGGCCTGCGCTCGGCAATGTCTTTTTCGAGCAACGCCACACCTGAGATCTTGAGCAGGAGCCAGCTCATGATCAGCGGACCCACAAAGCTCCACCAGGCACCGGCTGAGAGCGCGATCAAATAAAATCCCCACCAGACGCAGAAGTCGCCAAAGTAATTGGGGTGTCGCGTCAAACGCCAGAAGCCACGATCCATGACCTTGCCGGCATTGGCGGGGTCACGCTTAAAGCGTGAGAGCTGCCAATCGCCGCCTGCTTCAAATGCAAAGCCAATGATCCAGAGGCCGAGACCGAGATAATCGAGCGCACCGAGCTCATTCTGGCTGCCGACTGCCCCGTACAGCGGCAAAGAAATCACCCAAGCGAGCACCGCCTGAAAAATGAACACGCGGTACACGCTGCTGTAGGCGAAGTTAGGCTGGTTGCGGGCACGGATCGCCTGATAGCGCCGATCCTCCTCATGGCCCCAGTTGCGCGCGGTGATGTAGACGCAGAGCCGTAGCGCCCACAGGGTCACAAGCACAAACAACAGCCGCCCGCGCTCGGTCTCCGGGGGGAAGCCCGCATACAACACGATCGCCAGCAGAAACATCAACGGCCACAAGGTGTCGACATGATCGACATTGCGACGGGGCAAGGAAATCAGCCAGCCGAGTACGGCCAGTGCGATGAGCCCAGGCAATGCGCCAAAATACGAAGCTGGATCAAACACGGTACATCCTCTCGTTGCGCCGCTCCGATGTGACGGCACTAGTTTGGTGGCTGGACGGCTCTCACGGCGCCGATGATGCTTCCATTGTGGAGTGAACTCCACGATGGATACAAGCGGCAGCCACTCGCGGCGGTCATCATTGACCCCATGATTGCGCTCTTCGGTTCCGTGGTCGTCGTGCTCTCCGTCATCATCGGCTTCAAGATGGCGGGCGGCAATCTGCTCTTGCTCTGGCACCCCTCCGAAATTGTCATCATCATGGGCGCCGCGCTCGGGGCCTTCATTACCAGCAATTCCATTAAGGTGGTCAAAGCCGCCTTCGTCAACGCCCTCGGTCTGATCAAGCCCGCCCGCTACGGTCGCGAATCCTACGTCAATCTATTGAAGTTGATCTTTGATCTGCTGGTGAAATCCCGCAAAGAAGGCCTGCTCGCGATTGAAAATGACATCGAAGATCCGAGCAAAAGCGCCGTCTTTTCCAAGTACCCGGACATCCTCGCCGACCATCACATGATGGAATTCATCACCGACTGTCTGCGGCTCATGGTCGGTGGCAACCTCGACCCCAACGAGCTCGAAACCCTGCTCGAATTCGAACTCGAAACCCATCACAACGAGGCCCATGCCCCCGCGCACGCGGTGCAAGTCGTGGCCGACGCCCTGCCCGGCTTTGGCATCGTCGCGGCGGTGCTCGGCATCATCAACACCATGGCGGCGGTCGGCGACTC
>CAZHLL010000054.1:0-14407 GCA_964533305.1 uncultured Acidibacter sp.
CCTTGGCCCTCAGCACTTGCTAGTTACCAACAAGAAAACTAGTATCAAGCGGGGTTCACGACCAGGCTTGGAGGGGTTTCATACGTGGCTACCGAACAAAGTAAAAAACAGGCGGATTACGATGTTATTGCGGTCGGCGCGGGCTTTGCCGGCCTCGGTCTCATTCACTACGTACGCGAGGCGGGCCTGACCATCCGTGTCTTTGACAAGGCCTCGGATATCGGCGGAACGTGGACCTGGAACCGCTATCCAGGAGCCGCCAGTGACAGCGAGTGCTACTACTACTGTCTGACTTTTTCCAAGGAGCTCTTGCAGGAGTGGACGTGGTCCACCCGCTACCCAGGCTGGGAGGAAAACCTGCGCTACATGCACTTCGTTGCGGATAAGTGCGATATGTGGCCTCACATCACGTTGAACACCAAAATCATCAGCGCCGACTTTCAGCCAGATAGCGGTTTTTGGTTGATACGCACCGAGCGTGGTGAAGCCTTCACCTGTCGCTACTTCATTAGCGCCATGGGCATGATTTCGGAGCCCGTGATCCCCGAATTCAAGGGTATGAAAGAATTCAAAGGTCCTTGCTTCCACTCGGCACGCTGGCCGGAAGGGCTCGACTATGCGGGCAAGCGCATCGCCATCATCGGTAGCGGCGCTACCACCGTGCAGATGCTGCCGGTGGTCGCTCAGACGGCCGCCCAAGTCACAGTGTTTCAGCGCACCGCCAACTTCATCATGCCCGCTGTGCAAAAGCCCATGACCCCGGAATGGGACAAAGAAATCAAGGATAATTACGACGCCATCATTCAGAAGTGTCGGAACCATTCCTTCGGCATGGCGTTCGACAGTCCGGTGGGCAGGAACCTTGCCGATACGCCACCGGACGAAGTACAGAAGATTCTGGAAGAGCACTGGCCTCGCGGCAGTTTCCGCTTTGTGTTTGAAACCTTTGATGATCTCGTGGTCAATCCTGAATCTAACCGTATTGTCGGTGAGTTCATCATCAACAAAATGAAAGAAAAGGTGAAGGACCCGGAGGTCGCAGAGATGCTGACTCCCAAGGGCTACCCTTTCTTTGCCAAGCGCCCGCCACTCGATCACGGCTACTTCGAAACCTATAATCGTGACAATGTGAAGCTCGTCGATATCAATGAGCGAGAACCCATTGTCGAATTCACCGAAACCGGCATCCGCACGACCAAGCAGCATTACGAATTCGACATCATCGTTCTCGCTACTGGCTTTCAGGCCTACACCGGCGCTCAGGAAGCCTTGCCGATCCGAGGCCGCAACGGCACGCCGCTCAAGGACAAATGGGACGAGGTCTCCAGTTCAATCATGGGCGTATTCGTGGCGGGCTTTCCCAACCTCTTCATGATCACGGGTCCGCAGGCTCCTTTTGCCAATCTCCCCACCTCCATCGAGCAGAACATTATGTATATCGTGGACTGCATCAAAAAAATGGAAGGCGAAGGCTACGAGCTGTGTGAGCCAAAACAAGATGCCGAGGATGCCTGGACTGCGCACACCGCGGAAATTCACGCCATGACGCTGATGGCCCAGGGCGATAAGGTGCACTCTTGGATGATGGGCGCCAACCTGCAGAACAGAAAGCCCCGTGTCCTGATTTATTTCGGTGGCGCCAACAATTACTACGACAAGATGCGCGAGTCCGCCAACGCGGGCTTTCCCGAGGTTGAGTTCAAACGAGCGGGATGACTCGAGGTCATCCCGCCAGACGCTTCATTCCGATCGTGAGAATGCCAGACGCATCTGTTTTTCTGCTTCAACCAGCATGAAAAACAAGATGCCGACGGCAACAATGATCATTCCGTCGGCAAGTGAGACGGGCTGGGTACCAAAAACCCACTGCAGCGTTGGCACGTAAGTGATCGCGAATTGCGCCGCAACCACCACAAGCACGCAGCCCCAAACAACGGGCGTACCCCGTACAGCGACCAAGCTGAGTGAAGTGCTGTGGATGTTACGAATGAAAAACAAGTGAAAAATTTCGAGCACTACCAACGTATTCATTGACATGGTACGCGCCAGCTCGATTGAGTAGCCCTTGTCAACCGCATAGGTGTACACCGCGAATACGGCGACCAGAAACAAGGTCGAGACCAACACGATGTGCCATATCAGCTCCGCTGTCAGCAAGGGTGCGTCTCGTGCCCGTGGCGGACGCCGCATGGTTCCGACTTCGGCAGGCTCGAATGCCAATGCAATCCCTAGCGTGCCTGCTGTGATCAGATTAATCCAAAGAATCTGCACCGCCGTGATCGGCAAAGCCAAACCAGCAAGCAAGGCGGCAATGATGGTGAGCGCCTCTCCGGCATTCGTTGGAAGCGTCCAACTGATGACTTTTTTTATATTGTCGTAAACCGTGCGCCCTTCACGAATTGCGGCCACAATCGAGGCAAAATTGTCATCAGCCAACACAAGCTCAGCCGACTCTTTTGCTGCCTCACTACCCTTGAGCCCCATGGCTACTCCGATATCAGCACGCTTTAATGCGGGAGCATCGTTCACTCCATCCCCCGTCATGGCCACAATCAAACCCCGGCTTTGGAGCGCCCCCACAAGCTTGAGTTTGTGCGCCGGAGAGGTTCGCGCAAACACATCGACACGAGCAACTTCCTCGGAAAAGTCAGCCGCATCAAGCCGATCGAGATCAGCCCCGGTCAAAACATGTTGCCAATTCGGAAGGCCGATTTGTTCGGCTATGGCGCGTGCAGTGGCGGCATGATCTCCGGTAATCATCTTCACGCTGATGCCAGCACTCTGGCATTCGGCAAGCGCGGCAATGACCTCTTGTCGGGGAGGGTCCATCAAACCCACCAGCCCGAGCAATGTGAGTTTCCCATGCAGGTGGTGCTCTTGTAGGTCTTCTTGATTTGACGACTCAAAATTGGCGGCCAAGGCAATGACTCTATGTCCGCCCGCTGCCAAGGCCTCGATTGCTTCCAACCAGTAAGCCTCGTCAACCGAAACCTCATCATCATTTGAATTTTTTTGATGATGGCACATGGCGAATACAGCTTCCGGTGCGCCCTTGACGAAAGTCGCCCGTTTTCCAGTGCTGCTTCGGCATAAGACGGCCATGTAACGATGCACCGGATCAAACGGCACAACATCCAACCGCTCCCATCTCGAGCGCGATGCACTACCTTCTGTCAGGACCTTGGCAGCAAAGGCAAGGAGCGCACCCTCCATGGGATCACCCTCCACCTGCCAACCTTGCTCCGTATTTCGGAGCTCAGCGTCATTGCAAAGGCTTGCTGTCCAAGCCATGTTGATAAGCAAAGAATTCGGCGCGATTTTTTGTTCGTGAGAATCAAAAATAGCTCCCGTTGGGCTATAGCCCTCACCATCAACATGCAACACCGTGTCAGATAGGACCACACGGGTAACCGCCATCTCATTTCGTGTGAGAGTGCCTGTCTTGTCGGTACAGACGACCGACACGGAGCCGATGGTCTCAATTGCAGGCAGACGACGAATGATGGCATTGCGGCCGGCCATCGCCTGCACACCGACTGCCAACGTAATGGTCAAGACGGCCGGCAGACCCTCCGGTATCGCAGCAACCGACAATCCCACCACCACCATGAAGAGATCGGAGAACGGTAAGTGCCCCACCACGAAACCAAAGACAAGCAGACCCGCTGCGACAAGCAAGATGAAGACGGTCAACCAACGGGCGAAAATATTCATCTGCCGCACAAGCGGCGTTGCCAGAGTTTCGACCGACTGGAGTAAGCCGCTGATCTTGCCGATTTCCGTGTCGCGCCCCGTTGCCACCACCACTCCACGCGCGATACCCGTTGCGATCATCGTTCCGCTGAATAACATGCAAACTCGCTCCCCCAAGGCGCTGTGCTCAGTTGCCTGCGACAAACTCTTGTCGACCGGTACGGATTCGCCCGTGAGAATCGCCTCGTCCACTCGCATGTCGCGGACCTCAATCAGTCGGAGATCTGCGGGGACACGATCACCTGCCTCAAGAATTACGATGTCGCCCATCACAAGTGTGGCTGCATCGATATTGAGACGATGCCCGTCGCGTATGACGTTGGCGCGGGGTGCCAACAGACTGCGGATGGCAGACAACGCCGCCTCGGCTTTGCCCTCCTGTACATAACCGATAATGGCATTTACCAGAACGATCGCAACGATCACCCCCGTATCCACCCAATGCGATAGCACGGCAGTCACCAGCGCAGCGACCAGAAGTACGTGGATCAAAATATGATTGAACTGAGACAGAAATCTTCGGACAGGACTTACCGGAGATGCTTGCGGTAACTGATTGGGGCCATGAATATCAAGCCGTCGAGCGGCTTCTGTCTCACTTAGGCCAGACCGCGTCGATTCAGTTGCCTGCAAACATTGCTCAAGCGGTTGGCTGTGCGGACTCTGCAGACGTTCCATCATCCGCCACTCTGGATAATGCCAAGCGAGCTTCGCGACTCACGAAACCTCGCGTAGCAACCCCGTATCGACGTCGTAAATAAACCCGCGCACCGACACCGCATCGCTACCTTGCTCGGGAATCCAAGGATGGGTGCGTATGACCGAGATGGCCCGACGAACACTATCCGCGAGCCTGGCCAGATTGCCGGAATCAGGCGGGGAGTCGAGGGGCTCCGGGGTGCCCGGGAATGCGTGAAATGTCGCCGGACTACTGGAAGCGACAAACCGGCAGACGAATGCCCGATCAGTCGCCTTCGACACGAGCGCAGCGGATGCCGGATCGCCCTCTAACGCGCCCTTGAGCAACTCGTCCGTGAAGGCCAACATGCCACATCGAGTATGCTGGATCACGATAAATTCTTTGGTATCCAGCAGATGATGTGAAATCAACAAGCTGCGAATGGCATCTTCGCTGGCGATACCGCCGGCGTTGCGAATGATATGGGCTTCGCCGGTTTGCAACCCAAGCAAGTCTTCGATATCCAGCCGGGCGTCCATGCACCCCAAGACTGCAACTCGGCGTGCCGGCTTGATGGGCTGCTTGCCCGGATGGCGTGACGCGTGCCGGCTTTCACCTGCGGCGTATCGACGGTTGTTGTCGAGCAACTGATCGGTCACTGAGTGTGTCATGACATACCCCAAATACTTCAGATGAATTAATGATTTTGCAACCAGCGCTCGATAAGCGTGCCGAATCGATCCTGTTCAACCAAAAACGCGTCATGTCCGTAGACGCTTTCCAACTGCTCGAATCGAGTTGGAACTCCTGCCGCCTGCAACGCACCAGCCATCACAGCCTGTTCTTCGATCGGGAACAGCTGATCTTCCTGCACACCAATCACGAGCGCCGCCTCGAGTTTGGCAAGCTGAAACAGCATCGCGCGTTGGCCATGCTGATATAGATCAAAGCGATCAATCGCTCGCGACAGCCTGAGATAGCTCACAGGATCAAAGGACCCCGCAAACTTGTCTGCCTGCTGATCGAGATAATCCTGAACGGCAAAATCTCGACCTGCCGACGAAGGCTGCCGACCAAAGCGTTGACTGAGCTCCTTCGCTGATCGGTAGGAAACCGTACCGAGCTTGCGTGCGAGTCGTAAGCCGGCAACAGGATCTTGCATCACCGCCTCGCGCTGAATGCTACGTAACGCAATCGCATAAGCCGACGGAGCCAGTGTCCCTGAGATACTAATCATCCGGCGCGCTTTACCTGGATACAGCGCTGCAAAGGCCGCGACCACCGAACCACCCAAGGAAGGGCCGACCACCACTTCGGCGCGTTCGATGCCAAAATAATCCAGAACCGCACAACCTGCGGAAGCAATATCCTCAAGTGCAATCTCGGGAAACGATTCGCCGTAGGGCAGCCCCGTGACAGGATTGACAGACGTGGGCCCAGTTGAGCCAAAGCAGCTACCCAAAGAATTAATACAGATGATGTGATACCGACGGACATCAAAAGCCGCACCTGGCCCGATAAGACGCTCCCACCAACCGACACTCCGATCCTCGTGACTGGAGGCGGCATGCGCGGAGGGAGACAAGCCCGTGAACAACAGGATCGCATTATCTTTGGCCGTATTGAGCGAACCCCAGCTTTCATAGGCGATACCGCCACCCAAGATCACTCCACCGCGATAGAGCGGGAACGGAGAGGGCAAAGGTACAAAGCGCTTGGCGAGTAAGGCGCTCTCAGTCATCGGCAGGGCGTCATACGGCATATCAAGGCTCAGGGTCACTGCCTTCCGGCAGATCCGAAAACAAGGCGGTGGAGAGATAGCGCTCGCCCGTGTCAGGCAACATAGCCAGAATCACGGCACCTGGCTCTGCCTCGTGCGCCACTTTTAAAGCAGCTGCAAACGTGCCTCCACAGGAAATGCCGCAAAAAATACCCTCGCTCCGCGCCAAAGACCGCGCGGTCGCGAACGCTTCATCATCAGTGACCGTCACGACACGGTCGACGATGCTGCGATCGAGTACGCCAGGTATGAAATCGGGCGTCCAACCTTGGATCTTGTGCGGTGTGAACGGTTTGCCGGAGAGCAGTGCTGCGCCTTCGGGCTCGGTCGCGACGATTTGGACGTCGGGTCTGGCGAGCTTGATCATCTGGCCAGCGCCCGTCAACGTGCCGCCCGTGCCCCAGCCCGAGACAAAGAAATCAAGTCGATGCCCGGCAAAGTCGCGAAGGATCTCGGGGCCAGTGGTACTGCGGTGATAAGCTGGGTTCGCTTCGTTCTCGAATTGCCGCGCCAGAAACCAACCATGCTTCGCTGCCAACTCTTCAGCTTTACGCACCATGCCGCTGCCACGTTCGGCAGCGGGCGTCAGAATCACTTTGGCGCCGAGTGCTCGCATGATCTTGCGACGCTCAATCGAAAAGGTTTCCACCATCACCGCCACAAAGGGGTAGCCTTTGGCGGCGCAGACCATGGCGAGTGCAATACCCGTGTTACCCGAAGTGGCCTCCACCACGGTTTGGCCAGGCTGCAGCAGACCGCGTCGCTCCGCATCCTCGATAATGGCGATGGCAAGCCGATCTTTGACGGAGTGAAGCGGATTAAAAAACTCGCACTTGACGAACATCGTGACATGCGAGGGCGCCAGACGGTTGATACGCACAATGGGGGTGTTGCCGATGGTGGCAAGAATGCTGTCGTGAATCATGCGGCTCATGGTCCAGCAAGGGCGGGTCGACTACCAACACCGGATTGGCATGCACTGATAACCAACGCTTATATGTTGAGTTTTCCCGCGCTTAACAGAAGCGAGCCGCGCCATCTGTGCGGAAACGTACACATCACCATGCGCAAGTGTGCGCATAATCATCGGTGGCAATAAATTCATCAGCCTTGCAGCGCCACAAGTCGTTGAATGCCATCACTAAAACACTCAGTCCCCATGCGTGGCATAGCTGGAAACGTCACTCAAAGCTCGTGCACTTTGACCGTAACCCTTCAACCTCCATCGCCAAGAAATATCCAGCCCACTTGATCTTCCCCACGTCCGCCATATTTTCATATTCCAGCGAATCGCTGGACGGAGGCTTTGCCGAATCCAGCTTGACAGGAAACGAAGGGGTGGTCGGTCTTTGGATGCTGGCAGAAAAACCTTATCGTTCCGTGCACTTCAATTTGCAAACAGCGGGTTTCGGTATCTTGGTGCAGGCGGAATTCCTGAACAAGGAAATCGATTTGTCTTCGACTTTCAGGTTGGCCGTTTTAAATCACGCCAACGCGATCGTGAGGTATGCCACCCAAACGTGCTTGTGTTATCGATATCACACCATCGAACAACAAGTCGCAAAGACAATCCTGCTGACATTGCGGCGCACTGGACAGATCGAGCTAGATACCACGCATCAAACCATCGGAGCGATCCTGGGTATACGCCGAGAGGGAGTATCTGGGGCGCTCAAACATCTGCAGAAGTTGAAACTGATTGAGCAGAAGCGGGGCAAGATCGTGATACTGCAGCCCACCGCGCTCGAAGCAGAGGCCTGCGAGTGCTATCCGTTGCTCTGCAAGCACCTCGGGTACAATCAAGACATCGCAACACTGGCGCAGGATTGACACAATGCCCTCCGAGATGTCTGACATCAGGACAGAAATTCGTCTGTTGCGAGATGAAGTCGCACAAATGCGCCATCGGCATTTGGTCGTAAACAAGAAATACTCGGAAACCCTCGAGTCCTTGAAGATCCTGACGCATCAGTCCGCTGAAGCCGCGAAGCGTGCATGTCGTGCGGCAGAGCTCGCCTCCGAGTCTGCAAAGAAATCGGCCGAAACCGCTCGACTGTCAATCGAGTCGCACGTGATATCTGCCGCGGAATACGCGGCCGAAGCTGCCTCCGCTTCTGCCCAAGCTGCCATGGAAGCCGCAGCGTCCGCAGCCGCTGCATCCGCAGCGGCGTCAGAGGCCGCAGCAAGACAGGCTGAAGATATTGCCATTCAGGCCGCGGCCGAGGCAGCTGAGGCAACGCGAAGAGCGACTGAGGCGGCGGCAGAGGCCGTCAAGATGGCTTCGATTGCCGCGCAATCGATCCAAAAAATACGACAAGACAAGCCCTAGCTTTCACGCACATGAGCACTCAGTAAACCCTCCAACTCCTGCAATACAGAAGGGTCTTCGATAGTGGGCGGCACCGGAACATCACGGCCCGCAGCCATCGAGCGCATGGTGGCGCGCAGCACCTTGCCTGATCGTGTTTTGGGTAGTCGAGATACGATATGACAACGGTGAAAACTTGCGACAGGACCCACATCCTCGCGAACCTTGTTGACAAGTTCGCGAATTAATGACGACGCATCGCGACTCACGCCTGACTTGAGGACGACGAGCCCCATCGGCACCGTGCCCTTCAGGCCATCAGCAATACCGATGACCGCACACTCGGCAACAGCGGGATGACCAGCCAAAGATTGCTCGAGCTCGCCAGTCGACAGGCGGTGCCCTGCGACGTTGATGACATCATCGACACGCCCCATCACATAGACGTACCCATCGTCATCGATGTGACCGCCATCGCCGCTTGTGTACCAGCCGGGATGTACCGTGAAATAAGCCGCTTGAAAACCCACCGGATCATTCCAGAGAGCGGGTAGACAGCCAGGCGGCAATGGCAGCCTGATTACAAGATCGCCCTGTCGACCTGCAGGTAATATTTGACCGGTATCGTCAACCACACAGACCTCAAAACCGGGCACTGGCAAGCTGGCACTGCCTGCCTTGATCGGCAACGGATCACCCAAGCCCAGACAGTTAGCAACAATGGGCCAGCCCGTCTCGGTTTGCCACCAGTGATCAATGACAGGCACGGTCAGCTGTTCGGCGGCCCAATACACGGTGTCCGGATCAGCGCGCTCGCCGGCAAGGAACACAGCCTTGAGTGAGCTCAAGTCGGATTCTTTGACAAAGTGCCCCTGCGGGTCCTCCCGCTTGATAGCCCGTAATGCCGTCGGTGCGGTGAACAATGTTTTAACGGCATGTTCTTCGATGATCCGCCAGAATGTACCCGCGTCCGGCGTTCCGACGGGCTTCCCCTCAAACAATATCGTGGTGCACCCGGCCAGCAAGGGTCCGTAGACGATGTAGGAGTGCCCGACCACCCAGCCGATGTCCGAGGCGGCCCAGAAACACTCACCCGCTTGGGTGTTGTAGATGTAGCGCATCGACCAACTGAGCGCCACCAAGTAACCCCCGGTGTCACGTAGCACCCCTTTTGGCTTACCCGTCGTGCCGGAGGTGTACAAAATATAGAGCGGGTCGGTCGATTTCATTGCAAGGGGCGCAACGGGCTCAGCCCCTGCGATGAACTCGTCCCAGTCAACATAGCCTGAGGTGAGTGCCGCCGGAGATTGCTCTCGCTGCAGCACCACGCAGGCACGCGGTGCGTGTTCGGCGAGCTGCAGAGCCCTCTGCAACAGTCCAAAATAATCCACGACACGACCCGGCTCGAGACCACAGGAGGCGGCCAAAATCAGCTTGGGCTCGGCATCATCGATTCGGACGGCCAGCTCACGTGCTGCAAAGCCACCAAACACCACTGAATGAATGGCACCGATCCGCGCACACGCCAACATGGCAAATACCGCTTGCGGCACCATGGGCATGTAAATGATCACCCGATCGCCACACTGCACGCCCGCAGTCTGCAGCGCACCAGCAAGTCGCGACACTTCGTGTTGTAGCTCATCGTAGGTGATCGCAACCGTCTGACCGGTCATCGCACTCACGTGCACGATGGCCACTTGCCTGCCTCGACCCTGCTCCACGTGTCGATCGACCGCGTTGTAGCACGCGTTCAACTGACCATCGGTAAACCAGCAACCCGAGGCTGACTCGGCGGTGTCACACACGATCGTGGGGGCGCGGTCCCAGCTGATCGCGTCAGCAGCCTCCTGCCAAAATGCAGTCGGATCCTGCTGCCAAGACCGGTAAGTCTCACGCTGCCTGCTCATAAAACCTCCGCAGCTCCGATCGGCC
This sequence comes from uncultured Acidibacter sp., assembly GCA_964533305.1. GTDB lineage: Bacteria > Pseudomonadota > Gammaproteobacteria > Steroidobacterales > Steroidobacteraceae > UBA964. Next base: position 10,456 of record CAZHLL010000054.1, read on the forward strand.
ACGGCCCACCAACACAGCACCGATCAGCAATAACGCCACTGGGGCCACCATCAACGAACGACTGACGAGCTCTGGCGAACCGAACACCCAGTCCGTAAAGAGCGCCACCACCAATGGACCACCCGCCTGACCGATGAGATTGGCAATCAGCAGGTATATAGCCACCAAAAGCCCTCGCATGCGAGGCGGACAAATTACAGGGATGAGCGCTGGGCCCGCGCCGAACGGCATAGTGCCAAAGAATACGACCGGTGCGAGCAGCGCGATGGCCAGCTCCGCTTGGGACACCGCGGGGAACACCACCACGAAGGGCGCTGCGAGCAGCGCGGCCCACATCGCCGTCAGCAGATGACCGTCCTTGACGCCCTTTCGCTGCAAGCGATCAGCAATCCAACCCCCTGAAATAGCGCCGCCTGTGCCACAGATCAAAAAAATCAAACCGTAGGCATAACCGACTTCAGACGGCGTCCAACCATGATTGCGAATGAAGTGAGCAGGCACCCATGCCCCGAGACAAAACTGGACTGCTGCCAATACGGAGATCCCGGCAAAAACCGCCGTAAAAACCTGAGAATGACCGCGAACGAATACCCATACCTCGTGCAGTGAAGGTTTGGCTGATTGATCGGCGATGGCGTTTGACGATACTGACGCCCGCCGCACGGGCTCACGCACCGTCAAATGAAACCACAACGCGACCAAGATGCCCGGCAGTGCACAGATGATGAAAGCCGCTTCCCATGTCTGTAACACACCGATGATCGGCAGACTGATGTTATCGACCCGACTCAGCGCCGAGATCACATAGCCACCCACCAACAACGCTACACCCGAGCCGACAAAGCTCGATGCCGTAAAGACCGCGACGGGCAATGACACTCGCCCCGGCCGAAACAAATCCGCAAGCATCGAAAACCCGGAAGGCGTTAGTGTGGCCTCACCGACACCGACAAACACGCGAGCGATAAACAACTGCCAGAAACTTTTGGCGAGTCCACACGCAGCGGCCGCCGCCGTCCACACCACGATACCGACCGTGATCAAGCGACGACGGCTCGAGGTATCGGCAAGACGACCCAGTGGCACTGCCGCCAAGGCATAAAACACCGCAAAGGCGAACCCCTGCAGCAAGCTCACCTCGGTGTCGCTGATTTGCAGATCCGCTTTGATATCTTCGACCAGCAGATTGATGATCTGCCGATCTATGAAAGCCACCATGCCGCAAATGCAGAGCACCAATACGACATACCAGCTATAGGATTCTTTGGGCCACTCGTCTTTTGCTTGAGCGGAAGACACCTGAGCCGACTGACGGGCATCAACGTTTTGCATCACGGTCCTCCAGAATCATGTCGGACGCTTTTTCGCCGATCATCACGGTTGTGGCATGCGTATTGGCCGCCACGATGCGTGGCATGATCGAGGCATCGGCGATGCGTAATCCACCCACTCCCCGCACCACAAGACGCGGAGTCACGACTGCCGCGTCATCATTTCCCATGCGGCACGTTCCGACGGCATGGTAGCCGAGGAAGCTGGTGTTCCGCAGATGATCGATCCATGCGCTGTCGTCTTCATTCTGCACCGCCGGACCCGGCAAGTACTCGCGACAGTCGAAGGGTGTGAACTCGGAACTTGCGAGCAAAGCGCGAGCGATCCGCGCACCCGCGAGCTGCCGCGCAAGGTCACGCGGATGATCCAGTAAGCGGTGCTCAATGCGTAACGGTTGCAGGGCATCGCTTGAGCGCAGACTGACTCGGCCGCGCGCCTCAGGCACACAGGTATTAAATACAATCGAAACCGCCGGGCCAGAGTAAGGGATAACCCCGCGCTCATCAAACGAGAAGGCAAAGGGACCAAATAAAAACTGCAAATCTGGCCTCGGCTCAGCGGGGCTAGACTTAGCAAAGGCGACGGCATGGGGATACGGACTAGAAGCAGGGCCCGCCCGAGTCAACAACCAACGTAATCCGTTTTTGAACATCCCCCATGGGGTGGCATCCATGTTGTAGGTATGAACATTGACATGAGCACACACCACTGAGTTCGGGTGCTCTTGCAGATTGCAGCCGACTTCTCTGCGATCACTTTGCACATCAATGCCTAAATCTTTGAGATCTGCAGCATTACCCACGCCCGAGCACATTAAAATCTTGGGTGTTCCCAGTGCGCCTGCGCTGAGGATGACTTCTCCACCCGGAGTCAGATGGTGCTCACGGATACTGCCATCGGCCTCACGAACGACGACACCACAACACGAACCTTCGCCGAACAACAGACGCAAAACCTGCACACGCAACGTGATCTGCAAATTTCGCCGACTTTTTACCGAAGCGAGATAACCGTGGGCGCTACTCCAACGTCGCCCCCGATATTGCGAAATCTGAGGTTCAGCGACACCGTCCTGCACGGCGCCGTTGTAATCGCGGTTGAAGGCAAAACCCTGTTGCTCAGCCGCTCGCTGGAAAACCTCCGCCAGCGGATGGCGAGTCTGCAAGGGCGAAACATGCATCGGACCCTCACGCCCACGCAGCGCATCATCACCGAAGGCCGTTTTCTCCAATCGTTTGAAGTACGGCAGGACCTCGCGATAACTCCAACCGGGGCAACCCGACGTTGCCCAATCATCGTAATCACCTGGATGGCCGCGCACGAAGAGCATGCCGTTGATGGAACTTGATCCGCCGAGAACTTTCCCGGCGGGCCATAAATCGACCTTGTTGCCACGTGACACATCGGGCTCGGCCAAGTGACACCAGTCGTATCGGGGCCGGCCAATCGCCTTGACGAGCCCCGCAGGGACCTGCACAACCGGGCTGCGATCGGATCCCCCGGCCTCCAACAGGAGAACCCGCAACGAATCGCGCTCGGACAAACGCCGTGCAACGGCGCAACCCGCAGATCCCGCACCCACCACGATGAAGTCCCAAGTCATGTGCGCGATTACCCCCCCAGCGTGACCCCAATCCGTAGTCTGTAACCGATCCTTTTGTCAGCCAATCATTTCCGTTGCACAATCGATGCGCCGTTCGCATCGCACGGAACGACCGTACAGGAGGGGAGTTAGCATGGAACTGCGGCAGTTACGTCATTTTGTCGCCGTCGTCGACAGCGGCAACCTGTCGAGGGCCGCAGACCGGGTGGCGATCAGTCAACCGGCACTCACGCGCAGCATCAAAAACCTCGAGGATCTGCTTGGGATGGATCTGCTTGAGCGCAAGCCTCGGGGGGTGACCCCGACCGAGGCGGGGTTGGCACTCTATCGCCACGCCCAAATCGTGCTTAACGCCTGCCAACGACTGACGCGCGAGGTACGCGAACTTGAACGAGGCGTCACGGGCACAGTACATATCGGTGTTGGGGCCATGTATGCCACTCATCTCACGAGTCAAGTCGCTGAGATACTCTGCGAAGCCCATCCCCGTCTGGCGCTCGTCATCAATGAATCATTCTTTGAGGATCTGCTGAAGCAGCTCAATGATGGCCGTCTGGATGTGATTTTTACCAACTTCCCACCGGTGCCGGTGTCACCCAATCTGGTGCTCGAACCACTGACGAGCGTACGCTCCAGCATCATGGCGGGTCGCAACCACCCGCTAGCCGGGCGCCGCGAGCTGACGCGCGCTGATCTGGTTCCACATCGCTGGGTGATTGCAGACCAGCCTCACGCACAGGACAGCTTCGAGAAATACTTCTCGGCCGATGGCTTGCCGCCACCGCGCGATGTATTTCGGACTAATTCTTTGAATTTGATGATTTCGTTGGTTGCCAGCGGAAAATTCTTGAGCCCGCTACCTGAACATCTGATCAGCGAACGCATGGCCGACGGCGTGAGACCGCTATCCATCGAAAACCACGTCATTGAACGACAGGCAGGGCTGATCTATCGGGTGGGAGAAAACGAACGTCCGGCGTCCGCTCATGTCCTGGAGGCATTCAGGGCTGTGGCCAA
>CAZHLL010000055.1:0-14372 GCA_964533305.1 uncultured Acidibacter sp.
CATGCAGCGGCCTGCAAAGCCGTGTACGCCGGTTCGATTCCGACCCCAGCCTCCAAATCTTTGACACGGTTTCACCAACGTCGCAGGGTGCGGCGTGTGGCGCTTAGGCGTCGAACTGCACGCGTGGTTGAGATGCGTCGGTGCTGAGCAGTATCGGCGGAGTCGTGGTTTCGATGCTGAAGCGATTGACCTGGCCCACGTGCTGCTCATGCAGGAGCCGACTCTCGATGAACACGCGCGTGCCTCTCGGTGGCGCAAGGCATTCCTGATATAGCAGCACACTGTCGCCTGCGAGCTCGGCGCCCACGGCTGTGAGTGCTATGGCACCCGCACTTGTCGACCAAAGAATTCGTCGCTCGATCTCTAGCATCAGGCGCGCCTGACCCTCGGGCGAGGTGGGCGCCAAGCGTGCTCCGGGGCTGAGCTTTCGCAGCACCATCGCTGCATCATGATAATGAATCGCGTGAATCAACTCCCAGCGCTCGGTGCGAGGATTCGGCAGTAGACGGGTCAGCGTCACATGTGAGCGATGCGCCGCAAGCTCGCTGATTGTGCTGCCCAATAATGGGACCAGCACGGCGCAGCCTGCACCACGCAGCAGGTCACGGCGCGTTGAGGGCTGCATGCGGCGCTTGTCTCGCTCCGATCGACTGCCAGTCGAATCGGTCAATCGCCTGCCGGTGCGAGTGGGATATCTTTGCTGTCTGCCTTGGGTGCGCCTTTGAGCTCTGCCAAGGCATCCAGCATCTGGTTACGACCCCCGCCCCGTCCTTTGAAAAGCTCTATCCGGCTGCGCTGGATCCGTCGTGGCGTCACATTGTTCGCGGGGTCCGCATCGGCAATGATGTGATCGCGATCGAGCTCGACGCTGACCACGCGCTGGTTGCGAATCCAGAGTTTGGTGACCTTCTCGGCGTTATAGCGCCAGATTTCAGCCGGGATCATGATCGCTTCAGTGCTACCGTCCTCAAAGGTCAGCTGCACGGGAAGCGGAGTGACGAGTCCCCCCAGATTGTGGAAGTCTACGAAGTACACATATTCGCCAGCGGCGATCGCTCGATCGAGCGCCATGCGCTCCCAATCTTTGAGTTTGTCACGGAAGTCCTGATACTCGTTTCGATCCTGGTTGGTCGGAACGAACTCGTCATTTTCATTGTAGAAGTCGGCCAGTTCCGGATAGCGCTCAAGACGAGTTCCGAGACCCTCGGCACGGTTCAGTCGTTGCGAGTAGGAATCCGGGTAGTCTTCGCTGAATTTCTTGCGTGCCAGCGGGAATTCCTTGTCTGGGTCCTGAGTGGACACCTGATATTCGCGAATCTCTCCCACCGCGACGTCCACGTGATCGGTGCCGTAGAACCAACCACGCCAGAACCAATCAAGATCCACCGCTGAGGCGTCTTCCATGGTGCGGAAGAAATCCGCCGGCGTCGGCCGTTTGAACTTCCAGCGATTGGCGTATTCGCGGAAGGCATGGTCGAACAGCTCGCGACCCATGACCGCTTCCCGCAACACGCTGAGCGCAGCCGCCGGTTTGGAGTAGGCGTTCGGGCCAAACTGAATGACCGAATCCGATTGCGTCATGATTGGCACTTGGTTGCCGGAGCGCATGTAGTCAGTGATGAAATCGAGGATATTGGTCTTGCCGCCAAAGGTCGGAAATTTTTCCTCCCATTCGAGCTCGGCAATGTACTCGAGGAAAGTGTTGAGGCCTTCATCCATCCACGTCCATTGCCGTTCGTCGGAGTTGACGATCATCGGGAAATAAATGTGCCCCACTTCGTGGATGATGACCCCGATGAGCCCGTACTTGGTGTTGCGCGAATAGGTGATGGCATCGGTCTTGTCATCCTTCACGGGGCGATAGCCGTTGAAGGTGATCATGGGGTACTCCATGCCACCGCGTTCCCAGGAGTTGACCGAGATCGCCACCGGGTAGGGATAGGCAAAGCTGAAGCGCGAATACACCTCCATGGTGTGGATCACGGCATGCGTCGAATACTTTGACCAGATCGGCTCGCCCTCGTTGGGGTAGAAGGACATGGCCATGACGAACGGTCGTTCACGATCCTCTTGCCGGTAGCCCATGGCATCCCAGATGTATTTTCGGGAACTGGCCCAGGCAAAATCGCGCACATTCTCGGCTTTGAAGCGCCAGGTGCGGGTGGCTTTGGTGCCTTCGCGCTCGTTGGCTAAGGCTTCTTCCGGGGTGACGATAAAGACGGGGGACTTGGCGGTCTCGGCTTCCTTGAGTCGCGCGCGCTGGGTCGCTGTGAGCACGGTGTTTGGGTTCTGCAGCACGCCCGTGGAGGCGACGATGTGGTCCGCCGGCACCGTGAGCTCCACGTCGTAATCACCGAATTCCAGCGTGAACTCGCCCCGATCCAGAAATTGCTTGTTCTGCCAGCCGGTGTAATCGGTGTAGGCGGCAAGCCTCGGGAACCACTGCGCTTGAAAATATTGATAGGTGTCGGTCTCGGGGAAGTATTCGTAGCCGCCACGCGCACCAATGGCGGCTTCATCGACGATGTTGGAGGCCCAGCGCAGATTGATTTCTACGCTGGTGCCGGGGCGCAGCGGCACCGGCAGGTCGATGCGCATCATGGTGTCATTGACCGTGGTTTTGAGCGTGCGACCGGCTCCATCGGTCACGGCAAAGATTTCAAAGCCGTACTCCCGATCCTGGAAGGCTTGGTGACGACGCATGGCCGAGAAGCTCAGACTGTCACCCCGTCCTGCGGTATCGCGGCGAGAGCCGCTGGTGTCGGCGGTTTCGGTACGGCGCGCGATCGAGTCGTTCTTGAAAATATTTTGATCGAGCGCCACCCAAAGATAACGCAGGGTGTCGGGTGAGCGGTTCATGTAGGTGATGCGCTGCTCGGCCTCGAGTCGGTGGCGCACTTCATCCAGTCGCACTTTGATGAGGTAGTCGACTTTTTGTTGCCAGTACTCGGCGCCGGGTGCGCCCGAGGCGGTTCGGGTCACGCCCGGTGTCGGCAGTAGGGTTTCCAGTTGGGCAAAGCGCAGGTCTGCTCGACCCGGGCTGCCCTTATCGTTACCGGGCCAGGGAGCCGCATCGCGGCCAGCGAGGCCGTCGGCGGCCCAGCTCGGGGACGCAACCGAAGCAAGCGCGAGAACTCCCGCCGTGGCAAGCAGGATCAAGCAGGTGGCCTTGCGCCCGGCCGAGGGCAGATTCAGCATGTTCATGACCATCGATTGTACCGATGGATGACATGCTCTGTGATACTCGGCGCCTTCTTGTCGCTCGGCATGTATGGGCGATGGTTTGCGCGGGCAGGGGGTAGCGATGACGAAAGCAAAGCGAGGGTTTTGGCGATGGCTCGGCTTCAGTCTGGCCGGGGTATTGGTGCTCGTCGCATTGGGTTTGGTCTGGCTGATTTTCTTGGGTGGGGTCGCGCTGACAGACCGCGCCATGCTTTGGCAGATGATCCGTGGGATCGATGCCGAGCCACCGACGAGCGCGCAGGTTACGGAGCAACTCATCCCAGCCGATGGCTTCGAGATCACGCTGTGGGCGACCGGGCTACCGAGCGCCCGGATTTTGTTGCCGCTTGCAACCGGCGATGTGCTTTTGACTCAGCCGCGCGGCGGCTTGGTCACGTTACTTGAAGCCGATCGTGACGGCGATGGCGTTTCGGATGGACGGCAGGTGCTGCTGCGTGATCTGGATCGGCCCAATGGAATCGATTTTCATGACGGGTGGCTGTACCTCGCCGAGGCAACGCGGATCGTGCGGCGACGATTTGACCCAAGCACACGGCAGTTAGGCGAGCCGGAAGTCGTGATCCAGGGTTTAAGCGCGGACGGTTCGCACTGGCGCAAGACGGTGCGTATTGGGCCGGACGGCGCGCTTTATTTGGGACAGGGCTCCACCTGCAACGTGTGTTTGGAGGCGGACCCTCGGCGGGCGACGATGATGCGATTTAACCTCGATGGTTCGAGCGGAGTCATCTTTGCAACGGGTACACGTAATCCGTACGGCTTTGATTGGGCACCGTGGGACAACTCGCTGTACGCCACCGAAAACGGACGGGATTTGCTGGGGGACGATTTGCCGCCGGATGAGCTCAATCGAATCATGGAGGGTGGATTCTATGGTTGGCCCCACGTTCATGGGCGCGCTCTGCGCGACCCTAAATGGGCCGACGGGTACGAGGCGCGCATCGCCGAGGCGATACCACCTGCACACGAATTTGGCGCCCACGTGGCGCCACTCGGTATCCGATTCCTGCGCCACCCGGATCGGCCCTCTGGCTACGCTCGGGCTGCCTTGGTGGCCTTGCATGGATCCTGGAATCGCAGCACGCCATCCGGGTACGAAGTGGTGTCGCTGCACTTTGATGACTTGGGTGGCATTGAGGAGCGTCGCTTCGTGAGCGGATTCCGGCGCGATTCGCTGCTGTTGGGTCGTCCCGTGGATGTCGCCGAAGGGGTGGATGGCGAGATTTACATCACGGATGACTACTCGGGGGTGGTGTACCGGGTGCGAGCCAGCGAGCGCCCTCGCAACGATTGACACTGAGCTGGGTCCACAGCGCATCGGCCCCGGGGTCATCGGCATTGCGGAACGTGGCCCGAAACAGCTTGCAGCGCGCCGCGCCGTCGATCGGCTCGGCAAAGATTTCGCTGGCCACGCGCTCGCGAGATAGTTTTTCCGTGGCGACGCTGAGCCCGCCATCGGTTGGGGTGTCAAAGATCAAGCGCTGTGCAGGCGCAGGGTCGGTGGGCCAAGCGGGCCAATCGATCGCCCCAGCGATACCGCCCGCCGCGCCGGGGCGGCCTGTGCGGGCAAATTCCGCCCAGTAGCCCATCATCTGCTGGCTGAGACGTTCTCTGCCCGCGGCATTGTCGTCATGAAACAACATCTTCGTTTGGCTGCCCACCTGAAAATGTCCGGTGACAAAAGGGATCTCAAGCGCATGCGCGGCGCCAAGTAGCTGGCTGAGATCAATGAATCCATAGGCCTTGCCTTGGTCGTCCCAGTCCCAGCGATAGGCGAAGACGGGCGCACCTGCGGCCAGCGGAGTGGCCAGCGCATCCACGCCGTCAGCGGCCCAAAGGCGGCCTCGGTAGCGCGATTCCAATTCGTAGGCGTCGGGATCTTTCAAAGAATAGGGTAGACCCGCAAATTGCCGCGAATGCCGTGAGTCGAAGGCCATGAAAATCTTTGCTTCGTCACGATTGGTGCCGAGTATGACTGGCACGTCATGGTGGGTTGCCGGGTCGGCGAGTAGCTCCAAGGTGTCGCCCAAAGGTACGACCACTCCGTCCTGAAAAGCCGTCGGCAGGCGTTGCCATTCGTTGGCGGGTCGTTCGAAGGCGGCATAGAGCGACCACGGATCCAGTGTCTGCAGGCGCTCGCTCGCGGATGCTGCGGGGATCCCCAGGCGTTCCGACACCGACTCGGTGGAGTAGGGTGAGTCCGGTGTTGGCAAGCGGCTGAAGCCAAACCCGAGGCTTTGGATGATGGCGCGGTGGAATAGATCTTGGGCGAGCGGCGAAACCAGCAGTGCCAGCACATTGGTGCCGCCCGCGGATTCACCGAATACGGTGACCCGAGCGGGGTCGCCACCCAACGCGCGAGCGTTATCCTGTACCCAGTGCAGCGCAGCGATCGCATCCAGAATGCCATAGTTGCCCGAGGCATCGAGAGCGGCAAGCTGCCGCGGATCCGCAGTAAACGGGTTGGCATTGTCACCGGGCCGATCTGGTCGGGGCGGTGGCACGAACCAGCCGAACGGACCGAGGCGGTAATTGATCATGATCACGAGCACCTGCTCGCGCGCGGCCAGCACGCTGCCGTCGTAAAACGCCGCGTGGCCGATGGTGTTGCCACCGCCATGGACGAACACCATGACGGGTAGCGATGCGCTCGCAACTTCCTCCGGCGTCATCGCAGGCGCATAGATGTTCAGAGTCAAACAATCTTCATTACCCTCGCGCGAGCCGGCCGTGCCGACTCCGCCCAGCGCAGAGCCGTATTGGATGCAGGGCTGACCAGCGCGAAGTGCGGGACGCACCTCCCGCCAGGGCTCAGGAGCACGCGGGGCGCGCCAGCGCAAATCATTGATCGGTGCTTGGGCGTAAGGAATCCCGAGCCAAGTGTGTCCACCTGCCGCATTGTCAAAGCCCACGATTTGACCGGTCACGAGCATACGCTCGCTCGATACGGCTACAGTCGTGCCCTGCGGCAAAGCGGGTGGCTGCAAGAGATCGCAGCCCGTTAGGCCAAAGAGGGCAATCCAGGCGAAGAGGAGGCTCGCGCCAGATCGCGGGGGTTGAACGCGTTGCGGTCTTTGCATGGCGCGATTGTGCCGCATGTTAATCTTGGCCGTGCGAGACAAGGGGGCCCCGATGGCGGAACAGGTAGACGCTACGGACTTAAAATCCGTTGACCGTAAGGTCGTGCCGGTTCGATTCCGGCTCGGGGCACCAGGCTTACCGGGAATCAGCATCAAAAAAGACAGTTAAATGACTGATTTATCGGTAGAAAATATCCACGTTTTTCGGTCCGATCGGCATGTTTTACGCGGCCTCGGTCTGCGAGTCGAGGCCGGTCGGTGTCTGCAGGTCACCGGCGAAAACGGGGCTGGCAAGACCACGCTGCTACGGGTGTTATGTGGTTTATTGCCAGCGGAGTCCATGGAGCTCAGCTGGCAGGGGGTGCGATGCTCGCCGCACGCGCCGCATTACCACGAGCAGCTCGCGTATCTCTCGCATGCAGCGCCGTTGAAAGCCGATCTGACGGGTTGGGAAAATCTGCACTTCGCCCTGGGCTTGCGCGGTGTTTGGCGGGCGCAGTCGGTGCAGCGGGTGCTCGAGCAGGTCGGCGCGGCGCGCTTTGCTGACCGAGCCGTGCGTTCGCTCTCGGCCGGCCAGCGTCGTCGGCTCGCGCTCGCCTGGCTTGCTGCCTCGCAGACCGAACTCTGGCTGCTCGATGAGCCGACCACCAATCTCGATGTGGCGGGCGTCGGTATCGTGCGCGAGCTCTTGCTGCAGCATCTGCAGCAGGGCGGGATCGCAGTGGTCGCGACCCATCAGGAGCTTGATCTTGCCGCGCCGTATCTCGAGCGATTGCATATCGCCAAAGGCATGGCCAAAAAAACCGGGCTCACAGCGGGCTCGGCAAACCCGGCAGCGATGGAGAGTCCTTCCGCATGAGCGCGGCCCCGCAGTCACGGATCCGCTTACAACGCGACGAGCGTTTGCTCTCAAAATGTGTCTCGATCATGGCGCGCGATCTGCGGCTGGTGAGACGCCGGCCCGGTCAACTGTTGCAGATCCTCGGTTTCTTCGTGATCGTGACCGTGCTTTTTCCGCTCGGGTATTCGCCGGAACTCGCCAAGCTTCGAGGTATCGCCCCGGGGGTGCTGTGGGTGGGCGCCTTGCTGGCCAGTTTGCTCGCACTCGAAAGCCTGTTTCGCGATGATGCCGAAGACGGCACACTCGAACAGTGGCTGCTGAGCGGTCAGCCTTTGGCGGCGCTGATGTTGGCCAAGACCGCAGCACATTGGCTCTTGACCGGGTTGCCGTTGACGCTGCTATCCCCGTTGCTTGCCGTCACCTTGGGCGTGCCGTTTGCGGCCGCCTCAGGGATCATGCTTGCCATTGGCATGGGTACGCTCGCCTTGAGTCTGATTGGCTCCATTGCCGCCGGCCTGACGCTCGGCATGCGCCGCGGCGGCGTTTTGTTGTCGCTGCTTAGCCTGCCACTGGCGGTCCCCGTATTGATTTTTGGTGCGCGTGCGACGGAACTCGTGATCGTGGGCGAGAGTCCAACGGCCGCCCTCTATTTATTGGCGTCCTTGGTGGTCCTCGCGATAACCTTGGCACCCTTGGCCGCTGCGGCGGCTGTCAGAATCGGATTGGAGTAGGACTGGATCATGGGTTGGGCGTGGTTTCATCGGTTTGGCTCCCCGCCGCACATGTATCGTTTGGCCGGTACTTTGATGCCGTGGTTCGCTTGGCCAGCGGGTCTGCTGATTCTCTCGGCGCTGTACCTCGGTCTCTTTGTCGCCCCACCCGATTATCAGCAGGGTGAGGGCTTTCGCATCATTTACGTGCATGCGCCTTCGGCTTGGCTCGCGGTCATGATCTACGCCGTGATGGCGACGGCGGCAGGCGTCGGTCTCATCTGGCGCATGAAGGTCGCGCATGCGGTGGCGGCGAGTTGCGCTGGGGTGGGGGCGTGGTTCACAGCGGTTTCTTTGCTGACCGGGATGTTGTGGGGCAAGCCGATGTGGGGCACCTACTGGGTCTGGGATCCTCGGTTGACGGCGCAACTTGTGCTGCTGTTTCTGTTTTTAGGCTACATGGGTTTGCGTTCCGGCATCGATGATCTGGGTCGTGCGGATCGGGCGAGCGCCGTCTTGGCTCTCGTGGGTGTGATCAACCTGCCCATCATTCGCTATTCGGTCGAGTGGTGGAACTCCATTCACCAGGCGCCCTCGGTCATGAAAATGGACCGGCCCTCGATGCCCATGGAAATGTTGGCGCCGTTGCTCATGATGCTGCTCGGCTTCAGCCTGTACTTTGGTGCGGTGCTGTTGATGCGATTGCGGGCCGAGATCTTGCAGCGCGAACGGCATGCCAGCTGGATCCGTGAGGTGGTGTCATGAGTGAGTTCTGGTCCATGGGGGGGTACGGCTGGTTTCTTTGGCCAGCCTATGCGGTGACCTTCCTCGCTCTGATTGCGAATGTCATCATCGCGCGCCGAGCGCATCAGCTGGCGCTGCGTGAGCTCGAGCGCCGCTTGCAGATCAACGACGAAGGAGATGAATCATGACGCCGAGGCAACGCCGCATCACGCTCGTAGTCGGTATTTTGGCGGGTGTTTCGCTTGCCGGCGCGCTGGCACTCAGTGCGTTTCGCGACAACGTGATGTTTTTCTTTGATCCGACTCAGGTCGCGTTGGGCGAGGCGCCCGTCGACAAGCGTTTTCGACTGGGTGGCATGGTTCGTCCGGGTAGTGTCGATCGCGAACAGGGTAGCCTCGAGATGAGCTTCGTGGTCACGGATTTTCAGCAAGATGTACCGGTGCGTTACTCTGGGGTGGTTCCCGACCTTTTTCGCGAGAACCAGGGCGTAGTCGCTCACGGCCGACTCGGCACGGACGGCATTTTCGTGGCTGATGAAATTCTGGCGAAGCACGATGAGAATTACATGCCCCCCGAGGTGGCGCGCGCCATCAAAGAAAAGCACGGTGGTGTAATGCCAGTGAATCCCGATATCCGCTCGGTTCCGCGGACGTGAGCCTGCCATGATCGTCGAACTTGGTCACTTTGCCCTGATCCTGTCCTTGATGGCTGCGGTCGCTGCGGCTTTTTTTGGTCTCGCGGGAGCAGCCCTGGGCCGCGATTCATGGATGCAGACAGTGAGACCGGCGGTGTATGCGCAGTTTTCGCTGGTGTCGTTTTCGCTCATCACGTTGGGCTATGCCTTCGTGCAGAATGACTTCTCTGTCCTGTATGTAGCGACGCATTCCAACTCGGCGCTGCCGGTCTTTTATCGCGTTTCGGCAATCTGGGGTGGTCACGAGGGGTCGTTGCTGCTTTGGATCTGGATCCTCGTCGCTTGGGCGCTGGCGGTGGCGCTGTTGTCGAAGCAATTGCCAGCGAGTTTTGCCGCGCGGGTGCTCGGCGTGCTGGGTATCGTCTCGATCGGCTTCATGCTGTTTACGCTCGCGACATCGAGCCCTTTTGAGCGCATCCTGCCGGCACCGCCCGATGGCCGTGACCTCAACCCCTTGCTGCAGGACCCCGCGCTCGCCGTGCATCCGCCCATGTTGTACGCGGGTTACGTGGGCTTTGCCGTGGCCTTTGCCTTTGCGTGTGCGGCCATGCTCGAGGGAAAGCTCGATCAGACGTGGGCACGTTGGACCCGACCGTGGACGACGGTTGCGTGGGCGTTTCTCTCGGTCGGTATTGCCCTCGGCAGTTGGTGGGCTTACTACGAGCTCGGTTGGGGTGGCTACTGGTTCTGGGATCCGGTGGAGAACGCCTCCTTCATGCCTTGGCTGGTTGGCACGGCATTGATCCATTCACTCGCGGTCACCGAGAAGCGAGGGCTTTTCAAAAGCTGGACGTTGCTGCTGGCCATTCTGGCGTTTTCTTTGTCCTTGCTCGGCACCTTCCTCGTGCGGTCTGGGGTGCTGGTATCGGTGCACTCCTTCGCGGCCGACCCCGAGCGTGGCATGTTCATTCTGGCCTTCCTTGTGGTGATCATCGGCGGTGCGCTGACCCTGTACGCCTGGCGCGCCCCCTTGCTGCGTAGTGAAGCAGGGTTCGAGTTCACCGCGCGAGAATCATTTTTGTTGTTCAATAATATCTTGCTGGTGATCGCTGCCGCCGCCGTGTTTGCCGGCACCATGGCGCCACTCATTTCGGACGCGCTCGGTCTTGGGACCTTGTCGGTCGGCCGTCAATACTTTGATCCGGTGTTCCTGCTGCCGACCCTGCCGCTCATCGCGTTGGCTGCCGTGGGCATTCACTCGAGCTGGAAAAAAGGTCGTTTGTCAGATCGACAGGGGCCGATTTGGGTGGCGTTGGCGGTGGCGGTTGCGATCATGCTGGCCCTGGTGCTGGGCGCGTGGGAAGGTCCGAAATTGCTGACCCCAATCGCATTTGCGCTCGGTATTTGGTTGTTGCTGTCAGCGCTGATCGATCCCTTTGATCGCTGGCGACGGGGTCTCAAGTTTACGCCGGCCATCGTCGGCATGACGCTCGCCCATGCGTCGCTCGGTCTCTTTGTCATCTCGATCACGGCCGTCGAGTCCTACACCCGCGAGCGTGATCTCGCGCTCGCGATCGGCGAGTCAGGGACGGTAGGCGAATTCGAATACCGACTGGTGGGTATGGAATCGGTAGAGGGCCCCAACTACGATGCCTTGCGCGCTGAAGTGCTCGTTTACGAAAACGGGGAACAGATTGCGACCCTGCATCCGGAAAAGCGCAATTATTGGGTGCAACGCTCGGTCATGACGGAAGCGGGTATTGACATGCAGCTCACCCGTGACGTCTTTGCGGCGCTCGGTGAGGATCTCGGGGCGGGTCGTTGGAGTGTTCGTGCTCAGGTTCGTCCACTCATCAACTATGTCTGGTTGGCGGCCTTTCTGATGGCGATCGGCGGTGTCATCGCCGCGATGGATCGTCGTTATCGCAGGTCAGGCGACAGCTCATGACGCGTTTTCTTTTGCCCGCGGGGGTGTTCGCGGGTCTCGTGATCATCCTTTTCATTGGTGTGCAGCGAGCGCCGGATAAGTCCGTGATTCCCTCGGCCTTGATCGGTCAACCGGCACCGCAATTCGAGCTGCCGGTGCTGGGGAGCGCTGACACCTTCAGCAACACGGCATTGAGTGGTCAATGGTATCTCCTCAATGTGTGGGGTACCTGGTGCCCGGAGTGCATCAATGAGCATGACATGTTGCTCGAGATTGCCCGCAGCGGCGTGGTGCCGATGGTGGGGCTCAATTGGAAAGATGAGGATGCGGCCGCGCTGCGTTGGTTGGCCGAGTTAGGTGACCCCTACGATGTGGTCGCTGTCGACAAGGAAGGTCGGGTAGCGATTGATTGGGGCGTGTATGGGGCGCCTGAGACCTTTTTGATCAACGATCGAGGGCTGGTGGAGTACAAGCACGTGGGTGCCATGACGGCGCGCATTTGGCGGGATGAGTTTTTGCCTCGACTCCCTGCACGGATCGCGTTTGAGGGCGGGAGATGACGGTGCGAGCGATGCGAGGGCGAGTGCATATACGGTTGCCGATCTGGCTGTGCTGTCTCTTTTGCTTGTCCTTGTCGTCTGCCTGGGCCATCGACCCGGTAGAGATGTCCGATCCTGCACTGCAGGAGCGCTATCGTGCGCTCAGTCAGGAATTGCGCTGTATGCAGTGCCAAAATCAGTCGATTGCAGACTCTCCAGTCGGTTTGGCGGGCGACTTGCGGCGCGAGGTGCGCGAGCTGCTGGAAGCGGGCAGCACCGATGCCGAGATTCGCGAGCATATGCGGGTTCGATACGGTGATTTTATTTTGTTTCGACCGCGCTTGACGCTGGAAACGCTGTGGCTGTGGCTGACGCCCGTCTTGTTGCTGCTACTTGGCCTCGGGGTGGCGTTCAGGATCATCAGGCAGCGCAGTGCTCTGGTGTCACACGATCAGAGCGAACCGGGTGAGGGGGCAGGATGACAATTTTTTGGGCACTGGCTGCCGTTTTGGCGGTCTTGGCAGCCGGCTGGGTGGCGTATCCCTTATGGCGTGAGCGCGGCACGCGCGGGGTCGCTGCGGTGGCCGCGGCGTTGCTCGTGACCGGTGCGGGGGTGCTCTACCTGCAGTGGAGCAATTACGATTGGGATCCCAAAGATAACGCAGCAGCCCATGCCAATGAGCAAATGGTGGGTCGACTCGCTCGTCGCCTCGAGCGTAATCCGGAGGATGTCGAGGGCTGGTTGATGCTCGGTCGCTCGCAGATGGCCCTGCAGCAATATGCGCTCGCTCAGCGCGCGTATCGTCGGGCTGATCGATTGGAGGGAGGGCGCAACCCGGAAGCCTTGCTCGGGATGGCCGAGACCATGGTCTTGGAGGCGGAGGGTGCTATGGATGAACGCAGCAGTCGCCTCTTTGAGCAGGCGCTCGAGCTCGCACCGAATAACGAACGGGCGCTTTTCTTTGCCGCGATCGCGGCAAGACGACGGGGCGAGACGGCGCTTGCGATCGAGCGTCTCGAGCGGATGCTGGCGCTCGGTCCACCGGAGAACATCCGCCAGATTCTGGAGAACGAGCTGACGGTGATGCGCGCAGATCCAAATCTCGGAAGTGAGGTGGCGTCGGTTGCGGGCGCAGGCTCCGCTGCGGGCACGGCCCCCGTCGGTCGTGCTGTGACAGCGAGCTCAAGCGTGGCCGGCGGTAATGGCGACGGCAGCGCGCGGGTTCGGGTGGCGCTTGAGCTGTCGCCTGCGATCGCTCAGCGTGTGGCGCGTACGGATACCTTGTTTGTGTTTGTTCGTACGCCGGGACAGCCCGGCCCACCTCTGGCCGTGAAGCGATTGACCGCGGGGGTCTTGCCCACCACCATCGAACTCACGCCGGCCGATAGCATGGTGCCGGGGCTCAGCTTTGCCGTTGGCGACGCCGTAGAGGTGTCGGCAAAGATTTCAGCGGATGGTAGTGCCACGCCCAAAAGCGGTGAGCCGATCGGACGCGCCTCTTATCGTGTGGGCGAGACCGGCGTACAAAGAATTTTGATTGATTCTCTGACGCCATGAGCCAGACTGACCCGGTGTCGCGCTGGCGCTGGCTGGTTGCACCGGGTGAGGGGCGTGCGCTCTTCGCAGCGGCGAGTGCTTACTTTTTGCTGCTCGGTGGCTATTACATGCTGCGCAGCTTGCGCGAGGCATTTGCGCTCGAGGTGGGTCGCGAACACATCGCCTCGCTATTCTATGTGACCTTTGCCGTGATGCTGGCGATTCTGCCGCTCTATTGGTTCATCGTCGCCCGTTTACCGCGACAACAGCTGTTTCCAGTGATCTACTCGGCTGTCGTGCTGTTGTTTGTGGGTCTGGCGGTGGCGATCGCCATGGCGCCGCAAGCGACTTGGCTGGGCGGCGTCTATTTTGTCGCCGTAACGTCGCTGAATCTGTTCATCGTATCGGTCTTTTGGAGCGTCATGGTGGATGCCTGGCGCTCTGAGTCGGCGCGTCGCTTGTTCGGTTACATTGCTGCTGGCGGCAGCGCCGGTGCGATTGCGGGACCCTTGTTCAATAGCCTCTATGTGCAACGTCTGGGTGCGAGCGCAACGATTCTGGTGGCCTGCGGCGTGTTGACGCTGGCGATATTTTTGGGTCGACGTGCTCAGGTACTGGAAGCGGAACACGACAGCGTGCAGGGGCGCGAGCGTTTGCAGTTCCCGGTCGGCGGCCGGGCGGTGGATGATTTGAAGCGCTTGCTGCGCTCACCGTATCTGCTGGCGATCGCGGGGCTCATCGTGGCCGGTCAGATCATCGGTGGCTTCATGTACCAGGAGCAGGCGAAATACGTTGCAGCGAATTTCGTGACTCTGGAAGATCGCGCGGCGCTGTTTGCGCGCATTGATCTTGCCGTCAGTGTGCTCTCACTGTTGAGTCAATCTTTGTTGGTGGGCTGGGTCGCAAGTCGAGGTAGCGTCAAGCTCGGTATGGCCTTGGTGCCGATCCTCTTGATCGGGTCGTTTGCGCTGCTCGCGCTGGTACCGGTCGGTGCGATGCTGCTTGGCACGCAGGTGTTTCGACGCGCCCTCGACTACGGCATGTTCAAGCCCGTGCGCGAAATGCTATTCACGGTGCTCAATCCCGAGAGCAAGTTCAAAAGCAAAAGTCTCATAGATAC
>CAZHLL010000056.1:0-13821 GCA_964533305.1 uncultured Acidibacter sp.
GGCTGCGCCCATTGTTGCGGTTCTCGCCGCTGCGGGTGTGGAGGTGCAGGGTGTGGATCTGGTGCCGCTCGCCGAGACACCCGTGGTGCTAGACCTCATCGCGCTCACGCGAACCTTGCATGATCCGGGGGATCGAATCGCCTGGTTGTCGATCCTGCGAGCGCCCATTTGCGGGCTTCAATTGCCGGAGATCACCGGCTGGCTCGAATTCTTTGAGCAATCAGGGTGTTTGATATCAGTACCCCGGGCGCTTGCCGCCACTGCATCCGATGAGCTGGGGGTTCCGATCGAGCCTGAAGCGCGGGCGCGCCTCGTTAGATTGTGGCAAGCGGTGGAGCCGGAGCTGTCGAGCGGCGAACCGTTGGCGCGACGCGTCGAGCGGGTCTGGCTGCGTTTGCAGGGTCCTTGGTGTTGCGAGGCGCCCTCTGCTTTGTTGGATGCCCGCCGTTATCTCGATTGTCTGCATACCCATGAGGCTGCGGGGCGTTGGCGGAGTGTCGCCGATTTCGATTGGATGCTCGATGGGCTCTACGCAAACGGCAGTCTGTCATCCGATGGCACGCACAAGCCCGTGCAGGTCATGACGATCCATCGCGCGAAAGGTCTTGAGTTCGACTGCGTCATTCTACCGGGCTTGTCGGGCTCGACGCGGGGCGATGAGAGCGAGCTGCTAAATTCTTTGAGATGGCTTGATCGAGACGGCGAACAAGCCTGGGTGATGGCCCCCATTCGCGCCTCGCAAGCGAACGAGGATGAGCCACTACTCGGCTGGCTGAAACATAAACGTCGCCAGCGCGCAGCCAACGAGCGCATTCGCGTCTTGTATGTGGCCGCCACTCGGGCCAAGCGTTGGTTACACCTCGTGGCCAGTTTTGATAATCCCGAGGCCTTACCGCGTAAAGGTAGCGCGCTGCATGCGCTGTGGCCGAGCGTGGCGCTCGATTTTAGGCGTAGCCTCGCTGCACAGAGCGTCACCTCGTCAGATGTTGCGCCAGCGTCCGAATCCATCGAAATCGCAGGTCGAACGCCCCTCACGGGTCGCTGGCTGCAGCGTTTACCGCTTTGGCGCAGAGAGCCCGTATTGCCGACCGACGTCGACATCATCGAGCGCGTGTTCGCGGAGCCTTCGACAAGTGACTTGCGTTGGGTGTGGGTGGGGGCAGGAGCGCGCCATGCCGGTACGGTCGTGCACGGTGAGTTGGAGCGTCTCGCGCGAGCGGGTGTCTTGCCACAAGACGTGGATGCGTACGTGCGCAGTCAAAGACCGCGTTGGCAGGCTGCACTGCATCGTGAGGGAGTGGCCACGTCGGAGATGGGCGCGCTCACGCGCAGGGTCGAGGAGGCGGTAAGTCGATCATTGCAAGATGCGATAGGCCGATGGCTGCTCGGCCCGCACACACGCGGCAATGAGGTGGAGCTCCCTCTGACGGGCCTCGTGGATGGCGAGCTGGTCACCGGCGTGCTTGATCGTTGCTTTATCGATGACAGCGGCACGCGCTGGGTGGTGGATTACAAGACCACAACCCACGAGGGTGGTGATCTTGAGTGGTTTTTGAGTGAGCAAGCCAGACGCTACAGGCCTCAGATTCGCCGCTATGTCCGCTTGGTCGCCGAGCTGGGACCGGAGCCAGTGCGAGCGGGCCTGTATTTTCCTTGGCTTCAAAGATTTGTCGAGCTGACGGATCTCTAATTTCAGTCTTGCCACTCCAGCGAGAGATCGACGCCATACCCACCGCTCGCAGTCATGGGGCCCATCAGGGCGAGCAGCACGCGCCAGTCCTCGGCCGAGGTCGGTCGCGGGCTGATCTCGCCTCGCAGTGCGAGCATTCCCGGCTCTTCAAGCTCAAATTGAAGCGCGATCTGCAATGGGCCTCCTGAATCCTGGATGGTTCCGCCCATGCTTGCGCAGTCTTGATTCAGATTGATTTGCACCGGCCCCACTTTTGAAGGCCAACCGGGCAGGCGCAAGGTATCCACGAACATTTGCCCATGCGCACAGAGCGGGCTCGCTGCGCCGAGCGTGAATTCGCTCACTTGTATCCAGAGTGCGCCCTCGGCGTCGGCGGCCGGCCCCAGACTTTTGCGGGTGACGGGCGGTAGTAGGCTGCGAATAGTCGGAAATGAAAGATGACCGCGTACATCAAAAAATTTGAACGTCGGCGATTCATTGGCGAAATCCGTCATGGCGAGCTCGGTTTGTAGCCAGCTGTCGGCACGACGCCAACCGAGATCGACCTTGAGTGCCGCGGGAAAAAAAGCCACGCTGTCTAGGCGCCAAGCTACCGCGCCGAGCTCGCCGTTTACAGACAGCATCTGCTCGCATCGTCCGTGCCGCAGCGTACCCGACCAGCGCCGACAGTGGATTATTTGATCGCTGATGCCAGCGACCACAGGAGCGAGCCACTGCGCAGGCGCCGCCCATAGTAAGCCCGCCAAGCCGAATCCCACAGCGAGCGAGCCGATCGCCAGTCCCTGACGGGATACACCGAAGAAGGAGCGTGAGCGCGTGGTCACGACAGGTCGGTTCGCCACTCCAGCCGGCCGCTGACGACACCGACCGCGGCAGCGCGCTCCAATGCATAACGCGCGACGAAGATGCCCTGCGCTGCGAGCCGGCGTTCGAGCTCGATCACCTGCGCGAGGGGAACGTTATCGAGATCCACATACCAATGTCCCGCCCCGTCGCGAATCAGCGGCATGGACCAGCCCACCCCGCGTACGGCCTGCTCGATCGCCGCACTGACTCGAGTGGGGTCAATGGCGCGGCGGGCCTGCGTGGTACCGATCGAAAATCTTTGGCTAAGCTCCGCCAGCTGCCGGGATTTGTCATTCATGCGTTCGGCACGCAACTGGTGGGTTTCCACTCGACTCCATACGAGCGCGCCGAGCAGCAACACCGCGATTACACCGCTACCGATGATGAGCGCACGCTGGTCACGGGCGGACAGCTCCTGCCAGCGTTGGCTGATGCTCTGCCGTAGGGACTCGATCATGGAGAGCGTCGCTCCGCCGTCAATTGCCATCCTGACTCGCTGCGGGCCAGTACCGGGGTGGTGAGCTGCAAGGGTTCAAGGATCCCGGCCCAATGATTAACAAGGCCGGCGGGTGGCACGGTGGCGTTCACCAAAGAAATCGTCACGGTGGCCTCATCCATCCGGATAGTCTGCAGCTCGGTGTCGGCCCAGCTGGCCCGTACTGCGCTCGCAAGTCCAAGCCCTGCGCTCAGCGGGCTAAGAGGCTCGCGGGTCTGGCGAGGTGACTCGGCCACCGTGGTGCGCCAGGCGCTGAGTGCTTGATCGAGCGCCGCCTCTTGCTGAGCCTGTCGCTGGCTCAGGCTGACATCCATCGCGACCAACAACATCGCCGCCAATACGGCCCAGCCGATGGGCCATTTCCAGAGTTGCCAGTCCAAGGGTCGCCGCGATGCCGTCGCAAACTCCGCTTGCAGCAGGTTGATGGGTCCGTTCGATGTCAAACGACCCGCAAGCCAGCAGAGAGGCGTCGAGTCGGTGAGTTGCCACCGCAGCGCCGAGAACCCCCGCAAGGCTTCGATACGAGGCTCCCATGCGGCACGGTCGCTGCGGCGCAGCATGACCCAAAGACCAAGCTCTGGCGCGCCCTGCGGACACCACCACTGCAGCGCGCTCTCCAGTTGATCGGCCGAGCTCACCAGCCAGCGACCATCGGGATGTCTCAAGCGCGCTTGATCGTCCTCGATCCAGAGTTGCACGTCACCCGGCTTCGCGGGTAGCGCGTCCGCCTCCGCGTAGACGGCATCCGGGGTGAGTCCGACATTCTCCTGTAGCTGCTGCAGAGCGGTGTGCAACACCGACCGCTTTACCACCCGCAGCGGCACGGACAGCTGTCCGTTCGGCAAGCTCTCGGCCGTCCCAAGAGCGAAATGCTCTTCGTCGACATCGTCAATCAAAGAATCTTCAACAGCGTAAGGGATACGGGCGCGTAGCTGACTCGTCGACATCGCCGGTACCGTAGCCGTTATTTCCAGCGCCATGGCGGGCGCAAGCCAGATCACGCAGCGCAGCGGGGTCGGGGACTCCGAGGCGAGGCTCGCCAAAGCCGCGATTTCATAGGTCTTGGGTGTGGGTGACTGCAAGCGCCGCGGATCCTCGATCCAGGCCTCGATACGAGTCACGGACCAATCAGTCAAACGACAGTGCAGGGTGGGCAAGGGATCAGTCACAGGTTATTTTCTCGAGTCAAGATACGAACTTGAGGCACACCGCCTTGACCGCGCTCAAGCTGCAGCACACTGTACAAGGCGTACTCGACGCTGCCAATCTGCACCCAGCTCTGTAAACCGAAGTAGGTCGAGGTTTCGCCAAGACCGAGTTTGCGCTCAAGATCGGCGAACCGTTGTCGATCGCGGGTCGCATTGCGTACGGCCTCTTTGCCCGGAAAACATTGTTCCCGTTGTGAGCGTTGCAGCATTTCCGGTTGCAGGGTCCATTGCTGATCGCCTGTCAGTGTATCGAGTACGGCAGCGCTTGCGGTGCAAAGATTCAAGCTGGCATCGCGCGGCAGTGCGGCCACATGCGGTTCGAGTCGTAGATAGCGCTCGGCGCCGAAATCGGGCAGCGAGAGAATTTCGCTCGCAGACACCAGGAGCTGATTGGCAGGACGGGCTGCCGGGGTGGCACTGCTGTGGTAAGCCTCCTCGCCACCCCCGGGCAAGGGTCGATCGTCAGCATCCATCCAGTCAGCGAGCCGCGCCGCCCAGTCGGGCTCCAGCTCGAGCCGCTGCAATAGACGCTCGAAGAATTCCAGCGCAATGGGGTCAACGGTGCCGCTCGAGTCGATCAAAGAATTAAGATTGAAGCGGCCACCAAGATCCTCAAGCTGGGTCTCAAGCAGAAATCCGGGCACGGGCTCCACCGGGCCGAGCGGCTGCGACCAGCGCTGGCCGTAATGCACCCTTGCCGAGCTGTCGGTCAATTCATCACGCAGTGCCCATCTGGCGAGCGATTCGGCCGCACCGAGCAACTGCCAGGCTTGACCCTGGGCACTCGCGCCGATCTGGCGCCGGATCGAGAGTCCCGTATCGCGACTCAGAGCGACCGCGATGGAGGTCAGCAGCGCGAGTAAAATTAGCGCAGTGATCAGGGCCACGCCTCGGCTTCCTGCCGCCTCAGTCGGTGGGGTCGCCGGCCCGTTCATCGGCAGGGTCATCGGCCAGCTACCGCGTTCATCCCGTGACCTCAAGCACGCGCCGGATCTCGCCAAATTCGCGCGTCAGCAGTCGCAGCTCGATGGCGCGCGGCCGGCTGCGTAGCCGCTCGAGTACAGCGAGCTCTTGCGCAGCCGAGCTCTGTGGGGCTACGGACTGCTGAGGCCAGCTCTCAAGCCACGCGCCTGTGCTATCCATGGCCCGGATTTGCAGGCCTTCAACTCCGTCCAGCAACACCCGCCGTCGCCAGGGCGGTGATGCGGCGGTGCGATCGAGTATCGGGGTTGAAAGGCGAATCAGCTGGCCCCCTTCCAACAGGTAGCGCACCCGCAGCAACCGGCCGCGTGATTCTCCGAGTCCGATGGACTGCCCGCCTCGCGAGAGGGTCATCAAAAAATTCTGCCGTGGATCCAGAACCAGCGTGGGCTCGAGAGTCCGCCCAAGCTCGTCCCTGACGGGTCGCGGCATCATCTGCATGACATCCTGCGACATAAAACGAACGGCCCTTTGTATGTCGGCCAAGGATTGCTGCGAGTTCTGCAGTCGATCCTGCTGGATCACCGCTTGGTTGAGGGCGGCGTAGCCCAAAGAAAACATCACGGCGGAGATGAACACGGCGACCAATAATTCGAGCAGGGTAAAGCCACGGCTCACGGAGCACTCTCCCGACCCGGTCGCTGCCACACCGTATCGAGTGGGCGAGGGTCGTAAGGTACGGCCAGCCGCGCCCCTACCACTTGCACAATTGCCGAGCTTTGATCGAACCCCGCCGCGCCGTCGGCAAGACCGGCCGAGACCTCGAGTTGCAGCACGTCGGGGACGGCGGTTGACGCGATACGCATGGACCACTGCCAGCGGCGATTGGCGAACGTCACTTCGCCTGCGCTATCGCCAAGCGTAGGAACCTCAGCCGCGAGCCTCGCCTCGGCGAGCACGTTGAGCGCGACCCACTCTGCCAGCGTGCGCTCCTCGACGCGCATGATCGCTTTTGCTCCGGTCGACAGGGCGCTCATGACTGCTGCCGCCCCGAGTGCGACTAACACGAGTGACACCAGCACTTCGACCAAAGTAAACCCCGTCTGGGCCGAGCGCCGTCGTGTCACGGCGTCGGGCTCGTCAGTTGCAGGCGGCCGTCAGCGCCCGGGGTAAGTTGCCAACCACGTGGTTGGCCTCGCTCGCGAATCTCGAGCTCAAAGAGGGTGTAGTCACCAGCGGGGTCAATGCCAAGGGCCGGACGTTTTTCTTTGATCTGATCCAGCACCGCAGCTCGACCTTCAATGAACAAGCTCACTTCGACCTCAGGATCCCAATTCCCCGCCGGCAAGGCGCGCTCCTCGAGCGGTATCCATTCATTGCGACGCGGTGAGAAAGCGGCAAACGCGTAGCCTTGCGTGTCGATCTGCAGGCCAATGTGGCGTTGCTCGAGTTCCGCGAATTCGCGCGCGACCACAAGAGCTGTCATGAGCCGTTTCGCCTCTGCCTCCGCCCGATCACTGACACCGAGAACGCGCAGCGACAACACCGCCATACCGGTCAGGAGACCAATGATCGCGGTCACGACCAGCATCTCCATGAGCGTAAAGCCACCGCTGTGGGCTTTGGCGGTCACCCGTATGCTGTCGCTCAGTCGGTGAGGTTCCAGTTGCCGATGTCGTCGCCGCCAACGGCATCCTCGACCCCATTTGGGCCCAAAGAAAAAAGATCAAACTCGCCCCCCCGTGTGCCCGGGTTGCGGTACTGGTAAGGGTTTCCCCAAGGGTCGGGAGACACGCGGGCGAGATAGCCGCCGGATGGTCCCGCCGACAATGCGCCTAGCCCGTCACCGCTGGCGGGGTAACGACCGTTGTCCAGACGATACAGCATCAAAGCGGTTTCGATCGCTTGAATGTCAGCGCGGGTCTTGGTGATTCGCGCATCATCCACACGGCCCATCACGCGTGGCACGATGAACGCCGCAAGCAGCCCAATGATTACGACAACAACCATGATCTCAACCAGCGTAAAGCCCGCCTGCGCCGCCCGCTGGGTAATAACGGTCGGAGCGGGGTGCGGCGCGGACAAACCCGATGTCATGGAAGATCGATTCACAGCGGAATCATAGCAAAAGGCAGGGCAGGGACGGCGAAGGCGAGAACGTTCGGCCGAGAATCGTATACTGGGCGAGTCGTATGTGACGGAGTGATGACATGTCATTGGCGTTTGTGTTTCCAGGTCAGGGCTCGCAGTCGGTGGGCATGCTGAGCTCATGGGCGGACTCGGAGTGCGTTCGAAAGACCTTTGAGGAGGCGTCGGGCGTGCTCGGTTACGATCTTTGGTCGCTCGCCCAACAGGGCCCGGCCGAGCAGCTGGCGCTGACCGAAATCACACAACCGCTGATGCTGGTCGCGGGGGTGGCAACCTGGCGCGCCTGGTGTGAGGCGAGCGCCTTGCGACCCGAGTGGGTGGCCGGCCACAGTCTTGGCGAGTTCTCGGCGCTCGTGGCCGCAGGCGCGCTGGAATTTGCCGATGCGGTGGATTTGGTGCGTTTCCGCGGCGAGGTCATGCGCGATGCGGTTCCGAACGGACAAGGCGGCATGGCCGCGATCCTTGGGTTGACCGATGAAGACACCATCCGAGCCTGCGAGCAAGCCGCAGGCGCCGAGGTAGTCGAAGCCGTTAATTTTAATGCACCGAGTCAGGTGGTCATCGCCGGACATCGGGCGGCCCTTGAGCGAGCAGTCGAGGTGGCCAAACAATTCGGCGCAAAACGCGCGCTGTTGCTACCGATCAGCGTCCCTTGCCACAGCAGTCTGATGCAGCCCGCTGCCGAGCAACTGCGGGAGCGATTGGCTGGGGTGTTGGTGCGCCCATCGCAGTTGCGTTTCATGAGCTCGGTGGATGCCTGCGAATATCAAGAGCCGGAGGCGATTCGCGCGCTCTTGTATCGGCAATTGGCGAGCCCCGTTCGCTGGGTCGCCACCATGCAGGCCTTGGTTAGCGCGGGGGTGCAGGTGACGGTCGAGTGCGGTCCCGGCAAAGTGTTGACGGGCTTGCAGCGGCGGATCCAGCGCGCGCCCGAGCACGGTGTTTATGCGCTCGAGGATGCAGGCACACTGGCCATGGTGATCCAGACATTGGCAGGTCAAGCATGAAAAAATTCTTTGATCTCGCGGGTGAAACCGCGTTGGTGACCGGGGCGTCGCGCGGCATCGGGGCGGCCATCGCCGCGGCGCTCGCCGAAGCGGGCGCGAAGGTCATCGGCACGGCGACCAGCGAAGCGGGCGCGGCGCGAATCACCGAATCGCTGGGTGACCAAGGACGTGGCGCCGTGCTGGACGTGAGCCAAAGCGAGTCCGTAGCGGGTTTGTTCGGCGATCTCGAGCGACGCAATGAGCTTCCGTCCATCATCGTTAATAACGCGGGTATCACTCGCGATGGCTTGTTGCTGCGCATGAAAGATGCGGATTGGGACGAGGTGCTCGCGACCGACCTGACCTCCGTGTTTCGAATGAGCCGGGCCTGTCTGCGCCACATGATGAAGCAACGTAAGGGACGCATCGTCACGATTACTTCGGTGGTCGGTGCAATGGGGAACGCGGGGCAAACCAATTACGCCGCGGCCAAGGCGGGTGTCATCGGCTTTACCAAGTCGCTGGCGCGGGAGGTCGGCAGCCGAGGGATCACCGTCAATGCAGTTGCGCCAGGTTTCATTGACACCGACATGACGCGCGACCTCCATGACGCGCAGCGTGACGCGCTGCTCTCGGGCGTGGCACTCGGTCGGCTGGGCGAGTGCGACGATGTCGCGGCCGCCGTACTCTATCTCGTCTCACCCGCGGCGGCGTATGTCACCGGGCAAACCTTGCATGTCAACGGGGGGCTCTTGATGCCTTGAGTCCGGCAACGGCCTGGCAGGGCCTGTCGATCTCTTTTTTCTCATTTAAAAACAATATCTTAAGGCGTTAGTGGCTTCGGCATCAGCCATCCCCTACAATGCGCGCTCGTGATCGATGCGGATGTGCTCGGTCGCTACCAATCAGGTCGTCAAGAGGACAATAAACCGATGAGTAATGTTGAACAGCAAGTCAAAGCCATCGTGGCCGAACAGCTGGGGGTGAAGCTCGAACAAGTCACCAACAACGCTTCGTTTGTCGATGACCTTGGTGCGGATTCGCTGGACACTGTTGAACTCGTGATGGCGTTGGAAGAGGAATTCGAAACTGAAATTCCCGATGAGGACGCAGAGAAAATCACCACCGTCCAGCAAGCCATCGACTACGTCGAGGCACGGCGCAAAGCCTAAGTTCTGAATGTGATCGGGCGCGCATAGCGCCCTGATCTTTGGTCTCTCATCCAGCACGTGAGGCGCCCGTGAGCAAGCGACGTGTCGTGGTTACGGGTCTAGGCATTGTTTCCCCGCTGGGAAGCAGCATTGACGCGGCCTGGCAAAATATTTTGAAAGGCGAGAGCGGGATCGGCCCGATCACTCGCTTTGACACTCAGGCGTTTGCGACCCGCATTGGCGGGGCAGTTCGGGACTTCAACGTCGCCGATTACATCTCGCCCAAAGAAGCTCGTCGCATGGATGAGTTCATTCACTACGGCGTTGCAGCGGGCATACAGGCGGTCACGGATTCGCGGATCGATTTCGCCGCGCTCGATACTGGTCGCTGCGGGGTCATCTCGGGTGCGGGCATTGGTGGCTTGGCCACCATCGAAACCGAGTATGACGCCTTTCTCGCGGCCGGCAGTCCGCGCAAGATTTCGCCGTTTTTCATTCCCTCCTCGATCATCAACATGATCTCGGGGCACTTGTCGATCCGCTATGGACTCAAGGGCCCGAACCTCGCCGTGGTGACGGCCTGTACGACATCGACCCACGCGATCGGGCTCGGCATGCGCACGATTCAATATGGTGATGCGGATGTCATGCTGACGGGGGGCGGCGAGATGTCGACCACACGTCTCGGCATCGGCGGTTTTTCCCAAGCCAAAGCGCTCTCGACGCGCAATGACGCGCCGACCGAGGCCTCGCGGCCGTGGGATCGGGAGCGGGATGGTTTCGTCGCGGCCGACGGTGGTGGTGCGCTGATGCTCGAAGAGCTCGAGCACGCCAAGCGCCGCGGGGCAAAGATTTATGCCGAACTGGTTGGCTTCGGCATGAGCGGCGATGCCTATCACATCACGGCGCCGCCCGAAGACGGCGCGGGCGCGCGGTCGGCCATGGAGCGCGCGCTTGCGGACGCCGCTCTGAATGCCGATGCCGTGCAGTATCTCAACGCGCACGCGACCTCA
The DNA here is from genome assembly GCA_964533305.1 of uncultured Acidibacter sp. Classification (GTDB taxonomy): domain Bacteria; phylum Pseudomonadota; class Gammaproteobacteria; order Steroidobacterales; family Steroidobacteraceae; genus UBA964. Next base: position 10,460 of record CAZHLL010000056.1, read on the forward strand.
ACCATGCTGGGTGACCGCGCCGAGACCGTGGCCATCAAACATGCCTTTGGCACCCACGCGACGAAGCTCGCGGTGAGTTCGACCAAATCGATGACGGGGCACTTGCTCGGCGCCGCGGGGGTGGTTGAGGCGATTTTCTCGGTGCTGGCTATTCGCGATCAGGTGGCCCCACCCACAATCAATCTGCATGATCCCGATCCCGAGTGCGATCTCGACTACGTGCCACTGCAGGCGCGAGCGATGGCCATCGATGTCGCCATGTCGAATTCGTTTGGCTTTGGTGGCACCAACGGCACGTTGGTATTTCGTAAGTTCATGGGCTGAGGCGGGCGGATGCGCGCCGCACGTCGTTTTCCGCTGTGGTCTCTGCTTGGCGTCGCGGCTGCGATGGCTCTGCTGGCGTTCTGGGTCGAGCAGGAGGCACGCGGCCCCGGCCCGCTGTCCGAGGAGCAAATCTTTGTTGTGACCGCGGGGGAGAGTGCGCGTACCGTGCTCAATCGGCTCGAGGCCGAAGGCGCGCTGCCCTCGGCCGTGCGCGCGGAGTGGTGGTGGCGGATCCGTCAAGGTGGGCTACAAGTCAGAGCGGGTCGATACCTGCTTGCTGAACGGACCTCGCCGCAAGCCTTGCTTGAGCAACTCTCGCAAGGGCGCGTGCTGCTCGAATCTTTGACGATCATCGAGGGCAGTACCTTCGCAGATTTCAGGCGGGCACTTGCGAAACATCCCGAGGTGACGCAGACGCTCAGTGAATTAAGCGATCTCGAAGTCATGGATGAGCTGGGTCTAGCGGGTCATCCTGAAGGCAGATTCTTTCCCGATACCTATCGCTTTGCCGCCGGTACGCGTGATCGCGATATTCTGCTGTTGGGATACACCAAGATGGCACGCGAGCTGGCAGCGGTATGGGCTTCACGGCAGGAAAATTTGCCGCTCAAATCCGCTGAAGAAGCCTTGATTCTCGCCTCCATCGTCGAGAAGGAGACGGGGCTGGCGAGCGAGCGGCCACAAGTGGCGGGAGTCTTCATCTCCCGGCTGCGGCGCGGGATGCGATTGCAGTCTGATCCGACCATTATCTACGGTTTGGGTGACGCCTATGACGGCGATATTCGTACACGAGATTTGCGTACCGACACGCCTTACAACACCTACACCCGGGCGGGGTTGACCCCGACGCCCATTTCTTTGCCGGGTGCGGAGTCGCTGCGTGCCGTGGTTCAGCCTTTGGAGACGGGTGATCTTTTCTTTGTTGCTACCGGCAAAGGGGACGGTTCACATCAATTTTCCCGCACGTATGCCGAGCATCGCGAAGCTGTGCAGTCCATGCTCGCTCGTCAACGAGCAGGGAGAGATAGGCCATGAGCGAACGCGGTCGCTTCATCACGCTCGAGGGCATCGAAGGCGCGGGCAAAACGACGGTGGCGCGGGCGCTAGTTGCCATGCTCAGCAAACGGGGAATACCCGTCGAACTCACCCGGGAGCCCGGCGGGACGCCCTTGGCGGAAAAGCTGAGGGACATTCTGCTGCACAAGGGTGAGGAGCCGATGTCCTCGAGTGTCGAAACCTTGTTGATGTTCGCCGCGCGCGGCTTGCACCTGAGTAATCGCATTCGGCCTGCGCTGGACCGCGGAGTCTGGGTGATTTGCGATCGTTTCACCGATGCGACCCGGGCTTATCAGGGCGCTGGACGCGGGGTGGATCAGCACTGGATCGAATCGCTTGCGGCAGTGATACATGACGGTCTCCACCCCGATCTCACGTTGTTGCTGGATTTGCCCGTCACCGACGGTCTGGCGCGAGCGCGGGGACGCCGCCAAGCGGCGGGTCTGATCGAGGATGACCGATTCGAGAGCGAGACGGTCGAATTCTTTGAGCGTGTGCGCCGCCAATATCTTGCACTCGCGGGCCAGCCAGACAGCCGGATCTTGCGCCTCGATGCCAGTCGCTCAGCCGAGGAGGTGGCCGCCGCGGCTTGCGCGACGATTGAGCAACGCTTTGCGACCGAGCTTGCCGCAACGTGAGCACCGCATCGATTCGGCTCGATAGGCCACGCCCTCCCTGGCTGGAGGAGCCTTGCGAGACGCTTGAGCGGGCCGTCGCGCAGGATCGACTGCCGCATGCGGTGCTGCTGCAGATCGGTGCAGGGCAGGGTGGTGAGTGGCTTGCACGTTGGTTGGCGGCGCGAATTTTTTGTCCTACGGTTTGCGGCGACTGTCTCGCCTGTCGGCGCGTACAGGCGGGCGAACATCCGGATTTGCAGCTACTGTCACCCGAGGAGTCGACCGAAATTCGGATCGAGCAAGTCCGCAGTCTTGCCGAACAATTTGCGCTCACACGGCATGGGTCTGGGCGCAAGGTTGCGATCATTACGCCAGCGGATCGCCTGAACCGAAACGCCGCCAACGCCTTGCTGAAAACCTTGGAGGAGCCGAGTGGCGAAGCGTTGATCGTGCTCGTGACGGCGAAACCGGCCCGCTTGCCCCAGACCATCGGCAGTCGCTGCCTACGCCTCGTGATCCCGCCCCCGTCGATGTCGGCGATGGTGGATTGGCTCGAGCAATCGGCTTCCATGGCGGGCGCTGCCATGGGCAGCCCTGCTGAGCCGAGTATTGATTGGTCTGCGGTGCTGGAAATTATGGGTCCCGCACCGCTTTCGGCGCTCGAGGTGGATCACACACGGGTCCTTGCGATCCGGCAAGCGGCCCAAGGCGCAGTACGCGATGCCATGGCAGGCCGTCTTGATCCGCCTGTCATTGCCGAACGCTGGAGCAAGGACGATTTTGCCTGGTATCTGACGGCGCTTGAGCGCTGCGCGCAGTCCGAGCTGAGGGAAAGTAGCCTCAGGCAATTCGTCGCGGCCGCGAAATTCTGGCTCGAGTTGATCGATGAGCTCAACGAAGCCCGTCGTTGGGCGGATACGCCCGTCAATAAATCTTTGGTGATCCAGCGTTTGCTATGGCGCTTGTCGGCAGTGAGGACCATCCTGAGTCGGGCGTGAATCGCTCGCCGTACTTGGCAGCAAGTTCATACAAGCGTGCCTCGCAGGTTGCATAGCCACGGGTGGCAGCCGCCTGCAGCGGTCCGCCTCGGAAGGGCGCATAACCTGAGCCAAAGACGATGCCGGCATCGATTAAATCCACGTCCGTGACCACGCCCTCGCGCCAGCAAGCCACCGCCTCATTGGCGAGCGCCAGCATCAGCCGATCCGACACGTCCGGCGGGCACGGTGCCGCCTGCGTCGATACCGCGGGCTTGATGACTTTGCCGTCGCGCCAGGCGTAAAGCCCCGCGCCGGATTTTCGGCCGAGCTTACCCGCGGCAATCAATTGATCGAGTGCCGATAGATCCGGTAACGCGCGCCCGAG
>CAZHLL010000057.1:0-13304 GCA_964533305.1 uncultured Acidibacter sp.
ATCGCCCACGATATTGAACGTGGAGTTGCCCAAGCCCGCACCATAGTTGACCACCACTGCGCCGCTCGTCACGCCCTCAGGTGCCACGAATGACAAGTTGAAGCTACTGTTTTGGCCATTGACTGCCGTGGTGGCGAGACCAAAGTTGGCCGCCGTGGATTGCAGGTTGGGCGCAGGGTCGTTATCAACGATGTTGCCGACCACATCGAAGGTCGTGGTGCCGAGGTTGGTACTGTTGCTGAACACGATCTGGCCGGAGGTGACGCCCTCTGGCGCGGTGAATTCGAAGCGGACATCGGAGCTCGCGCCCTGCGGCCCGGTCAGACTGATGCCAAAGTTACCCGCCGTGGTCAAGAAATCGTCGACCGGGTCATCGTTGATATCAGTCGCCGTGAAATCGATGGTGATGTTTCGGCCATCGGCCGCCGTCAGGATGACCCCCTTGCCTTGGCCGAGACCATTCTGAGCCACGACGCCCGTTTGATCCGAGACGGCGTTGATGGAGTTAATGGCATTGGCCACATTCGCCGACAGGTTGTTGTTTTTGTTGCCTTGCAGGGTGATGTCCACCCCGTTGATATTTAGGATGCCCTGTGGATCAAAGTATTGGAAATAGCTTGAATCCTGCGAGCCTTCGACGGTGGTGGCGGAGGCGAAGGCCGCAAGACCCGGGATACTCGCGGCATTGACAGCATTGGCGAGATTGAGGCCGCCCGTGGCAAAGGTGCCGAGGTTGTAGTTGGTGCCGAGTACCGAGACCGATTGAGCGACCGGCGTGGTACCGGCGGTGACGGTAGTCTCGGCGATGAAGCCCGGGACATCACCCGGGCCTTCGCCCGAGATGGCGAAGTCTTCGTTGATGTCGGTGGGTGTGAACTGCGCGTTGATGTTGCCACCGTCGGCAGACGTCAACACGAGCCCTTGGCCGTTGCCGACGCCGTTGCTCGCGGTAACGCCGGTTTGGGACGAGACCGCATTGATGGCCGCCGCTGCGAGATCCACGTTTTGGCTCAGTGAATTACTGCGCGATCCGCTGAGGGTAATCTCGACGCCATTCAGGGTGAGGAGGCCCTCTGGGTCAAAGAAATTTTGATAGCCTGTGTCAGCTGCGCCCACGATGATATTTTCATTGGCGACCGCACTCAGGCCCTCGATGCCGAGACTGTTGATCGCAGTGACCAGCGTATCTGCTGATGCGCTGAAATTGCCGAGCTGATAGGTCTGTCCCAAGACCGTGATGGATTTGCTGCTGGTTCCTGCTTGGGTCGGAACAGCCGTGTTGGTCGCGGTAAAGCCCGGTACGTTGCCGGGGCCTTCGCCCGAGGAGACCATGTTGACGTTGATGTCGCTGGGCGTGAATTCCGCCTGAATATTGCCACCCGCGGGCGAGGTCAGGATCAGTCCTTGGCCATTGGCGACGCCGTTGCTCGCAATGACGCCTGTCTGGTCTGAGACCGCGTTGATGGCCGCCACAGCGAGAGCCACATTTTGATCGAGCGTGTTAGTGCTCGACCCCGTTAGAGTGATTGCAACCCCGTTGAGCGTCAGCGTGCCCTCGGGATCAAAGAAATTTTGATAGCCCGTGTCGGTGCTGCCATTGAGCACGGTGGCATTGGCGGTGGCTTCCAAGCCCTCGATCCCAAGTTGTGATATCGCCTGGGTCAGGGTGCCGGCATCGAGTGACAATTCGCCGAGGGAATAGGTGTCTCCCAGCACCGTAATGCTGTAATTGGCCGTCGCGATGCCGGGGTCCACGGTGATGTTGGTTTCCGTAAAGCCCGGCACGTTACCCGGGCCTGCGCCGGAGCTGGTCGGTGTGACATTGATGTCGGTAGCCTGAAAGAGAGCAGTGATGTTGCGACCATCGTTGGCGGTCAATACCAGCCCCTGCCCTTGGCCGACACCATTACTTGCGATAACACCCGTCTCGTTGCTGACAGCGTTGATCGCGGCCACGGCCAGATCAATATTTTGCGACAAGGAGTTGTTGCTGAGCCCCTGCAAACTGACATCCACACCGTTCAGGGTCAGTACGCCCTCGGGATCAAAGTAATTGCTGTAGGAGGAGCTCACCGTCCCTTGCAACACGTTGGTGCTGGTGCTGGCGGCGAGGCCAGGCACATTCAGTGCATTGATCGCCTGCGATAGGCTCTGCGCACTCGGGGCGAAGGTGCCAAGCTGATAGACATCGCCCAGCAGGGTCAAGGTTTGGGCAACGGGGGTCCCGGTCGTAAGGATGCCGAGGTTGTTGACGGTAAAGCCCGGCGTGTTGCCGGGCCCTTCGCCGATCCACTGCGCTTCACCGAGCGAGAGCTCAAATCCGAGCGCGCTGGCCGATAGATCTCGGATCCCGGCAAAGGGCAGGGTGTCGCTCAAATTGGGACCCGCCTGGAATTGTCCTGCGGTCAATTGTCCGTTAAGCAGCGGACGCCCATTGAAGGTGGTTTGGGCTGCGACTCGACCGATCTCGCTGCGCACCTGCGCCGCCTCCAATTGCAGCGCCGCGCGATCTGAATCCGAGAGCACGCCATTGCTCGCTTGCAGCGCGAGTTCGCGCAGGCGCTGTAAATTGTTGCTGATCGAATCGATGCCGCCTTCGGCAGTCTGGGCCAAAGAAATACCGTCGCTGAGCCCGCGGATGCCTTGATTAAGGCCGCGTATCTGCGTGGTGAGCCGGGTGGCGATTGCGAGCCCCGAGGCATCGTCTCGCGCGCTATTAATTCTAAGTCCGGTCGCCAGCCGCTGGGCCGCTTGGGCCAGCTGGGCATTGGTGGTGGCGAGACTGCGCTGGGTAATCAGCGAGTAGATGTTGGTGTTGATGATCAGCGACATCAGCGGATCCTCCAGGGATCGATACATGGAGCACGGCCAAACTCAAACCGTGACTGAGGTCACGTTTTCGAGTTCGGCTCATTGCCCTACGGCGGTCGCTTCCGTAAGGTCATCAGCCTTGGGTCCTAAGGTGGCGGAACTGTGCCACGTCAGACCGCGGCAATGTCTTGCCGCACCGGGGAATCGATCCGATATGGATGTGGTTCGCCATCCTGTACCCTTGAGCCCAGTCAGTCACAGGAATGCGCTATGAGATCGATGTTGTTTGTGCCCGGAGATCGTCCCGAGCGCTTCGCCAAGGCCGTGGCGAGTGGCGCTGATGGTGTGATTCTGGATCTGGAGGATGCGGTCGCACCGCCGCAGAGACCCTTAGCCCGGCAAGCGATTGCCGCCTTTTTGGCGGAAAGCGCTGCCGCCTCGGCCGCACGCAGGGTGCCGCTTTGGGTTCGCATCAACCCGGTTGCGGGTGAGGCACTGGTCGATTTATGCGCCGTCCTGCCGGGTCGTCCAGATGGGATCGTGCTGCCGAAGGCGCGCAATGGAGCGGACGTTCTACAGGTGGATCACTGGCTGCAGGCGCTCGAGTGCGCGCAAGGTTTCGCGCCGGGTGGTATCCGACTGCTGCCTATGATTACCGAGACGGCGGGCGCCATGCTCGCCATGGCCTCTTTCGTGCCAGCGCCGCCGCGAGTGCTGGCGATGACTTGGGGTGCGGAGGATCTGGCGGCGGAGTTGGGGGCGGCGGTCAATCGGGATGCGGCGGGGCAATTCCTGCCGGCCTATCAGTGGGCGAGCGTCCAGTGTCAGCTGGCGGCGGCGGCGGCAGGGGTCATGGCCATGGATACGGTGGACACCGAGATTCGAGATCTTGAGGCCTTCGCGGCTCGGGCTCGCGCCTCGCGCCAGGCGGGCTACATCGGCAAGCTGGCCATCCACCCGGCGCAGATTGCGCCGATTCACGAAGCCTTCACTCCATCCGCGGACGAGGTGAATTGGGCGAAAGCCGTACAGCAAGCCTTCGCCGAGGTGCCGGATGCGGGTGCGTTGCGTCTTGCCGGTAAGCTCGTTGACCGACCACATCTTTTGCAGGCCCAAAGAATTCTCGCTGTCGCGCATGGACTCGCATCGCGGCAATAAGCCCGTGCATCGAGGCAACAAGTCTTTTTTGCCGAGCAAGCCCTGCACGGTCTGCGGACGACCCATGAGCTGGCGCAAAGCCTGGGAGCGGGTATGGTCCGAGGTCAAATACTGTAGTGAGCGTTGTCGCAGGGCAGGGCGCAAGGCGTGAACGGTGCGGGCGATCTTGCTCTCGTTTGGTTTCGCCAGGATCTGCGTCTGACGGATCACCGGCCGCTACAGGCGGCGCTCGATCATCACCGTTGCATCGTGTTCGTCTACGTGCACGACCCGGTTCATGATGAAGAGCTGCGCTGGGGTTTCAAGCGGATGGGTTTGTATCGACGTCATTTCACGATCGATAGCCTTGCGGGGCTTCACTCTTCTTTGGTCGAGCATGACCAGATTCTTTGGATTACTGAGGGCGATGCACCCAAAAAAATCGCCGAGCTGGCTTACGCATTAGCCGCAACCAACGTGTACTGCGAAGAGATTGCAGCACCTGAGGAAGAGGCCCAAGTCACCGAGCTGGTCACACTCGGGGCGGCGATGGGTTTTGGGGTCACGACATTGTGGCAGTCGAGTTTGCTCGAACCGCAGGATCTTCCCTTTGCCGTGCAGGCGTTGCCGCAGGTGTTCAGCGAATTCAGACGGCGCATCGAGCGCGCCAAGGTCACGCCGCCGCCTCCGATACCCACCCCAGCAGAGCTACCCAAGTGGCCAGCCTCTTTGGGGCCAAGCCTGTTGGCCTTCGGATGGGCGCCATCCGAGCAGGAGCATGCCGCGCGGGTTTTTTCCGTGGCCGACGAGGTGCGGACGTGTGACCCACGCAGCAGTTTTCCTTTCTTTGAGCCTCGCTATCAGGGGGGTGAGAGGGCGGCGCTCGCGCATCTTGAGGAATATTTTGCGAGTGATCTGCCGCAGCGTTACAAGCAAACCCGCAATGGTTTGCAGGGTACGGGCTACTCGACCAAGTTGTCGCCTTGGCTTGCGGTTGGCGCCTTGTCGCCGCGGGTCATTTGGCAGGCTTTGCAACGTCATGAAGATCGTTTTGGGGCGAACGAGAGCACGTATTGGATTGGGTTTGAGCTCTGGTGGCGGGACTATTTCCGCTTTCTGCATCAACAGCACGGCCATAGACTCTTTCGTGCGAGAGGGCTATCCGAGCGGGTAACGCCCGATTTTTCGCAGCCGGACTTTGATCGCTGGCGATTTGGCAGGACCGGAGTCGATTTCATTGACGCAGGCATGCGAGAGCTTGCTGGTACGGGGTATCTTTCCAACCGATTGCGACAGAATGTGGCGAGCTTCTGGGTTAATGATTTGAACGGGGACTGGCGCGCCGGTGCTGCCTGGTTCGAGTACTGCCTCATTGACTACGACGTTTATAGTAATCACGGCAATTGGTTGTACCTGGCCGGACGCGGCACGGACCCAAGAGCGGGGCGGCGTTTTGACCCGGACAAACAGGCCAGAGATTATGATGGCGACAAAACATACCGGTGCCTGTGGCTATCCTAGGGTGCCAAGGCGAAAGTCACTACCGATTGATTTTTGATCGAGCGATATTCGGAGAGGCAGATGAGTACCTTGACCAGTTTTTCGCCAATTGACGGTACACCGGTTGCCACAGTTACCGTGGCGACACCGGAGTTGGTCGCAAGCCAGCTTGAGCTTGCGCAAAAGGCTTTTTTGCTCTGGCGTGAGGTGCCTGCGCCACGGCGTGGCGAGTTGATTCGGCTTTTCGGTGAGGAGTTGCGCGCAGCCAAGCAGGAGCTTGCGGCACTCGTCACGCGCGAGGCAGGCAAGATCGTCTCGGAGGGCCTCGGTGAAGTGCAGGAGATGATCGACATCTGCGATTTCGCCGTGGGCCTCTCACGCCAGTTGCATGGTCTCACCATCGTCTCCGAGCGGCCGCAGCATCGCATGATGGAGACGTGGCACCCCATGGGCACCTGCGGGGTCATTTCGGCATTCAACTTCCCCGTGGCGGTTTGGGCGTGGAATGCGGCACTCGCGCTCGTATGCGGCAATCCGGTGATCTGGAAGCCGTCTGAGAAAACACCCGGCTGTGCCGAGGCCACCATGAAAATCTTTGATCGTGCCTTGCGGCGCTTCGGTGACGCGCCGGCGGGTCTCGTACAATGTGTGCACGGCGGCGCCGAGGTTGGCGAGGGCTTGGTCGACTCCCCGCTGGTGCCGGTGCTCTCTGCGACCGGCTCCACCCGGATGGGTGCGATCGTCGGCCCCAAGGTAGCCGCGCGTTTTGGGCGCTCCATTCTCGAGCTCGGCGGTAATAACGCCATGATCGTGACCCCCAGTGCGGATCTCGATCTGGCCGTGCGGGCGATCGTGTTCTCCGCGGTGGGAACTGCAGGTCAACGTTGCACGAGTCTGCGGCGCTTGATCGTGCACAAGAGTTTGCGCGAGACGTTGTTGCAGCGGCTGAGCAAGGTGTACCCGGCGCTGCGCATCGGCGATCCGCGGGACCCGAAAACTTTGATCGGGCCCTTGATCGATGCCGCTGCGGGTGAGCGTATGCTGGCAGCGGTCGCGGAGGCTCGGCAGCAAGGAGGGCGAGTGCTTTTGGGTGGTCGACGGCGCGAGAGTGCCGTGCCTGCAGGCGGATGGTATCCGGAGCCCGCGCTGATCGAGATGCCGCAGCAGACGGCGGTCGTTCGCGATGAGACGTTTGCACCGATCCTCTATGTGCTCGAGTACTCAGAGCTGAGCGAGGCGATTGCGATCCAGAATGATGTGCTGCAAGGTCTTTCGTCCTGCATCTTCACGCGCGATCTGCGCGAAGCTGAACGATTTTTGGCCGCGGGCGGCTCTGATTGCGGCATCGCCAATGTCAATATCGGCCCATCGGGCGCCGAGATTGGTGGTGCTTTCGGTGGCGAAAAACACACCGGTGGCGGTCGCGAAAGTGGCTCGGATTCCTGGAAAGGCTACATGCGCCGTCAGACTGCAACGGTCAACTATTCCGATGCCTTGCCGCTCGCGCAGGGCGTCAGTTTCGAGCTGGAGTGATCCATGTTCAAAAAAATCGCGGTATTGGGTCTGGGTAAAGTCGGTCATCTCGCAGCCGAGCTGCTGCAGGAAGCGGGCTTTGAGGTGACGGCGGTTGACAATCACGTCGTTGAGAGTGCATTGCCGATCACGAAGGTGGATGTGAGCGATCCATCTTCCATGGCAGCGTTGCTGCAGTCGCAAGAGGCTGTCCTTTCCTGTTTGCCTTATTCGCTGAACCAGGGCGTTGCGACCTTGGCCCATCAGGCAGGGATTCATTACTTTGATTTGACGGAAGATGTGCCGACCACGCGGCACATTCGCGAGCTCGCGCTCACGGCCCAAGGCCTGATGGCGCCTCAATGTGGGCTCGCACCCGGCTTCATCGGTATTGTCGGTGCGCATTTGGCCGAGCAGTTTGATCGGGTTCGATCGATCCGGCTGCGGGTGGGGGCGCTGCCGCAGAATCCCACGGGTTTGCTCGGTTATGCCTTCAATTGGTCACCCGAGGGAGTGGTCAATGAGTATCTCAATGATTGCGAAGTCATCGAAGAAGGGGTGCGCAAGTCGGTCTCGGCCATGGAGTGGATCGAGACGGTCTACGTCAACGGCATCAAGCTGGAGGCGTTTACCACTTCGGGCGGTCTTGGCACGATGTGCGAAACCTTTGAAGGGCGTATCGAGAATCTCGATTACAAGACGATGCGGTATCCCGGGCACGTGGCGTTGATGAATTTCTTCTTCCATGAGTTGTTGATGCGGGAACGGCGCGAACTGGCTGGCGAGATCCTCGCCAATGCCAAGCCACCGGTCGATGCCGATGTGGTCTATGTGCATGCTGCCGCCGAGGGCTGGCGGGAGGGCAGATTGCAGCGGCGCGAGTTCGTCCGCGCCTACACGCCACAAGTGATCAATGGTCGTGCGCGCACCGCGATTGCCTGGACCACGGCCGGCTCGGTGGTCGCGACCATCGAACTCGTCCGCGGGGGTGTACTACCTGCGCGGGGGTTTTTGAAGCAGGAGGAGATCTCGTTAACCGAGTTTTTGCGTACGCGCACCGGGCGGCTGTACGACATGGCGGGCTGAGCTGTGGGGTGCCACACCGGTGGCGCCGCGAATCGCCGTGGCGATGACATCGCCACGGGCGCCCGGTAGATAGAGGTACTGGCCGCCCAAGGCGGAGGCAAGCTTCTGAGCGGCCCCTTGCGAGAGAAAATTTCTTTGAGTGTCGATTATGAGACTTTTGATGCCCTCGAGTGCCACTTGGCGTGCGACTCGCTGCAGCTCTTCATCCACTTGTGCGCGTTCGACTCGCAGACCGATATTGGCGCGGCCATCCGTCAGCAACACCAACACCACCTGATGGCAGCCGCGACGACGCGCCTGCGAGGCGAGATCGAGCGCGCTCAAAAGTGCCGCCGCAATCGGTGTGCCGCCGCCTGTCGGTAGTTGGTCTACGGCGCGACGTAGCAATTCCACGCTGTTGGTGGGTGGCAGCAAAATCTCTGCGGCCTGCTGGCGGAAGGCGAGCAGGGCGACACGGTCCCGATTCACATAGGCTTGTTCAAGCATCGCATGCACGGCGCCCTTGGCCTGACGCATTCGATTGAGCGCCATACTGCCGCTCGCATCAACAGCAAAAATGAATAGTGCACCTGCCTTGCTACGAAATTGTTTGATCCGTAGATCATCCGCCTGAATCTTGACTCGGCGGGGACCGGATCTCAGGCGCTGCCAGCGCGCGGCGGCGCGCAGGGTGGCGAGCAGGTCGATTTTTCCTTCTCGCGCGGTCCCCGGTCTTGATCCGACATGGCGTCCGCGTTGTCCGGTGGTACTGCCGCGCGAGCCGCTAGCGGCGTGTTGCTGGTGATGAAAGGGCAGCGAGTCGAACAAGGAAGGTAACTCGGCGGCCGCCGCTTCAAGAATTTGCGGGGTCAAGGCTAGCTGGTCTGCCGCAGGGAGAGCGCTCTCATGGCCGGCTTCCTCGTGGGTGCCATCGCTTGGCTGGGCGGAAGCTTCAGCAGGTGCAGCTGACTCGGGTGCAGCTGACTCGGGTGCAGATACCTCCGTGGGCTCGGGCGCGGCGATGGGCGGCAGGCGTGTGGCTCGGGGGAGCAGCACATAGCGCAAGGCAACCTGCAGGTCGGCATCATCGACTTCGTCGCGCAAGGCCAGCGCAGCGCTGGCACGGGCTGCTAGCAGGGCAAAGAAATCAGCTCGATGTCCTTCGATGCCAAGAGAGAGGGCGGTTGTACTCAATTCGTTAATCTGTGCCGGCGTGATTTGCACGGTCGGCAACTGTGCACGGGCCATCTGCACGAGAGCCTGCAGCATCTCGAGCTCATCCTGCCAGTCGCTCGCTCCGGTGCCCTGCTGAAAAGCGTTCCATTCAACAGTATGCCGCTCGATGATGGCGCGGCGATGATGGGATTCTTTGAGTGCTGGCATCTGCGCGATCAGGCCGATACGATCAAGCAAGTGGCTGCGAGGTCTGCCTTCAGCCGGATCGAAAGTGGCCAACAGCGCGAAGCGGGCCTCGAGCCGCTGACTGAGCCCCTCACGCTCTAGGTGCAAAACGCCCTGATCGAGCGCACTCATCAGCACATTGGTCGCCGAATCCTGCAACAAATTGCAGCTGTCGACCATCAACGCGCCACCGTGCGCGCGCGCGAGTAGTCCCGGTTGGATCACGCGTTCGCCACGCTGCAGCGTGGCCTCTAGATCGGTACCGCCCAGCAGGGCTTCCTCGTCGGCGCCCAAAGGAAGAGTAAGCACCGGCGTCGCCGGTAGCAGTTGTCGATAGCCATCGAGTATGGCGCTTTTACCGCTGCCGGCAGGGCCCGCCCACACGACCCCAGCAAGACGGGGTTCCACCGCGAGCAACAGCAACGCCAGTTTGGGCTCATCGAGCGCCACCAGCGCCGTCAAAGGTAGGGCAGTCATCATTTGAGGATGCGGGGGCTCGTTAACGATCCGCCATCTCGGTGAGCAAGCGCGTCACGCGTTCATCGTCCGTGGCTGGTTCCAGGGGGTCTTTGCGCAAGCGATGGGCGAGCGCGAGGCCGGCCACCTTGCGCACATGCGAGGGCGTCGCCTCGCGCGCGCCCTCAAAGGCGGCGAGCGCCATGGCAGCGCGACTGACCGCGAGTTCGCCACGATGACCATCGATGGCCAGTCGATCGCAAAGCTCGGCGGCGAGCAGCAGTGCGGAATCTTGCAACTGTACGGTCGGTCGTAGCGCGATGGCGGCAGACAGTTTCTTGCGCAAGCTGCCTTGCATGCGCTGGAAATCTTTGGCGAGTGCAGCCGGCTCTTGTTCGAATGCCAATCGACGTTTGACGATCTCGACGCGCTGGGTGATGTCGTCAATCGTGCGGATACGGGCGTGCAAGCCAAAGCGATCCAGCAGTTGCGGTCGCAAATCACCCTCCTCAGGGTTGCCTGAGCCAACGAGAACAAATCGCGCCGGGTGTCGTACGCTCAGCCCCTCGCGCTCGACCACATTGAGCCCGCTTGCGGCCACATCGAGCAGCACATCGACGAGATGATCCTCCAACAGGTTCACCTCATCGATATACAAAAAGCCGCGATTGGCAGCAGCCAGCAGGCCGGGGGAAAAGGCTTGTACCCCGTCGACCAAGGCTCGCTCGATATCCACCGATCCCACTAACCGGTCTTCAGTCGCGCCGAGGGGAAGATCGATCACGGGCACCGGACGCCGCATGGCCTTGCCAGACGCCTTGCCCTGGCAGTGGGGGCAGAGCGCGGCCGGGGCGATCGGGTCGCATTGATAAGGGCAGCCTGCCACCACCGACATGGGTGGCAACAACTCGGCGAGCGCCCTCACCGCGGTGCTTTTGGCCGTGCCCCGATGGCCGGTGATCAGCACCCCGCCAATGCCGGGGTCAATCACGCTCAGCAACAGGGCGAGTTTGAGTTCTTCCTGACCAACGATGGCCGTGAAAGGGAATGGATTGCGAGCTGCCATGTGCCTCCGACGCGAATGGGCGCCAAGTTTGCACCCCGGCGCTTACTCGGCCATTATGTCAATTAGAGTTGACAATCGAAAGCGTCCAGCTGGCATACCTTTGGCTGGGCGTTATAGCGGTGAAGCGAGGCTGGCATGTATCGCATGACGTTCGTGGTGGGGATCGAGCGCTTCAATGGAGCCGTGTGGGACGAAATCCGCGCCGCACTGAAGGCGGACAGCATTGATTGCCACATCGAGCGCTTCCACGAGGGTCACATCGATCAGGGTGATGCGAGCCTGCAACGCGCGTTGCACGACAGCGACGTGGTGTTCCTGAGTCTCATCAACATGCGTCCACAAGCCGAGTGGTTGCAGTCGGCACTCGAACAGAGTCGGGCGAAGGCCGTGTTCGCCTACGAGAGCATGCCTGAGGTCATGGCATTGACGCGCGTGGGAGAGCATCGCTTCAAAGCGCGCAAGAGCGAGCCGCCCAAGGTCATCCAGGCCTTGATGCGCTTGGTCACCCGTGGTCGCGATGAGGATACGCTCTACACTTATGCCAAGCTGGTCAAGATCGCCGCCAAGATGCTGCCCTTGGTGCCAAAGAAAATGGCTGGATTTCGCACCTGGTTGAGCGTCAATTTGTATTGGAATCAGCCGGACGTCGGCAACCTGACGCAGATGTTGCGGTTGATCATGCGCGATGTGCTGCAAGCAGAGATCACGGTCGAGCCGCTCAGGGTGATCCCCTTGATGGGATGTTTTGATGCTCGCACGGGGATTCTCTACGATAACCCCAAGGCCTGGCATGCAGCCCGAAAAAAAGCCGCTGCCAAGTCAAACGAGAAACATTCAAAGAATAGGCCGCAGGTGGCCGTGCTTGCCATGCGCAAGCATGTGGTGCAGCGACTGCCTTATCTGCGTGAATTCATTGAGGGCTTGGAGTCGCGAGGGCTCGCCGTGCTGCCCGTGTTTGTCTCGGGTATCGAGGCGCATGTCGCTATCCGTGAATGGCTGGTGCATGAACCGATCGATGCCTTCGTCTCGACCATGGGATTTTCGGTCGTGGGCGGTCCGGCGGCGTCCACCAAGCCGGGTCATTATCATGAGACGGCGGCTGATCTGCTGGCCGCGCTCGATGTGCCGTACTTCGTGATGCAGCCCTTGCTGATGCAGGATGAGAACGAGTGGCGCGATCGCGGTGTGCATGCCATGCAGTCCGTCGTGATGTATGACTTGCCAGAGATGGATGGTGTCGCTCATTCGCTCGCCCTCGGTGCGGTGCGCGATGGGGCGCTGCATGTGCTGCCCGATCGAGTGCAACGCGCGGCAGATCAGGTGGAGTCTTGGGTCAAGCTGCGACACAAGAAGGTTGAGCAAAAACGGATCGCTCTGGTGGTGTACGACTATCCGCCCGGTATGGGCAAGGCCGGCACGGCAGCCCTGCTCGATGTGCCGAAATCGCTGGTGGCCATACTCGGCAGGCTGGCCGCCGAGGGCTATGACATCGGTGATGCGCCGCTCGATGCAGTCAGTTTGTCACGGCAGTTGGATGTGCTCTCGCGAGGTGAGGCTGGAATAAAGCTCACTCTCAAAGATTTCAGGCGTATGGTACAGGGCAAAACGCTCGATCGGATCGATGATTTCTGGGGCGCAGCGCCCGGCGACATCGCCGCGGCAGGGCGTGATGCCTTACGGCTGGACGTGCTCGAGTTTGGCAACGTCGTCATTGGCTTGCAGCCGCCGATGGGAGTGCCCGGTGATCCGATGCGACTCTTGTTCGAGCGCAGTTTCACTCCGCACCATCAGTACGTGGGGTTTTATTCCTGGCTCAAGCATGGTTTCGCCGCCGATGCCTTGGTACACGTCGGTATGCATGGCACGGCGGAGTGGATGCCCGGTTTGCAAGCGGCGTTGACCGCTGACTGCTGGCCCGATGCGCTACTCGGGGGTTTCGCGCATCTCTATCTTTATCCACTCAACAATCCCGCCGAAGCGGCTATTGCACGGCGTCGAGGCTATGCCACTGTGATCAGTCATGCGGTACCTCCGTATGCGCGGGCAGGCACTTACAAGCAGCTCGCACAGCTTGCAGCGCGTCTGGATGATTCTACTGATGAGTTGCAGGGTGCGCTGCCGGATAAGCCACGTGCCGAGGGAGAATCGCTGGAAGATTATCGTGCGCGGGCGCAAGCATGGCTCAAAGAAATTGAGCAGCGGCTGATCGTTGAAGGGCTGCATGTGTTTGGCGTACCACCGGCGCCTGAAAAGGGCCGCGCCTTGGTGGAGGCGGCCCTCGATGTACCGCGCACGGGTCAGCCGGGTCTGCGCGCCTTGGTGGCAGCAAGCGCGGCTTCGGGTACCTCCGTGCGGG
>CAZHLL010000058.1:0-13233 GCA_964533305.1 uncultured Acidibacter sp.
GTCTGTTGCAACTGGCCCGAGCTACGTGCCGACCCGCAAGAGCAGGCAGCTCTTTGCCCCGAAGGCGCTCCTTGTTTCGACGGCGCGATCTTTGAGCGCATGTGGACTCAGTTATCGACCATTAATCAAGATATGGTCGTGGTGATGCATATGCTGGGCAGTCATGGCCCGGGTTATCACTTGCGCTACCCTGCAGAATTCGAGCGCTTCACCCCCGTGTGTCGAGAAACCGATTTTGCCCTTTGTTCACGTGACGAGATCGTCAACGCTTATGACAACTCGATTCTTTACACCGATTACTTGGTTGCCGAGACGATTTCTCGACTGGCCGCGCGGACCGATCAGTTGGATGTCGGTATGTTGTATGTATCGGATCATGGTGAGTCCTTGGGCGAAAACGGTTTGTTCTTGCATGCGATTCCGTACTCGGTGGCTCCGCTCGATCAACTACGGGTGCCAATGGTATTTTGGTCGAGCGACGGCCTAGTCGCGCGAATGGGGCTCGATCTCGGTTGTGTTCGACAGCAGACCCATAAGCCGCTGTCGCACGACCATTTCTTTCACTCGGTACTCGGGTTGCTGGATATCACGCTGCCGGCCAAGCGAGATGAGCTCGATATATTCGGTTCTTGCATGCCATCCTGAGGCAGTATGATTCAGCCAGTTCTGGCGGCGAAGGGAATGAGTCATGCTGCAAAGACCAGTATCGGTTGAACCTGCCACTGCCGAGGCGATCGCTCCGTTTGGCACTTTGCTGGGTCCGCGTGCAGCGGTGCGCCCAATGGCACTCGACTATTACGCGGGTAAAGTCGCCACCGGTCGGCAGATCGATTTTCAGAGTGACTCCGCCGTCGAATTTTCTTTGG
The DNA here is from genome assembly GCA_964533305.1 of uncultured Acidibacter sp. Taxonomy (GTDB): domain Bacteria; phylum Pseudomonadota; class Gammaproteobacteria; order Steroidobacterales; family Steroidobacteraceae; genus UBA964. Next base: position 867 of record CAZHLL010000058.1, read on the forward strand.
CGCGAATCGATCGCCGGCCTTTCGAAGTGCGCTACCTCGAGCGTCATCCCGGCCACACCCAAACCTTTATCCCGCTTGGTAATAAACCATTTTTAGCCGTGTTCGCACCGCCCTCAGCGGGCGAGCTGCCGGATCTCGATGCCGTCCGGGCCTTTCGCTTCGAGGGAGACACCGGCATTAGCCTGCATCGCGGGACCTGGCATGAATTTCCCTTTGCCATCGAAGATGACACCCACGTGATCGTGGTGCTCTCGGCTCAGACCACCCAGGATTTGCAGCAGCGGGCGGCGAATGGAATCGAGGCGTTTGGGCCAGACCTCGACAAGAAAGACATCACGCTGCGCTGCGGGGTGTGCCTGACGCTGACTGGTGCACTCACCGACGCTTCGTCATCATGAGCGGTATATGACTGTCATCACGCGAATCGATCGCCGTCGCTTTCTGGGCCTGACCGGATCGGTGGGGGGCGGCTTGATGCTGGGCATCGTATTTTCCGATGCCATCACAGCCCAGACGGCAGGCGCTCCCTCGGACGCGACCGGTGAAATCTTTGCTCCCAACGCGGTCCTGCAGATTTCGGCAGCGGGGATCGTGCTCTATGCCACCCAGCCTGAAATTGGTCAGGGAGTCAAAACGTCCCTGCCCATGTTGATTGCCGAAGAGCTGGAAGTCGCCTGGAGCGATGTCGAGATTCGTCAGTCCGCGGTGGACGAGGCGCGCTTTGGGCGCCAAGCGGCCGGGGGTTCCACTGCCATTTGGCGGGCCTGGGATCCTTTGCGTCGCGCAGGCGCGGTGGCGCGTGACATGTTGCTCACGGCCGCTGCGGAACGCTGGGCCGTTCCAGTGACGGAGTGCATGGCGCAACAAAGCGCCATCGTTCATATGCCGACGGGGCGACGATCGTCGTATCGTGATCTCGCCGCAGCAGCTCAAAGATTACCTGTGCCGGATGCGGCGACGATCAAGCTTAAACCCCGAGCCAATCATCGCCTGCTCGGTACCCGGGTCGCGGGGGTGGACAATCTGGCCGTCGTCACCGGCGCCAAATTGTTTGCGAGCGATGTGGTACTACCGGACATGGTGTATGCCATGTATGTGCGTGCACCTGAAGCCGGCGGGCGAGTGGCAAGCGTGGACCTCGAGGCGGTACGAAGTGCCCCGGGTGTCATTGATGCCTTTGTGCTTGAGGGTAATGGTCAGGATACGGAGCTTCGAGCAGGGGTCGCCATTATTGCCGGCGACACCTGGTCGGCGTGGCAGGCGCGGCGAGCGCTGCAGGTCGAGTGGGATCTGTCAGGGGCAGCGACGGACGATTGGAAAGCCGCACTTGCTGCCGCCGATCAAAGAATCGCCGAACCTGAGCGGGCGCAGATCGTGGGTGAGCGGGGTGACCCCGAGCAGGCAATTCGGCGTGCTTCTCGTCAGTTGCAAGCGACCTATCGTTATGCTTTTTTGTCGCACGCTCAACTCGAACCTCAGTGTTGCGTGGCTCATTATCGCGAAGATGATCAACTCGAGATTTGGGCGCCGAGTCAAACGCCGCAGCGTGCGATTACGGTAGCCGCCAAGGTGCTCGGTCTCGATGAATCAAAAATCACTATGCATCAGCCCCGAGTGGGCGGTGGCTTTGGTCGACGTCTGATGAATGATTATGTGGGTGAGGCGGCCGCCATCGCTCGCCGTGTGGGTCGACCGGTGAAATTGCAGTGGACCCGTGAAGACGACATGAACCACGATTTTTTGAGACCAGGCGGCGTGCATGCACTCACCGCAGGGCTCGATGAAAGCGGTCGTATTGCCGGTTGGCAAAATCATTTTGTGACCTTTTCGCAGGATGGTGAGCGCCCGGTCACGGGGGGCGATCTCAAGAACGAAACCGACTTCGTGCAGTTGCTTGAGCATTCTCGGTTGCGCCGTAGCCTATTGCCTTGGCGCTCTCCTTGCGGATTTTGGCGCGCGCCGGGATCAAGCGCGGTCGCCTTCCCGCTGCAATGCTTTCTGCATGAGCTCTCGAGTGCCGCGGGTCGAGACCATCGGGAATTTTTGCTTGAAATTTTGGGCGAGCCGCGTTGGCTCGAGCCCGGCAACCGCAATGCGTTACACACAGGTCGTGCCGCTGATGTGATCAGACTCGTCAGCGAAAAAGCCGGGTGGGGCCGCAGCTTGCCACCCGGGCGCGCTCTGGGGCTCGCGTTCTATTTCAGTCACGCGACCCATGTGGCTGAGGTGGCCGAGGTTAGCGTGGATGCCAACCAGAACGTGACCGTGCATCGTGTGACCGTTGCTGTCGACGCGGGCCCGATCGTCAATCGAAGCGCAGCCGAAGCGCAATGCGAAGGCTCAGTCATCGACGGCTTGAGCGCCATGATGGGTCAAAAAATTACCCATGAGAACGGGCGCGTTCAGGAACAAAACTTGGATCGTTATCCGTTGCTACGGATCCCTGCTGCCCCCGAGATCGATGTGCACTTCATTGAGAGCGATTTCATTCCGAGTGGTCTCGGCGAGCCCGCCTTGCCACCGCTGGCACCCGCTGTGTGCAACGCCATTTTTACCGCGAGTGGGCAGCGTGTACGGACGCTGCCGCTGCGAGAAGAGGGCTACTCGATCACTGCCTCCAGATCGTAGGCGTCCGCAGCCGTGATGCGTGCGGTGATGACGTCGCCGATTTGAACTTGGGAGACCTCTCCTCGCACGCGTACGATGCCATCCACGTCCGGCGCATCGCCTCGCGTTCTGGCGACAGCGATGATCGCGCTTGCATCGAGCGGATCGGGCTGTAGCCCATCGACCAACATCGTCTGCAATGAGCCAATTTTTTCTTTGAGACGGCGAGCGCTGATGGTCTGTGCCACATCCATGAAGGCATTGAGCCGCTCCTGTTGCAGCTCTGTGGGAACATGCTCCGCCAGCGCGTTAGCTCGTGCGCCCTCGACCGGGGAGTAGGTGAACGCGCCCACCCGATCAATGTCGGCCTCTTTGAGCCATTGCAGTAGTTCGTTGAACTCTGCGTCGGTTTCCCCGGGGAAGCCGACGATGAAGGTGCTACGCAGGGTCAGATCCGGACAGATCGAGCGCCAGTTTGCAATCCGTTGCAACGTATTTTCGGCGTGAGCCGGTCGACGCATACGCTTGAGAACGCTCGGGCTACCGTGCTGAAACGGAATATCAAGATAGGGCAATATCTTGCCCTCGGCCATGAGCGGCAGTACCTCATCCACATGCGGGTAGGGGTACACGTAGTGCATGCGTACCCAAATACCGAGCGAACCCAGCGCCTCGGCAAGATCCAGAAAACGAGTTTTCCAAAGTCGATCGCGCCATGTGGCCTCGGGATAACCGAGATCCACACCGTAGGCACTGGTGTCCTGCGAAATCACCAGCAGCTCACGCACGCCTGCTGCGACCAAACGCTCGGCTTCGCGCAGCACGTCATCAATACGACGGCTGGCAAGACGTCCGCGCAGATCCGGAATGATGCAGAAGCTGCAGCGGTTATTGCAGCCTTCGGAGATTTTGAGATACGCGTAATGTTTGGGGGTTAGCTTGATGCCTTGCGCAGGCACCAAGTCCAAAAAAGGATCGTGCCGCGGTGGCAAATACTCGTGCACGGCCGCCAGCACGTCCTCATAGGCATGTGGGCCCGTGACTTTCAGGACCTCGGGATGCTGCTGCAGAATTCTTTGAGGATTGGCACCGAGGCAGCCCGTCACGATGACTTTGCCGTTTTCCTGAATAGCTTCGCCAATGGCCTCCAACGACTCATCAATGGCGGAATCAATGAAACCGCAGGTATTGACGACGACGAGGTCGGCACCCGAATAGTCTGGGGCGATGCGATATCCCTCGGTACGCAGCTGGGTGAGGATTCGCTCGGAATCCACCAGCGCCTTTGGGCAACCGAGAGACACAAAGCCGATGCTGGGATCGGACTTCTTGCGACGACGAGTGGTCGCGGGTTTGGCCGTGGAGTGCGTGTTGGGCATACCGCATTTTACCGCTGCGCGGCCATCGTTGTCCGCAGTCTGGACGACTCGGGCGTGTTGCTTCAGACGCCCGACGAACTCAGGCGAAATAGCAGCCGTGAATACCAACACCACCATAGGCATCGTCGGCGGCGGCATCGGCGGTCTGGCAGCGGCACTCGCCTTTCAGCGAGAGGGGTTTCGCGTCGCCGTTTACGAGCAAGCGCCTCACCTGGCCGAGGTGGGTGCCGGTTTGTCGTTGAGCCCGACAGCCGCACACGCACTCAACCATCTCGGTCTGCACGACACACTGCAGCACAAGGCGTATCACCCGGAAGATCAATGCGTGCGCCATTGGGCTGACGGTCGCCCGCTGAGCTGGATCAATCGTGGTCAGAAATTGCTCGAGCAATACGGTGAGCGTTATTACCTGATCCACCGCGCCGACTTGCATGATGCGTTGGCAGCGGCAGTGCGTGCCAACGATCCCGGCGCCATTCAGCTCGGCAAATTCTGCCAGTCGCTACAGCAGGATGCGACGGGTGTGGATCTTCGCTTCAGTGATGGCAGTACAGCTCGTTGCGACGCGGTGGTCGGTGCCGATGGATCGCGTTCACTGATCAGACAAAAAATCTTTGGTCTGCTGCAACCTGAGTATACGGGCTACATTGCCTGGCGCGGGCTCGTGCCCATGGACCAAGTCCCGCCGGAAATCCTGCAGCCCCCTTCCGGCGTCTTCATTGGTCCCGGGCATTTGGTCAATCGTTACCCCGTGCGGGGTGGTGAGCTACTCAATTTTGTGGCCTTTGCCGAGCGCAAGACCTGGACTGAAGAAGGTTGGTCCATTCGCTCTACGGTAGATGAGTTGCTGGCGGAGTTCCGCGGTTGGACCCCTATGGTGCTCAAGATCATGGAGCGCGTTCCGCCGGACCAGCTCTTCAAGTGGGGGCTCTTTGATCGCGAGCCGCTCGCGAAGTGGAGCTCGGGCCGGGTGACCTTGCTCGGGGATGCGGCCCATCCCATTTTGCCGTTTCTCGGTCATGGTGCGGTGCTCGCCATCGAAGATGCTGTGGTCCTCGCTCGGGCTTTTGTCGCGGCCGACTCGGTCGCTGAGGCTTACCATCGCTATGAGTCTGCGCGGCGCGAGCGAGCTTCATTCGTGGTGCTCGAATCGCGCAAAGCCGGCAGAGTGTTTCATGCGACCGACACCGATTCTTACTCGCAACGCACCGGCGGGAGAGCCGCGGATGAGGGAATTGGATTGTTCTCTTACAATCCGGTACTTCAACCCCTGTGATAGGGTGATGGGATCATGACTTCCGCCGTCGACAGTTTGCCCGCCCTCGCCACGCGCAGTGATGTCGCTTACCTGGATTTTGTCGAGGGCTTTCGCGAGTACATTCTCGGCAAGGGCGCTGACTTTGAAGATCGCCTGAATCAGGCGCTGATCGATGAGGCGGAGCGCCGCGGCACGCCTTGGTCCGATGTGGAACAGATTCGCGCTTGGGTGCAGGGGCAGCCACTCGGCCAGCTGCGCGATCGTCTCGCGCGGACGCAGCAAGAGATGAAATGGCATGCGTTGAGCCATTCTTTTGTGGCACAGCGTACGCAGCTACGTGAGGAGCTTACGCGCTGGGAAAGCCGTGGCCCTGGTCGCCTTCTGCTCGATCCGTCATTGGTGCCGCCGCCCTATGTCAATGTGCATTTTCATCTGCAGCCGGGCGGTTATTTCAAAGATGAGCTTTCCGGATTCCTGTATCACTACGGAACCAAGGTTTTTTTCCGTGGTGACAATGATGCCGATCAGTTACACGCCAAGTTGACTCGGCTCGTACCCGCACCGCCGGATGGCAAGGTCTCTCGAGTGCTCGATCTTGCCTGCTCCGTCGGACAGAGCACCACCGCATTTCGTCGGCGCTTTCCCGACGCCGAGGTGTGGGGGGTGGATTACTCGGCCCCCATGCTGCGCGTTGCGCATCGACGCGCCGCGATGCTGGGCGATGACGTGACCTTCAAACAGGCGTTGATCGAAGATACGGGCTTTCCCGATGCCCACTTTGATTTGAGCTTTGCATTCATCGTCTTTCACGAACTGCCCGTTCGAATCATTGAAGCCACGATACGCGAGGCGGCACGGGTCACGCGTCCCGGAGGTATCTTTGCGGTCTATGATTTCGCGCGCACAGCCGACAAATCCCCGTTTCAGCGCTATCACCGCTGGTTTGATGCGCGACACAACGGTGAGCCCTATTCTCAGGACTTCTGCGACTGCGATTTTGACGGCCTTTTGAAAAAATACGGCTTCCATGTCGATGCGGCGCCACTCGGTCAACGCGCAGGTGGTAGCGGGTACATGCAGAACTGGTTCGCTGTCCGTGGCTGAAACCCCGGAAGGTGGTACACCGCTTGCGGAAGAAGATCCGATTTATCTGCAGGATCCTGTGGTCGATGCTGCGATCCGGATGTTGGTGGAAGTGTCGGCGCAACTGTGGGTCGAGCGTGAGCGTCGCTGGGTCACCGAGCAGTTGCTTGAGCAGCGCGGTGTACTGAGCCGAGAGGAAATCGAACAGTTCAAGCCTAACGCCGAGGGCCTTGCTGCTATTCGTGCTGAGCGCAGCCGTTATCTCGAGAGTGTTTTCAAAGAATTACGCCGGATCCCGGTGGGTGCGGACATCAAGCGTTGACGTTACGCTCTGATATCAAATCTTAACGTCAAGTCCGGACGCGGATCTTCGAATGCCGGTATCGGCGCGTGCCACGATCTGTCCGCTTGCCAAGTCGACGCAGGCAATTTCCCCTGAGAAGAAATTGCTGAGATACACCTGATCTCTTCGCGCTTGGCTCATGGATGCCCAACCAAAGGAACCGAGCGGATAGCTGCGTAGAAGTGATCCATTCGAGTCATACTCCTCGATCGCAAGACCCGTCAATACCAGCAGCGTTCCTCTCGGCCCGAGACGAATTTCAAAGAACATCCGACCACTGTCATCCGCGTGGGTGACAAGATCGGGCAAGGCGCGGCGCTCGCGCAGATCCCAACGCATGATTCGCGGGCCGGATTCCGAGGTGTAAACCAACACGCCATCATCGTCGGTCAGCACGCTCGATGTCAGTCCCTGAAATCCACCCATACCGCCATGTACGGGGGTCGCGTGAACCTGCTTGAGCTCATGCCGTGATGAGAACTCGTAAAGATGGCCTTCGCCAAAGCGACGGGTACCCGGAACGAACGGCAAGGTGGTTTTGAGGCGCACCCGCGATCGATCACCGACAAAGTTTTCGCCAAGGAAATATCGACCATCTGCTGCAAAATTGACGTGAGCAAATGAGCGAGCAGGGAGTACAGGGGTGTTGCGGCGGTAGCCATCAGCACCATACCAGATCACCTTATGGGCAAAAGCATCAAACGCCCAAAGATTTCCGTCTGGTGAAAAGTGCAGGCCTTGCACGATGTGCGTGGTGTCATCGAGCCACAAGGTTTGTTTCAAACCTAGCGAGGCATCGTAATGCAGGATACGTCCGCGACCCTTGTGATCATCGACGGCATCATTGAGCAGCGTGCAGCCAACGACGACATCGCCGCTATCAAAGGCGAGCCTGTCGTTTGAAGCCGTTTCGGTTTTGGCGGCTGCAAGGCTCTTCGTTGCGCCTAGCGTCGGCCAGGCAAGGCCTGCCGCGGCCGCTTGCAGTAGGCTGCGACGCGAGAGACTCATTTATCCCAGGAGGCTTTGTTGCTCGAGCTCGGCGGGAGTCGTCCGCAGTGCAGGCCGGCATCTACCATGAGCACTTCGCCCGTGACCACGCTCGCTCCCTCCAGAAACCAGATCAGGGCTTCGGCAATCTGTTCGGCGGTCGGCACGGTTTGCAGCGGTACCATCGCAGCCGCATTGAGCAAAAATGCCTGATATTGCTCGGGTGTCATCCCGCCTTGCAGCCAGCGTGTCTGAATAGCCCCAGGGGCGATGGCATTGATGCGAATCTCCGGCCCGAGCACGAGCGACAGCGATTGGGTCATCATGTTGAGCGCTGCTTTGCTGGCTGCATAAGCCATGGAAGAGGCGATACCCGTCACGCCGCCGATCGATGAATTATTGACGATCGCTCCTCGACCTTGTCTTTTCATGTGCGGCGCGACTGCGCGAACCATCTGATAAGCACCGACCACGTTGACTTGGTAGATGGCAAGAAAATCGTCGGCGTTGAGTCCATCGAGATTTTCATAGGGGTTGAACTTGGTTCGCGCGGCATTATTGATGAGATAGTCGATACGACCCCAGCGATCGATCGCGGCTTGTGCCATGCCGCGACAGTGGGTGTCGTCTCCGACGTCGCCCTGATAAACCAATACGTCCGCCCCGCGCGCACGACACTGCTCGGCCGTCTCTTCGGCTTCGCGTTGACTGCGGGTGTAGTTGATGACCACGTTGCATTGACGTTCGGCCAGCATGATCGCGGCCGCTGCACCGACGCCGGTGGCAGAGCCTGTGATGATCGCCACTTTGCGTGCTGCGGTGGATGAATCCTGGATGGCCGTCATGGGCGTAACCTCATCGATGCTGAAAATCAGTGCCAAGGGTGCTCAAACAGTCCGATGATGACCTCGAAGCCGATAGGATCGACAACGGCCTCGTTCATTGCGACCAATCTAAGGTCATGGTTTTCGACAGACCATGGCTCGGCGGCGGGCGGCGGAGTAGGCTCTGGGGTCGAACCGACCACAGGGGGTAATCATGGCCTTTCGTGACATGCGCGAATTTCTCGACCTTCTTGAGCGCGAAGGTCAACTCAAGCGGCTGGATATGCCCTTCGATGGTCGGCGCGATACCAACGAGCTGCAGTCGCTGATGAACTACGTCTGCAGCAAAGAGGGACCTGCACTGATCCTCAATAAGGTGCAGGGGATTAATACCGAGGGTGTCCCGATCATTTTCAATCCGTTTGGTACCCGTGAGCGCACGGCCATGACCATCGGTTTTCGGGATTGGCGCGAGGCCAAGCTGTATCACTCCGAGGTGTTGGCTGATCCGTCGCGCTGGTTGGCGCCGAAAGTGATCGATGCCAAAGGCGCCCCCTGCAAAGAAGTGATCATCAAGGGTGACGACGTCTCCCTCGACAAGCAGCTGCCGCATGTGTGGTTTGGCAAAGAAGGCCCTGCGTACATCACCAATGCCATGACCTTCTCCAAAGATCCGGCAACCGGTGGTCGCAATTGTGGTTGGTATCGTTTCACGCAATTTTTGGATGCGACTCATCCGCAGGGAGGTAGTTATCCTGCCGCCCGTGCCAAGACGGACCTCGCCGCTTTTTATTGGTGGAACCCGCCTTTCTCCGACATTGGGCGTCACACCTTCAAGGCATCCCAGATGGGTAAGCACCTTGAGGTCGCCATTGCGGGTGTTTGCGACCCGGCATTGCATCTCGCCTCTGCCACGGGGGTGCCTTTCAACGTGGATGAGACCGCCTTCGCGGGTGGCCTGCGTGGTGCACCCATCGAGATGGTGCGCTGCGAGACCGTGGACCTTGAAGTGCCGGCCTCTGCGGAGTGGGTGCTCGAAGGCGAAGTGATTCATGAAGAATTAGAGGCCATCGGCTGGCACTCCAACCCGGTCGGATACTACGATCGAGTGCAGGTGTTCCCGATGGTGCGCATCAAGTGCATCACCCACCGCAAAAATCCCATGTGGCATGCCACCATGGAAATGGTACCGCCGTTCGATCACAACTACATCGCGCTGCTGCCCGTCGAGGGTGAGGTGCTATCCGATCTGCGCAAAAAAATTCCCGAAGTGCATGATGTCGCGGTCACACCGAACATGTGTTACGTAGTGCAGCTTTCGGTGGACGGTTTCAACAAGCCGCATCCCAATTTCGGCAAGTATGTCATTCACGCCGTGTGGGGCTCGGCCGGCCGTTGGGGGCGCACGGCGAAGCTCGTGATCGTCGTCGGTCCGGATGTGGACCCTTACGATCTCAAACAGGTGGAGTGGGCGATGATGACGCGCTGGCAACCTGCCAAAGATTCCATCATCCAGCCCGACGGCATTCCAATGATTCTGGATCCCTCCTGCGAAAAGTCCCCGCAGTTCGGAGCATTTCGTTCGGACCAGATGGGTATCGATGCCACCATCAAAATTCCCGAGCGTTTCATGGAATACCCTGAGGTTTCCCGTGCCGATCCTGACAAGGTCGCCGAGATTGCGAGGAAACTGGCAGGCATCGTGTGAGCAAACGTTCCGATGGCCCGGCGCGCGATGCGCCGGAGCGTTTTGATCGCGCCTACTATCAGCGCTTTTACGGTCGCCACGCCAAGTCGGTCACGTCCAAGGCGGAAATGGCTGCACGTGCCGAGTTGATCGCTGCGTACACTCGGCATGTGGGCTGTCGCGTTGATACCCTGCTCGATGCGGGCTGTGGTCTTGGCTTGATGCGCGAATCTCTTCTTAGAGCCTTACCCGGCGCGACTTATGTCGGGCTCGAATACAGCGAATATCTTTGCCAACGACATGGCTGGGTGCAAGGCAGTATTGCCGATTATCGTCCGCGAGAGCCGTTTGATCTCGTGCTCTGTTATGACGTGATGCAGTATCTCAACGACAAGGATGCGTCGCTGGCTTTGGCCAATTTTGGTCGGCTGTGCCAAGGTGTGCTTTTCTTTGGCGCTCTGACTCTGCGCGACTGGCGCGAGACGGCAGATCGGGATCGTACCGATCCCGAGGTCTGGATGCGCAGTGCGGATTGGTACCGTCGGCGCCTACGACGCCATTTCATCGAGATCGGTGCCGGGTTCTGGGTGCGACGGCACAGCGGGCTCGTGATCTGGGAGCTTGAAACGGCGGGTTAGCAGGTCATGATCTCGGCGCCACACGGTCTGAGCACCCCAAATTTATAGCAACGCCCCTGATGCATCCGGGTTAGAGCCTCGCTCGATATGGCGCGGCTCATGACCCTCCGGCGGGATGAGCTTGTACATCACGGGGGTCACGAGTCTCGCCAGCAGTGTCGAGGTGATGAGCCCGCCGATGATGACCCAGGCCATCGGCGAATAGAGTCCGATGTTCTGCACCGCCAGTGGCAACAGGGCGCCGATGGCCGTGACGGTGGTCAATAAAATCGGCAGGAAACGGATTTCGCCCGCCCGCTCGATGGCCTCATCGAGCGGGACGCCCTCTTCACGCAATTGGTTAGTAAAGTCCACCAGCAAAATGGAATTTTTGATCTCGATACCGAGCAGAGCAATGAAGCCGATGCTGGCCGTGAACGAGATATCATTATTGGTCAGCAGCAGCATCAGCATGCCGCCCACAATGCCGAGCGGTACCACGGTCAATACGATGAGCGTCGAGCGGAAGCTGCCAAATTCCAGCACGAGCACCGCAAAGAGACCAAACAGCGCGACGATGATCGCGGTACCAATACCGCTGAAGGCATCCGCCCCGGCCTCGGCATCACCACCCAGCACATAGCGATAACCGCGTGGCCAGTCAAACTCGTTGAGCTTTACTACCACGGCATCGGTGACTTGAGCGGTATTTTGGCCGCTCCCGACCTGTGAGTTAATGGTGACTGCGCGCTCGCGTGCGAAGCGTGAGATCAAAACTGGCGCCGGCTCGAACTCGACCCGCGCGAGCTGGCTGAGTGGAATGAGTTGGCCACTCAATGAGGTCACTTGTACCTGGGTCAGCGTATCGAGGGTGGCGCGACGCTCAAGCGGCGAGCGCACGACGATCGGGTACTGTTCGCCGTCTTCGTCTTTGAATGTCCCCGCGGGTAGGCCTGCAATGGCGAGGCGCAAAGCCCGATCGACCTCGATGGCTGGTACGCCGAGCAGCGCCGCTTTTTCGGTATCGGTCACGAGTCGCAAATTCGTGCGCGCGAACTTGAGTGGATTACGTACATCGCGTGTACCCGGTGTCGCTTCGACCAGAGCTTCGATGTCACGCGACAGCTCATCAAGTACCGCGAGATCCGGTCCAATCACTCTAACGGCAATCGGTGCGGACACGGGCGGGCCATTGATAAATTCCTTGACCGAAATACGCGCACTCGGGTGGTTGTCGAAACGATCGCGCAGCTCTTCCAGCAACGCGGGTGTGCGCCGGCTATCAAAGCGCTCAACGACCACGAACACTTCGGCGTAGGCGGCCGACTCGTTTCTTTGGATATGGTTGTAGTAAATCTGCGGATTACCGCGACCAAGATTGGCAAAGACGGCTTTCACGCCCGGGATGGCCAGCAGCTCGCGCTCGACAAATTGCAGCGTGCGATCGGTCTCGGCGAGGCTCGTACCCGTGGGCGTATCAATCTGTACCAAAAATTGCGGCGTGTCGGCTTTTGGGAAGAGACTGGAGCCGAGCACCGGAACGAGCAGCACCGACAGTAACAAGGATCCGCCAATCGACGTC
>CAZHLL010000059.1:0-12437 GCA_964533305.1 uncultured Acidibacter sp.
CCGCGGTGGATACGCTCCTGACCCGGGCGGCGATCTGCACCCTTGGCCACACCGAATACCGGTAATTCTTTGAACCCTAGCGCATCCAGCTGCTCGGTCGCTGCAGCCAGCTGCGTCGGTCCGCCATCGATCCACAGCACATCCGGCGCAGGAATCTCGCCGTCACGAATCCGCTTGTAGCGCCGCTCAATGGCCGAATGCATGGCTGCGACATCATCGCCGCCGGTGATGCCCTCGATATTGAAACGCCGATAATCCTTTTTGAGCGGACCGTCAGGGCCAAAAACGACGCAGGAAGCCACCGTGCCCTCACCCTGCATGTGGCTGATATCGAAACACTCCATGCGCTGCGGCAAGGCAGGCAGCTCGAGCAACGCTTGCAGCGCCGCATACATGTCCGCGTAGCCCTCGCGGCGTACGATGCGCATACGTAACGCCGCTCGTGCATTCTCGACTGTCATCTCAACCCAACGCGCGGCAAGCCCGCGTTGTGCGCGACGAACGCGCACGCTGTGCCCAGCAAGCTCACTCAAGGCCTCAGCCAGCGCCGTCTCGTCCGGCAAAGCGAGGGGCGTGTAGAGCTCGGGCGCGGGCGGACGATCCGCGTAGTACTGCATCATGAACGAAGACAGCACCTCCTCGGCTTCCGCAATACCCACAGTCGGAAAAAACCCGAAAGTCCCGAGACTACGGCCACCACGAACGCTCATGACCGAAATGGCGCAGCCCGCTCCCTCCATGACGAGTCCAAAGATATCTGCATCACGCTCGTCATCCGCGGCGACGACCTGTTGGGCCTGTAACTGCTGGATAGCCGCAATCTGGTCGCGTAGCGCTGCCGCTTTTTCATACTGCAAGGTATCGGCTGCCGCGGTCATGCGACTCGCGAGATCTTGCACCACTTCATCGTTGCGCCCCTCCAGCACACGAACGGCAGCGCCCACATCCCGCGCATAGTCCTGCTCGCTGATCAAGCCGACACAGGGTGCCGAGCAACGCTCGATCTGATACTGCAGACAAGGGCGACTGCGATGCGCAAAGTAGCTGTCCTGACAATTACGCAGACGAAACACCTTTTGCAGATAATGTAGCGATTCGTTGACCGCACCGGCATTGGGGTATGGCCCGAAAAATCGTCCCGCCTGATTGCGCGACCCACGGTAGACCGACAACCTCGGAAAAGCATGACCACTCGCGAGCCAAAGATAAGGGAAGCTCTTGTCATCGCGTAATAGCACGTTGTACTTCGGATGCAACGCCTTGATCAGATTGTGCTCGAGCAACAAGGCTTCGGTTTCCGAGCGTGTAACCGTGACCTCCATGGTCGCAATCTGGGCGATGAGCGTCTGCACCTTGGGTTGCACATTCGAGGGCACGAAATAACTGCCCACTCGATCACGCAAACTTTTTGCTTTGCCGACATAGAGCAGGCTACCGTCTGCTGCCAACATGCGGTACACGCCGGGTCGTCTCGGCAGGCTATCGACAAAGCCACGCGAGTCGAACTCGCTCATGCCGCAAGCTGCTGCGCGCGCGCGAGCACCGCATGAAACATCTGCGAGGTCAGCCGTCGAGTCTGAGTGTTGTAGCGGCTACAGTGGTAGGAGTCGATGAGCCAACGTCCATCCGGCAAGACGTGTTCGGCCGCATGGGCAAAGGCAAAACCGCCTCGACGCAGTTGTAGTGCATCGAGGACTGCCTCATGGGCGATGCGCCCAAGTGCCACAATCACCTTCAATGATGGAAGCTCTGCCAACTCTTGCTGTAAATAACGGTTGCAGGTTCGGATCTCGGCAGGTGTGGGCTTGTTGGCTGGCGGCAGGCATTTGACCGCATTGGTGATGCGGACGCTCGACAGCCGCAAACCATCATCCCGACTGACGGATTCGGCCGCTGATGACACGCCCAGTGCGTGCAAGGTCTCATACAACAGGATACCGGCATGATCGCCGGTGAAGGGGCGGCCGGTGCGATGGGCGCCGTGCATCCCCGGGGCCAAGCCGACGATCAGCCAACGCGCTGCAGGGTCGCCAAATGGATCAACCGGCGCGGCGTGATAACCGGGGTGGCGCTCGCCCGTCTCGGTGCGAAAGTCCGCAAGGCGCGGACACAATCGGCAGAAGGAATCCGGGCAAGTTGACATCGATCAGTCATCCATGTGACGAATGATGGCCTCACCGAACCCCGAGCAGCTCTTGAGGGTGGCGCCCGGGATCAATTGCTGCAAGGATTCCTCCACATTACGTCTCGCCGCAAGTTCACGCTTGCTCGCGCGAATCGCCTCGCGAAGTCGAGCGAGATCATAGGTCAATTCTTTGGCGGCAATCGTGTTCGCCACCCCCTTGATAATAAGATCCGCCGCCTCGGTCCATTTGAGATATCGCAGCATCATCTCGGCCGACAGAATAATGGATCCCGGATTGACGCGATCCTTGCCGGCAAAGCCCGGTGCGGTGCCATGGGTGGCCTCAAAAACTGCGAGACCATGACCGATGTTGCCACCCGGCGCGATACCGATCCCTCCCACCTGCGCCGCAAGCGCATCGGAGATGTAATCTCCATTGAGATTGAGGGTCGCGATGACGTCATACTCTTCCGGGCGTAGCAGCACTTGCTGCAAAAAATTATCCGCGATCACATCCTTAATGATGATGTCCTTGCCGGTCTGCGGATTTTTGAAGCGCAACCACGGGCCACCCTCCACTTCGGTGGCGCCGAACTCATCCTGCGCGAGTTGGTAGCCCCAATTGCGAAAAGCGCCCTCGGTGTATTTCATGATGTTGCCCTTGTGCACCAAGGTCACCGAGACCCGATCGTTATCGATGGCATATTGGATGGCCATCCGAATGAGTCGCTGACTGCCCTCTTTCGAGACGGGTTTGATACCGAGGCCCGAGCTCGCCGGAAAGCGGATGCCGCGTGCGCCGAGCTCAGTCTGCAAAAAGTGGATGAGGCGCTGCACCTCCTGCGAGCCCGCGGCATATTCGATGCCAGCATAAATATCTTCGGTGTTTTCCCTGAAGACCACCATATCGGTGAGTGATGCGTCCTGCATCGGCGTCGCCACACCGGGAAAATAACGGATGGGACGCACGCAAGCGTACAGATCGAGTGTCTGTCGCATGACCACGTTCAATGATCGAATGCCCCCACCAATCGGGGTGGCGAGCGGCCCCTTGATCGAGACGACAAACTGCCTCAATGCATGCAACGACTCATCGGGAAACCAGCTCCCCGTGAGCCGGTTTGCCTTCTCGCCGGCCAATACTTCAAGCCACTCAATGCGACGCGCGCCGCCGTACGCTTTGGCCACCGCCGCATCCACCACGCGGCGCATGACCGGCGTGATGTCGACACCGATTCCATCACCCTCAATGAATGGAATAATCGGTGCCAATGGCACATTCAATGAACCATCGGGATTGATAGTGATCGGTTCGCCTGCAGGCGGAATCGTCAGATACTCGTATTTCATCGTCATCCATGGCCAGGAAAAAGGCCGCGGATTTTACCGCAACGACGACCTCCGACACATGTACTGACGTCCGCCCACTGCCGACGTGAGCCCACTGCGGGCTCAAGCCCACTTGCGCCCTCAGCCCACCGTAAATTGTGCCTCTTCGGTCGAGCCCTTCATCGCCGTGACAGACGATTGACCCGCTGTGACGGCCTGCGTCACCTCGTCGAAGTAACCGGCACCCACCTCGCGCTGATGCTTGGTGGCCGTGTATCCGTCGACCTCGGCGGCAAATTCGGCCTCCTGCAATTCCACATAGGCGCTCATCTGCCGATCGCGATAGCCGCGTGCCAGTGTGAACATCGAGTAATTGAGTGCGTGGAAGCCCGCCAAGGTGATGAACTGGAACTTATAGCCCATGGCACCGAGCTCGCGTTGAAACTTCGCGATCGTGGCGTCATCGAGTTTTTTCTTCCAATTAAATGAGGGCGAGCAGTTATACGAGAGCAGTTTCCCCGGAAACTCGCGATGAATCGCTTCGGCAAAGAGCTTTGCCTCATGCAGATCGGGCGTACCCGTCTCGCACCACAGTAAATCAGCGTAGGGCGCGTACGCCAAACCGCGGGCGATCGCCTGCTCAAGACCGCAACGCACACGGAAAAAGCCCTCTGAGGTGCGATCCGAAGACTCGATGAATGGACGATCGCGCTCGTCGACATCGCTGGTCAACAGATTCGCGCTTTCCGCATCCGTGCGTGCAATCAACACGGTCGGCACGTCGCAGACGTCGGCCGCAAGCCGCGCTGCAACCAATTTGTTGATTGCTTCCTGCGTCGGCACCAACACCTTGCCACCCATATGACCGCATTTCTTTGCCGACGAGAGCTGGTCTTCGAAATGAACACCCGCGGCGCCCGCTTCAATCATGCCTTTCATCAGTTCAAAGGCATTCAGCACGCCACCAAAGCCCGCTTCGGCATCCGCCACGATGGGCTGCAACCAATCGATCGAGTCATTGCCTTCGGCGTGGTGCAACTGATCCGCCCGCAGCAAGGTGTTATTGATGCGCTTGACCACCTGCGGCACCGAGTTGGCCGGATATAAGGATTGGTCCGGATACATCTCACCCGCGAGATTGGCATCACCTGCCACCTGCCAGCCTGAGAGGTAGATGGCCTTGAGACCGGCCTTGATCTGCTGCATGGCCTGATTGCCCGTCAGCGCACCGAGCGCATTGACGAAGGGCATGGTCGCCATGTTGCGCCAGAGCTTTTCGGCCCCCAATCGTGCCAGCGAGTGCTCGACATGCACGGTACCCCGTAGCCGAACTACCTCGGCGGCGGTGTAGCCGCGCGTGACCCCCGACCAACGGGGGCTCGATTGCCAATCACGGGAGAGTTCGTCAGCGCTGCGCAAGCTCATGGGTGGATCCTCATTGAAAAGTTCGATAGGCCGATAGGGTCAAAAAATTCGCAAACGACTCGGCGGTCGTGATGTCATCAAGCAGGCGGGCCGCGGCATCAAAGCCGCCGGCCTCATAGGCCGCTGTACCGAGTTGCTGCCGCAGCCGCTGTTGTTCCTGCTGCAGATAATGGCGGAACAGCTGCGCTGTGATCTTCTCGCCATTTTCGAGGACGCCGCCCGAATGCCGGATCCACTGCCAGATCTGGGCCCGAGAGATCTCGGCGGTGGCCGCATCCTCCATCAAATTATTGATGGGCACGCAGCCGTTGCCGCACAACCAGGCCGCCATGTACTGCAAAGAGACGCTGATGTTGTCACGCAAGCCTTCTTCCGTGATCGCGCCTGCCGGCACCTGCAGCAAATCCTCTGCCGCTACACTCACGTCCTCACGCAGGCGATGCATCTGATTCGCGGTCGGCATCAAGCGATCGAATACTTCCATCGCGATGGGCACGAGCGCGGGATGCGCGACCCAAGTGCCATCGTGTCCATCGCCCGCCTCGCGCTCCTTGTCGGCACGTACCTTGGCCAGTGCCGCCTCGTTCGCAACCGGATCATTCTTGATCGGAATCTGCGCCGCCATGCCACCCATGGCAAAGGCCCCACGCCGATGGCAGGTGCGAATGCAGAGCAGCGAATACGAACGCATGAAATGCGTCGTCATGGTGACAAGACGCCGCTCCGGCAACAGAAAATCGGGGCGACGAGCAAATTTTTTGATGAAACTGAAGATGTAATCCCAGCGGCCACAATTGAGCCCCACGATATAGTCGCGCAGCTCGTACAAGATTTCGTCCATCTCGAACGCAGCGAGGATGGTCTCAATCAAAACAGTGCACTTGATGCTGTATCGCTCGATGCCCAAGCGCCTCTCGGCGAAATCGAACACTTCGGCCCACAAACGCGCTTCGAGATGACTCTCGAGCTTGGGGAGATAAAAATACGGCCCCGTGCCCCGCGCCTTGAGCTCAGCGTGGTTATGGAACAGGTAGAGACCAAAATCGACCAGCGCACCTGGCACGTTGCGACCCGAGCAACGCAGGTGTTTTTCTTCGAGGTGCCAACCGCGCGGGCGTACGATCAATACCGCAGGCTGCTCCGAAAGCTGGTACGCCTTGCCTTCGGCTGAAACGAAATCGATCTTGCGCGCCACCGCATCGCGCAGATTGGCTTGACCTGAAATCACGTTGTCCCAGGTCGGCGCCAAAGAATCCTCACAGTCGGCCATGAACACCTTGGCCCCGGAATTGAGCGCATTGATGATCATCTTGCGATCGGTGGGGCCGGTGATCTCGACCCGCCGGTCGAGAAGATCCTGGGGAATGCCCCGGATTTTCCAATCACCTTCTCTGACTGCTAGGGTGGCGGGCAGAAAATCCGGTAATTCACCCGCATCGATACGACCCTGCCTCGCCTCGCGGGCCTGCAACAGGCTCTCCACCCGTGGCGTGAAGCGCTCGGCCAGCTCCGCCACGAAGGCGATCGCCTCCGGAGTGAGTACCGTAGATTGGTGAGGCGCGATGGAAGAGGCGACGATTTCGAGGGCAGACATGCCTGAACTCCTTGGCATCCGAAACAGATTCCCTGGCAACCGCAGCCAAAGCCGCCAGCGCCCAACAAGACTTGAATTGTAATCCCGCCGCTGAGAGTATTTACACAATGGAAATTTTACAGTGTGAATTTCACCGATGACGGGCTTACTACGCCAAGGGCATTTTCTGGGCTCCAAGCTGCGCAGCTTGCGCAAACGAAACGGTCTCACGCTCGAGGAAGTCTCGGCGCGTTGTGTGCAGAGGGATGCCAGTCATGCCCCCTCCGTGTCATACCTCAGCATGGTGGAAAACGGCAAACGCGTACCCTCCGCAGCCATGCTGCACGTGTTGGCTGCTGTGTTTGGCAAAGAGCCGCAGTGGTTTCTGGATCGGACCGAGGCCCAAGCGGCCGCAGTCATCACAGGCAATCGCAGCGGCGGCACCCCCGCCATGCCCCTCGAACCTGCCTTCCTGTTTTCCAAAGAATTACTGCAAAGCGCACTGCCGGAATTACTTGCCCAAACGGGCACCAGCGGACGCCAATTTGCGAGACTGCTGGTGCGGGTGTTCCAGGAAACCCGCCAGAACGAGTTTCCGGATATCGAGCGCGCTGCCGAATCCGTGGGTCAACGGCGCATGCCCTTGTCACTCAAAGACGTCATGGAGATCGCGCAGCAACTTGAACTCAAAGTTCGCTGGTTTGACGATCGCAGTGAGGCAGAGGCCCGATTGGTACGGGCACGCTTCGAGCCCGGCATCATTCATGTCAATCGACGACTGAAGTCCCACGAGGCGCGTCTCAAATATACGCTGGCCTTTTTCATTGGTCATCGTCTTCTGCACAACGGCGATGGCGTCGTGCCGCCACATAGCGCCGTGGGAATGCTAGAGGATGGCACCGAAAGCAGCGAGCGTGGCGTCTCGCCGCGAGACATTTTGCTGGCGTGGCGAGATTTTGAGTGCAGCGCCTTTGCCGCTGCCCTGCTGTGCCCGAAACAACCCTTCCGTCAATTCTTGGTGCGCGAAGGACACGAGGTGTCCATCTGCCAACAAATCGGGGTCACACCTGCCGTCATGATGCGGCGCATGACCAGCATCTCACCCTATCGCCACTGGCATTTCTTTGATGGTTACCAGCCGGGCTACCTGCGCGCGGTCTATCGCGGCAACGGCATTCCCCTGCCTTGGGGCAACATGAGCGTAGTTCCCGACCCATGCCCGCACTGGGCCGTATTCCGCTTGCTGCGAGACCCCTCTGTCGCCCCTGCAGAGCCCGTATCGCAGCTTTCAGTGATGCATGTGGACGACAAGGCGCGCCTGTACTGCTGCCACTCGCTGCACACTGAGGACGCCGCGGGTAATTCGCACGTCTTGTCGGTGGGAGTCGACCTTGCTCCCGCACTCGAAGCCCAAGGGATCAACGCCGCCCACATCATCGACAATGTCGCCGAATCCTGTCATCGAGGCGGCGGCCAAGGACCGCTGAGTCTTGAAGCGGCGAGCGCCATCCGCACGGTCAGTCACGTGCTCAACATAGGCTGGGTCGCGCGCTCACTCGAGCGCCCTGCGACGGTGATCTGCCCACGCAGCAGTCGTTGCCCTCGCCCCCATCCCTGTGCCGCAGGCGGCTCGAGCGCAACGGGCGCGCATTAACCGAGCGCGCACCAAGAGAAGAGCCGTCGGGCTAGCCTGCTTTCTGTCGCAGCACGCGGCGTTCGAGCGAGGAACGCCCTGCCAAGCGCAGTGCCAGCTCCAATGACTGCTCGTAATTGAGCCGCGGATCGACCGATGATTTGTAGGCACGCTGCAAATCAACGTCCGACAAACCCCTCGCCCCACCCGTGCATTCGGTGACATTTTCGCCGGTCAGTTCGACGTGCACGCCACCCAGATGAGAATCCAACGCCCGATGGATCTCCGCTGCCGACTCAAGCTCGGTCAAAATATTTTCGAACCGCCGAGTCTTGAAACCGCTCTGGGTATTTTCGGTATTGCCGTGCATCGGATCGCAGATCCAAAGAACCGAGTGACCCGTCGCCCTGACCGCCTTGATCGCTTTGGGTAAGGCCGTTTCAATATCCCGTGCCCCAAAACGGTGGATCAAAGCGAGCTTGCCCGGCTCATTATTTGGATCGAGCGTGGTGACAAGACGCTGCAACCAGTCCGCATCCATCGCCGTGCCGATCTTGATGCCAACGGGATTGGCGATCCCGCGACAGTATTCGACGTGGGCGCCATCAAGCTGGGCCGTACGCATGCCAATCCAGGGCATGTGCGTCGACAAGTTGTACCAGCGTGATTGGCGCGGGATGAAACGGGTCTGCGCCTGCTCGTAATGCAATACCAGCGCTTCGTGGCTGGCATAGAATTCGGCGCGCAAGGACTGGTGAACCTCCTTGGCGCTGATGGTTTCAAAGAATTCGAGCCCATCGGCCACCGATGCCACGATACGCTCGTACTCAGCCCGCATGGGTGAGTGGCCGACGAAGCCGAGATCCCAATATTCGGGATGGTGCAAATCCGCAAAACCGCCGTCGATCAATGCCCGTACAAAATTGAGTGTCAGCGCGGCGCGCTCGTAACCTCGCAACAAGAGCTCAGGATCGGGCTCGCGATCCTGCGCGGAGAACGCCGCGCGATTGACGATATCGCCTCGATAAGACGGCAGGGTCACGCCGTCTCGGGTCTCGGTGTCCGCCGAACGCGGCTTTGCGTATTGGCCTGCCATGCGCCCAAGACGAATCACGGGCTTTTTCAAGCCGTGGGTTAACACCAAGCTCATCTGCAGCAGGATCTTGAGTCGCTGTGCAATCTTGTCCGAGCCGCAATCATCAAAGCTTTCGGCGCAGTCACCACCCTGCAGCAAAAAGGCCTCGCCCCGCTCGGCGGCAGCGAGCTGCGCCTGCAAACGCTCTACCTCCCAAGACACCACGATGGGCGGCAGCGCGGCGAGTCGCTCGAGCGCGCGGGCAAGCGCCGCCCCATCGCGATACTGCGGCTGCTGCTGCGCCGGGTGCGCCTGCCAGCTCGCGGGAGACCAAACTGATGTTGTATTCATGCCGAAAACCCAACGGGAAGAGTGCTAAATCGCTGGCATTCTAGCCTTTTCATGTCTGCTTGCGGGTGTCTTTACCGCCTCGTGGCGGCTGACTTTGTTTTGGCTTGCAGCCACAAGGCTTGCCACTGCTCAAGCGACAAGCTCTCAAGCGCCTGATTACCCGCCTGCGCCATGGTTTCCATCGCCGCAAAGCGGTGCTCGAATTTTTGGTTGCTGCCGCGCAACGCTGCCTCGGGATCCAGCCCTAGTCTTCGCGCCCAATTTGCCACCGCAAAGAGCAAGTCCCCGAGCTCTTCCTCCTGTCGCTCGATCGACTCGGCGCCGCTCAGGGTTTCGTCGAACTCGGCAAGCTCCTCCATTACTTTGAGCCGCACCCCCTCGGCTGTCGGCCAATCGAAGCCCACTCGCCCCGCCCGCTTGCCGAGCTTGGCCGCCCGCGTCAATGCCGGGAGCGCGAGCGCCACTCCTGCCAGCACCCCCGCCGCGCCCTCGGCGGCGCGCTCATCAGCTTTGATGGCCTCCCATAGACGCGTTTGCTCGGCGGCCGATGGGGTTTCTGCCGCGCCAAAAACATGCGGGTGCCGACGCACCAATTTTTGACTGATGCTCTGCGCGACATCATCAAAGTTGAACCAACCCGCCTCACTCGCCAGTTGACTCAAAAATACCACCTGAAAAAGCAGATCACCTAGCTCGGCACGCAACGCCTGGGAGTCCGAGTTGTGCACGGCTTCCGCCACCTCGTACGCCTCCTCGAGGGTATGGGGCACGATACTCGAAAAATTCTGCTCACGATCCCATGGACAGCCGGCAACGGGATCGCGCAGCTGCCGCATGATCTCGAGCAAGCGCCGCATCGGCTCGACTGGATCGGCCGGGGTCGCCGATACCAAGGGTGCAGAAGCCTCTTTATTCATAGAACGCTCATTCGCGAATACTCACTCATGACAGATCCTCACCGCACAACAACCTTTGCAGCGTCAACAACATGCCGGCTGTTGCCCCCCAAATAGTGTGGGGACCATATGGAAGATCGATTAACTCCACGCTCTCGCCGCGAAACTCGCGCCGCCTCGGCACATGATTGCGTGAATCGAGCACGTAATGCAGCGGCACCTCGAAGGCCGCCCTCACCTCACGTGCATCAATCGTCAACTCGAACGGTGGCCGCACCAGCGCCACAACCGGCGTCACCCGATAGCCACTGATGATGAGATGATCCGGCAGGTAACCGATGACTTCCACATGCTTCGGCGCGAGCCCGATCTCCTCCTCAGCTTCACGCAAGGCCGCACTCTCTGCATCCGCATCAGCTTGCTCGATGCGCCCGCCCGGAAAACTCACTTGGCCCGCGTGATGGCTCAGATGCTCGGCCCGCTCAGTGAGCAAGACATGCAAGCCCTCCTCCCGCGCCACGAGCGGCACGAGCACCGCCGCAGGGGTCGGATTGGTCGGAAAATATTCCCGCACCGCGACTCGCCTGGCAGGCGCCAACGCACCGAACCGCCAGTCATCAATGGGCCGTTCGCTCGGGCGATGATGGACCCGGCGACGGATGAGGTTGGCCAGCGCATCAGCGTCTAGGCTTAAGGGATCGATGAATGTCATGGAGTATCATGGGCAGTCTAGCATCGAGCGAGTGACCTGCCCCATGTCCGACTTCCACCTTCATGCCCTGTCACCCGTTGACGGTCGTTATGCGGCCGGGGCCGAGGCCTTACGACCCCATTTGAGCGAAGCGGCCTTGATCAACGAGCGACTGCGGGTTGAAGCCGAGTGGCTCTTGCAGCTTGCGGCCGAAGCCCCGGCGGGCTTGCCGGCCGCCGCCAACATCCCAACAGCCGTGCTTGATCGCGCCAGGCAGATCGCTGCAGCGCCTGCGTCCGATGCGCCGATGGCGATCAAGACCATCGAACGACGAACCAATCATGATGTGAAGGCGGTTGAATATTACCTGCGCGAGCAGCTCGCCGCGGCCGGGGCCAACGCCGCCGTGCTCGAGCTCGTGCATTTTGGCTGCACATCCGAGGACATCAACAATTTGGCCTATGCCCGCATGCTGCGTGCGGCGCGCGAGACGATGTGCCAGACCTTCGCGCCCATTCTTGACCACCTACAGCAGTGGTCGCAGCGCGAGCGAGCGCAAGGCATGCTCGCCCGCACACACGGCCAGACGGCGAGCCCGACCACGCTCGGCAAAGAAATCGCCAATGTGGCGGCACGTATTGATCGCGCTATCCACCGCTGGCAACAAGTGACGATATTCGGCAAATGGAATGGTGCGGTAGGTAATTTCAACGCCCATGCCACGGCCGTGCCCACGGCCGACTGGCCCGCGATCGCTCAACGTTTCGTCGAGCAGATGCAGCTTGAGTACCAACCCCTGACCACGCAAATCGAACCGCATGACTGGATTGGCGAGTATTGCGACGCTCTCGCCGCCATTAACACGATTGGGATTGATTTTGCGCGCGACACCTGGGGGTACATCAGTCTCGGTTATCTGCGCCAAAAAGCGGTTTCGGGCGAAGTGGGCTCCTCGACGATGCCGCACAAGGTCAATCCGATCGACTTCGAAAATGCCGAGGGAAATTTCGGTATCGCCAATGCCCTGCTGCGCCATTTCGCCGACAAGCTACCGATCTCGCGTTGGCAGCGTGACCTCACCGATTCAACCGTGCTGCGCAACCTGGGCGTCGCACTCGCTCACAGCCTCATCGGTTGGCGCGCGTTGCAGCGAGGGCTTGGCAAAGTCGATACGCATCGAGCCCGCATTAACGCCGATCTGGGTGAGGCCTGGGAAGTGCTCGGCGAGGCCGTCCAAACCGTGCTACGCGCCGAGGGTGTCGCCAATGGCTACGAGCTACTCAAAGATTTGACCCGCGGTCAGCACCTGGATGAGGCACGCTACCAGGAGTTCGTGCGC
>CAZHLL010000060.1:0-12288 GCA_964533305.1 uncultured Acidibacter sp.
CGTAAACCCGTCCTGCGTCACCGACGACACACTGAATGCATTACCAAACTGAGCCGCCCGCGAGATATCGAGTGCCAGACTGATCGGCGCAAAGCCCTCGCCGGCGGGTGGCGCAAAGTCTGCGTACTGCACTTGACCGTTGACGGGCGTCGCGAGCCCACCTGTCGCCGGGCTGAAGGTCAAAGAAACAAAATCGTCCCCCGCGTTGGCCGGATTGGCTGGCGGTACCACCTGCCCATCGATCAACAAATACTGACGCCATTCATTGGCGTTGGCGGTCTTGACGTAATAATTGGTCGCCACGTGAGCGCCGCCCTGCGAGTCATAGATCGTGGCCGAATTGCTGAAGTTGTACGTGTTCGCGTTAGCTGGGTTAAAGGGCACCACCAACGGCGGAGTTGCTCCGCTCGCCGGCAAGTTGAACTGGAGTTCGAGATTTGACGTCGCCTTGGGTGCACCATCCGCCGTCGAGATCCGAAGATCCGACAACGTGCCAGTCGAAAATCGATTGTCTCCTGTTGGCAGATAAACCTGCAAACGTGCCCCTTGGGCGTTGGCGACATAACCCTCCCGATCGATCTGAAAGGCACCGGCGCGGGTGTAGCTCGGCGTCGCTGCCTGTCCCTGAATGACAAAGAATCCATCACCATTGATGGAGAGATCGAGATTGTTACCCGTGAAGGCGAGATCGCCTTGCGTGAATTGCTGCGTCAGGTTTGCGACGCGTACGCCGGCGCCGGGCGCAGTGCCAGCACGACCGGCGCTGAGTGCGTACAAACTCGAAAACTCGGCACGGCTACCCTTGAAGCCGACCGTCGAGCTATTGGCGATGTTGTTAGCCGTCGCTGACAGATCGATCTGGGCTGCATTCATGCCGCTGATGGCGGTGCGCATGGACATATCTTTGTTCCTCGGATTGACTCGTTGGTTACATCACGTGGCGCACTGACGAGAGCGCCAGTGTTCCGTTGTCGGTGTTCAAAAGCAGTCCGCCGCCTCGTGCATCCACGGTAATGCTGCGAACTGTGCTGAGGACGGAGACGGGCAAGGCTTCGGTGCGATCCGCAAACCGCGCAAGCGCACTCACCTCGTATCGACCGGCGGCGGCCGGTTCACCGCTCGCGAGTCGGCCATTCCAGCTAAAGTCGCGCTCACCGCCACCCGGCCCCATCAAAAGTCGAGTCACCTCGACGCCGAATTCATCGCGTATCACGAGCTCGACAGCAGAGGCGGTATCGGGCACCTGCACCGTACCCTGTACGGGTGTTTGCCCATCAAAGATGGCGCGATCGCCCTCGCTCAATACCCGACGCCCGATCAGATTGGCGCCTTCCACGGTTTGCGAGGCCCGCAGGGCCTCGGCCATGCCGAGCATCTGCGCCTGCATGCCCTGCACACCGGTGACGGTGCTGAACTGCGCGAGCTGCCCGAGAAATTCGCCGGGCTCGAGCGGCTTCAAAGGATCCTGGTTCTTGAGTTGAGCGAGCATCAGGGTCAAAAACTGCTCCTGGCCCATATCGCCCATACCGCGCTCGGCACTCTCGCCCTTTCGAATCAAGGTCCCGCTCAGCGGCTCCTGGATGGTATTCATTGCGTGAAGCTCCCTATCCTTGCTGCGCGGTTATTGACCAAGCCGAAGCGTGGCCAGCATGAGATCGCGGGTCGTGTTCATGACTTCCACGTTGTTCTTGTAGGCCCGCGATGCCGCGATCATGTCGACCATTTGTTCGACGGGACTGATATCGGGCACGTAGACATAGCCCTCCTCGTTGGCGAGCGGATTGCCGGGTTCGTACCGAGTCAACGGGGCCTTGTCTGATTGCACTACGTCGCTGACGCGCACCGCGGCGCCCTGATCCTGTGCCATCTGGCTACGCACCTCCTCAAAGACCACTGCGCGCGCGCGATACACGTCCTCGGGTCGACCGGCGACCGTATTGGCATTCGCGAGATTGCTAGCGACGGCGTTCAATCGGGTGGATTCGGCACTCATGCCGGACCCTGCGATTTCAAATAAGCGGAAGCTGGACATCGGAGGTCCCCTGTTTTTTTATTGACCCGTGATGGCGGTCATGAGCCCGCGCATCTGGGAACTGATGAAGTTGAGCGAGGCTTGATAACGCACGGCGTTTTGTGCAAACGCCGCCTGCTCGCGTTGCAGATCGACTGTATTGCCATCAAGAGAGGGCAACACATCACGACGTTCCTGCAAGCGAAAGCCCGAATCCTTGCCTTGACTGTCAACTGACAAATGACTGGCGTGGGTCGTCAATAAATTGGCGCTCGCCACTGATCGCTGTCCACTGCCCTTCAACGTAATATCGAGCGCCGCCTTGAAATCGAGATCTTGTGCTTTGTATTGCGGTGTTTCCGCATTGGCGATATTGCGCGCCAACACCTCGGCACGCTTCGAGCTAAGCTGCAGTGCCTGCGCATGCAACGCGAAATGAGCATCCAGGTTGAACATCACTCACCTCCGCCAAATAATTGGTCTCGCCAAGATGAGAGCAAGCCGCGTGCCAACCTTGCGCGATGGGCACGTCAATCCACGCTAAAGAAAGTCAATTCGCGGCCGTTATAGATAAGGTCACTCGACGACACGGGCTGATGCCGCGCCATGTAGTGCTGGGCGATCAAATAAAGTGGCAATTCTTTGCCAGCATGACGGGCATCTTTCTGCCCTATCGCTTGGCATGCATGTTGCTGCGTTACTTGACATGAACCGACATGACAGCCTACTGACGCTGGGCGCAGGCTTGCTGCTCGCGGCCCTCTCCTTGACCACCCGCCCGGCGGGAGCGAGCGACACCGGCACTGCGATGCATGCCCACGCCGACGTACTGCGGGCGGCCATCGCGACGGTGCAGGCGCGTGCGCCGCGCGCGACGATCGAGGCTCAGAGTCTGGATCCCCGGCTGCAGTTGCGCGCCTGCGAGGTACCGCTCGATGCCGAGATGCCGCTCGGAGTCGCACTCAAAGCGCGAATCAATGTGCGGGTGCGTTGCACGGCGCCTGCGGCCTGGAGCCTCACGATCCCCGTCTCGGTGAGCACCGAGACCGAGGTCTGGGTCGCCAATATGGCTATCCGAGCGGATGAACGCATCCGGCCACAGCACCTGCGACGCGAGATTCGTCGTTTTGCGGGCACCGACGATTGCTGCGTGCGTGACGAACAAGAAATCCTGGGCAAGGTTCTGCGCCGCCCCGTCGCCGCCGGCAGCATATTGCATCGATCGGATATCGAAATTGCGGACGTCGTCAAACGCGGCGAGATCGTCACGATCGTCGCCGGACAGGGTCCGCTTGAGGTGCGCGCGAACGGCGTCGCCTTGGCGGATGCGAAACCAGGGGAACCCGTTCGCATTCGGCACTCGCAATCGCTCAGGGTGGTACAAGCTCGTGCCGATACCGAGGGCGTGGTACGAGTGCAATGACATCCGCGACCTGGCGGCGGGACTGGTTTGATCCAAATTGGAGTGAGTCGCCGTAAAAACCCCTCAAGATTTTCGGACCTTCGCCGTTAACCCGACTGGGTAAGTGGCAAAAAGTGTGGAGACTGCCATGACAATCAAATTGACGATGTTGGAACCGCGGGTCCCCCCGTCGGTGACCGAGCAAAAAGGAGCGGCTCAAACGGCTGCGGAGGCACCCAGCAAAAACCTGGCGGCCAACTCCGTGCCCGGCACCGCCTCGTCTGCGCCACGCGAGGTGGCGCTCACCGAAGCGGGGCGTCAGCTCGCCGCGTGGCTACGCGAAGATCACGGCTCGGCCGGAGTCGATGAAGCCAAGGTCGCGCGTTTGCGCGTGGAAATTGAGCACGGGACCTACCGTCTTGATTCCACCCGCATCGCCGAGGGTCTGCTGACCAGCGAAAAAGATTTGCTGCGCATGATGGATCGCGGCTGAGATGAATCTGGCTGATATGAGCCCCGCTGATATGAGGCTGAGTGTCGATCACACGGCGGCGCATAGCGAGCTATCGCGACTGCTCGATGAGGAGCAACGATTGCTGGTCGAGCTTGAACGATTGCTTGGCGCTGAGCGTGAGGCACTGCAGACGAGCTCATCACCCGAGCAATTGGAGCGGGCCTGCGAGGTGCGCCAAGAATGCATGGGCTCACTGCTGCGGCTGCAAGAAGGTCGGAGCAAATGGCTGCTGCAGCTGGGCTATAGCGCGGACGCTGCCGGCTTGCTGCAGCTGATCCGCGCCTGTGATCCACTGGGCGCTTTTCCGCCGCGCTGGGCGGCGTGTGCCGCGCTCGCTAAGCGCTGTCGCGAACTCAACCAGCAAAACGGCGCGTTGGTGGCCTCGCGCATGCGACGGGTGCAGGGCGTGCTCGATATTTTGATGGGCCAGACGGCCGACACCGCCCAAACCTACTCTCGCTCCTTGCAAGATCCGGCTCGCGCCGCCGGCAGAGTACTAAGCCTCGAAGCCTAAGTGACTTGGAGGCGCTACAGACCCAAGGACCGTACTACAGCTCGAGTGCCCCGGGGTTGATCTGTCGCGCCGGATCCACTGCGCGCTTCAAATCTTTGATGAGCGCTGCCGTCTCAGGCCGCAGTTGACTCAAGTACGGGTAAGTCTTGCCCAGCTGGTTGGATGCGGCGCCAAGTTCCGCAAAGCGTGCTACCAATTTCGCGCGTACTTCGTGTACCAAAGCGGTTGCGGCAGGATTGGCCTTGGGACGCTCGAGCTTCGCCTTCGCCGCCTCGCTCAGCACCTTTTCATGCAATGGCAACCACTCGTCATACCAATGAAAAACGGGCTCGAAACTGAAGGCATGGGTCCCGATGGCAATCAGCAAATGGCTCATCCAGATTCCTTCGGCCGCGAAGCGCTCACGGTAAGGCGCGATCACCTCCGCTCCTGCCTGCATGATGCGCTCGGCGTCTGAATGCGCGACCTTGGCATTGAGTGCCGCCCATCGATCGCCGCTCGATCCCAACACGGCATCCGGTGCAGGGAACAAATCCGCCCGAACCGCACGCGGGATCGAATCGGCGATTTCCTGCCCGCTACGTTCGCGACAGATCTCACGAATCGCCTCAAGATCCGCCTGGACGGCCGCCTCCGAACGTCCGGCACACACCACGTGCAAAGAAAATGCCTCTTGCGGTAAAAAATTTCGCCCGGCGGCCATTAGTTTGGCCCCAGCCGTGAGACCTTTGATCAAACTCTTTTCGCTGCGCATGACCTTGAGCAGCACTCCGGCATCATTCAATAAGCCATGTGACTGCAGATTTTTTCGGGTGGTCGCCGGATCAAAGACATACGCTTCTTCAGCCGCGCCTGAACGGGCCACCTCAGACATCGCCCGCCCTGCTGCCGCCATGCCATCAAACACGAACGAACCGAACGCATAGGCTTGCGGTGCACGCATCACGCGCAAGGTCGCTGACAACTTAACACCGAGCGCACCGGACTCATGCAGGAAGAGACCGGTGAGGTCCGGGCCGCAGGTGCGATAGAAGGGCTTCGTCGCCTGCTGGAATCCAAGCTGCCCGGTACGAATAATCGCGCCATCGGCTCTGGCGACCTCAAGCCCGAGCACGATGTCCGCGCCCGTGCCATAACGCGCCGTCCCCAAAAAGAGCGCGCCATTAGACAAACCCCCGCCGACGGTCGCTTGCGCCCCGGAGAACGTACCAAAGAAAGGTAACCGCAATCCCAGTGGCGTCAATGCCTGGTGGATCTGCTTCCAGGTGACCCCCGCTTCGACCCGGATGTACATGTCCTCAGGGTTGATCTCGAGGATACGATTGAGCCGCGAGGTATCGAGCACCAAAGTATTGGCCACCTCGGCCAAATATCCGCCCGTGTACGAGAGACCCCCGCCTCGAGCGACCACGGTGTAGCCCGCCTGGGTCGCCGCACCCAGCGCTTGTGCACACCGCGCCGCATCCGTCGGTCGCAACACGGCCACCACCGGCCCGCCGCGCCCATAGACGTCGCAGGCCGCGACAGCGCACTCAGCCGGATCCAGCACAACCTCTTCGGCCGACAGAATGCCGAAGCCAGCCTGCAACTCGGTCACATCCTTCACAGAGTCCAACATGGCTACCCCCTTTGCGGCACTCCTATATACGCAATCGTACTGATGTCCTGTGGTCCCGTGCAGTCGACACTGCGCGCAATCGCCGTAAGGAGGTCAGCGCATGCCCGCATACCGGAAAATCCTCATCGCTCTGAAAGATCTCGATGCCAAGTCCATGCCCGCACTCAACAAGGCGGCGCAGCTGGCCAAGGCGCATGGCGCGACGCTCGAGATTTTTCACGCTCTCGCGCAAACCGTACTCGTAGATGCGCTCGATGCCAAGCGAATCAGCCTCAAGGATTTTGAAGCCCAGCAACTGCATGATGCGATCAGCCGGCTGCAGACGATTACCAAGCGTATCCGCAAGCACGATATCTCTGTGACCTGTGCAGCCGAGTGGGATTATCCGCCGGCAGAAGCCATCATTCGGCGTGCACTCAAAACCAAAGCGGATCTCATTGTCGCCGAGCGCCATGCCAGCAAGCATGTGGCCGGCTGGATGCTCTCCTACACCGACTGGGAGCTCTTACGGCAAGCGCCGTGCCCCGTGCTGCTGGTCAAAAAGACCAAGCCCTATCATCGGCCCAAAGTGCTCACGGCGATCGATCCCTTTCATCAGCATGAAAAACCGGCGCGGCTCGATGCGGCGCTATTGCAAGCGAGCGCATCACTCTCAGGCCCACTCAAAGGTTCGCTGCAGATCATTCACTGTGTACCGCCACCCACCGTGCTCACAGCCGGATGGGTAGCCGGCCCTGTGGTGGTCGATAACCTGCAATCAGACGTGATGCTGAGAAAAGCGCGCAAGGCGCTGGCGGCCGAGGTCGCGCGCCACCCCCTTCCCTCACACAAACTCGCGGTGGTGCAAGGCGCCGCCCGAGAGGCGATTCCGCAGGCGGCTAAATCCAGCAAGGCCGATATTGTGGTCATGGGCGCCCTGTCCCGTTCCGGGCTCAAGCGCATCTTGATTGGCAACACGGCCGAGGCGGTGCTCGACGCCCTCGAATGCGATGTCTTGATCGTGAAGCCAGGCAGATTCCAGACCAAGGTCCCACGCCGCAGTCGCGGGGCTCAGCTGATGTCCCTGCCGAACGCGCTCACCGGCTAAGACCGTCGCTCAAAAGGCATTGAGGCCCGTCAGCTCCCGGCCCACCGCGAGCTGATGGATGGTCTCGGTGCCCTCGTAGGTAATCACGCTTTCGAGATTGAGTGCGTGGCGTAGAGGGCAGTGTTCGAGCGTGATACCGGCACCGCCGAGCAGATCGCGTGCGTCGCGCGCCACCTGCATCGCCGAACGACAGTTATTCCATTTGGCCATCGACACTTCGACAGGACGCAGTGCGCCCCGATCCTTGCGCCGCCCCAAATGCAAGGCCAGCACCTCCCCGACCGTGATGTGACGCGCCATCTCCGCTAGCCGGATCTGCACCGCCTGGGTCGCTGCCAACGAGCGACCAAAGAGCCGTCGATCCCGCGTGTAGGCAAGCGCTTCATCCAGACAGGCCCGCGCTGCACCGAGCACTCCCCAGGCAATGCCAAAACGGGCCTGCGTCAGACACGACAAGGGCGCCTTGAGCCCAACTTCCGTTCCTGGCAGCAGATTAGCCGCCGGCAACCGCACGTCATCAAAGAATAACGCACCCGTGGCCGACGCTCGTAGCGATAACTTGCGCTCGATGGGCGTCGCGGAAAACCCAGGCATACCGCGCTCAACCACAAAACCGCGCACGCCCTCATCCGTCAATGCCCAGACCACGGCGATATCGGCAATCGGCGCATTGGTGATCCACATCTTTGATCCGTTCAACACCCAGTCGGACCCCGCACGCTTGGCATGCGTAATCATGTTGAGCGGATCCGAGCCCCCGTGGGCTTCCGTCAAACCAAAACAACCAATGATTTCACCGCGAGCCATACCGGGTAACCAACGCGCTCGTTGTGATTCATCGCCGTAGGCATGGATCGGCCACATGCAGAGCGATGACTGCACCGAAACAAAACTGCGCAGCGCCGAATCGCAACGCTCGAGCTCCTGACAGATGAGCCCATAGCTCACGCTGTTGAGACCTGCGCAGCCATAGCCGTCAATCGATGAGCCGAGCAACCCGAGCTGCGCCATGGGCTTCACGAGCTCATGCGGGAATCGCCCCTCGGAAAAGCAATCCGCAATCAGCGGCATGGCCTCGGCGTCAATGAAACGCGCGACCGACTCGCGCACGCCGAGCTCGTCTTCCGCAAGATCACTGTCCAGCCCGGCAAAGTCGATTCGGTCCATGCTCACCCTCGACGGCGCAAAACCTGCGCCTGCAAAGTAGCTAGCACTATGCCCTAGCCGACGGCCTTTTGGCCACGCAGTTGCTCGATCTGCGCGGGACTGAAGCCGAGATCCCGCAGAATCGCCTCTCCGTGCTCCCCGGGCTTGGCCAGGAACCCCCCTTGGGTCGGGCGCTGACCGTTCATTTCGATGGGCAGGATCGGCAACCGAGTCTGCCGTCCATCCGGCAGGGTGGTCTCACCCAAGCCGCCGCTGGCGGCGAGGTGGGGATCGTCAAACATTTCTTCGGGTTTGCCGATGGGCGCAAAGGGCAGCCCGGTTTTCTCAAGTAAAGGCACGAGCTGCGCCTTGGTATAGCCCTTCAGGATGGCACGTACTTTGGGCAACAGACTCTCCCGTTGCAGGACCCGCTGCGAATTGGTCTTGAGCGACTCATCGGCGGCGAAATCTTTGAGATCGAATGACTGGCAGAACTTTTGCCATAACCCATCCGAGACGATGCCCACAAACACCTGCTCGCTATCGGCTGTCTCAAAAACATCATAAATGGCCCAAGCCGAGATTCGCACCGGCATGGGCTTGGCAGGCTGCCCCGTGACAGCCATTTGCGCCATGTGTTGTCCGACCAGATAGACCGTGGTCTCAAAGAGCGCACTGCTCACCTTTTGGCCACGACCCGTTTGGTGACGTTGCTGCAGCGCCGCGAGCACCGCGATGGCACCGAACATGCCGCCTGTGACATCGATGACCGAGGTGCCGGCGCGCAGCGGCCGCCCGGGTGGCCCGGTCATGTAGGCAAGCCCCCCCATCATCTGCGTTACTTCATCCAGCGCGGTACGGTTTTCATAGGGTCCCGACAAAAAGCCTTTTTCGGAGCAATAGATCAGCCGCGGATTGGTTTGCGCCAGGCTCTCGTAACCGAGGCCCAAGCGATCCATCGCCCCAGCGCGGAAATTCTCGACCACCACATCCGCCGCATCGCAAAGCCGACGGGCAATGGCCAGACCCTCGGCTGATTTAAGGTCGAGGCAAATGCTTTTTTTGTTGCGGTTGTACATGGGAAAGTACCCCGCACCGGAACCGAGCAACGCGCGCGTGGAATCTCCCCCAATGGGCTCGACCCGAATCACCTCAGCGCCGAGTTCGACCAATACGGCCCCCACCGCAGGGCCCATCACCATGTGGGTGAATTCAACGATACGAATACCTTGCAGTGGCAAGGCAGGGGCAGCGGCTGTGTTCTCGCTCATCAGGTTGTCCTCAATTCATACAGTTCAGGCGCAGTCGGCTCAGGCAGGGGAAAAGCCCAAGGGCAATCCCGCCTCCGGCGTAAACCCGTAGAGCTCTTCCGTCGGCAAGGCCTCACGCAAGATCGCGCGGACCGCAAGGAGTTTTGGCAAATCGATGCCTGTGTCGAGCCCCATCGCTTCGAGCATGAACACCAAATCTTCCGTCACGATATTGCCCGATGCGCCGGGCGCGAACGGGCAACCGCCTAGCCCACCGAGCGAGCTATCAAAGGTCGTGATCTCGACCTCCAACCCAGCCAATACATTGGCGAGCCCGAGCCCCCGCGTGTTGTGCAAATGCAATCCCGAGAGTGCGTCATCGCCCACGGCTGCTCTCACCTGCTTGACGAGGGATTTGACCTGAGCGGGATTGGCATAGCCTGTGGTATCAGAGAGGCCGACTTCGTCACAGCCTGCAATCATCAAAGATTCCGCCAAGCGCACCACCTGATCGGGTGCCACCGGCCCTTCCAAAGTGCAACCGAATGCCGTCGACAAGCCACCCTCGAATTTGGGTCGTTCGGCTTCCGGCAAACTGCGCAATAATTGACCGATCGCCCTGACCTCCTCTAACACTTGCGCATGGGTACGACGCAAATTCTTGAGGCTATGAGTTTCGGAGGCCGATAGCGGTAAGGTGATCTTGTGAGCGCCCGCCGCCACAGCCGCCTCGGCGCCTTTGAGGTTCGGGACCAAGGCCGCGACCGTCAAACCCGGCAAACTGCGGGCATAGCGCACCACCTCGCCGGTGTCAGCGAGTTGCGGCAATAATTTCGCCGGCACGAAACTGCCGACCTCGATTTCTTTGACACCCGCCGCATGTTCGGCCGCGATCCAGGCTTTCTTGGCCTCAAGCGGCATGATGCTGCGTATGCTCTGCAGGCCGTCACGCGGCCCCACTTCACTGATCAAAATCATGTCGTCACATCCAATTGAGGGGGTGATGAAGGCAAGTCATGCAGCCAGGGCCGTGCAGCCTGTTGGTCGGCCACGAATGTTTCGATGCTTTGCCGATGCTTGAGGGTGAGATCAATGGCATCAAGTCCCTCGAGCAACATCTCACGTGACTCGGCGTCGATCACGAAGGAAGCCACGACATCAGCACAACGCACTTCACCGGCACGCAGATCGACTGTCACGGTATGGGTCTGCGGCGCGCTCTCCACACGCTGCAAAATCCGACCAATTTCCTCGGCTGAGAGCACCACAGGCACAATGCCGTTACGCACACAATTGCCGCGAAATATCGGCGCAAACGTGGGTGCGATGACGGCTCGAAAGCCGTACTCGTGCAGCGCCCACACCGCATGCTCGCGACTTGAACCACAGCCAAAGTTTTCGCCCCCAAGCAGGATGCGGGCCTGCGCGTAATCGGAACGATTCAATACAAAATCCGGGTTCGGCACGCGACTACCCTGACCGAGATAACGCCAACCGGCAAAGAGTCCGTCCGCCAGCCCCGTCTTCGAGACCGATTTCATCTCGCGTGACGGAATGATGGCATCAGTATCCACATTGGCACGGATGAGGGGTGCGGCCACCGCCGTCAATGAGGTAAATGGCTCCATCGCTCCTCTACTGCACACTCTGCCGAGACAGCGTCCGGGGATCGGCAATGCGGCCGAGGATGGCGCTCGCGGCCACCGTCTCGGGACTCGCCAGATGGGTACGGGTCTCGGGACCTTGGCGGCTTTCAAAGTTCCGGTTGGTGCTGGAGATGACGCGTTCGCGCAAGCCGAAACTCTCGCCACCCGCATAAAAGCACATCGAGCAGCCGGACGCGCGCCACTCAAAGCCCGCATCAATGAAAATCCGATGCAAACCTTCGGCTTCCGCCGCACGCTTGACCGACATGGACCCCGGCACGCAGATCGCCTTAATACCCGGCGCCACCTTCCGACCCCGCAGAATGTCGGCCGCGCGACGCAGGTCCGACAAACGGCTGTTGGTACAGGAACCAATGAAAGCCGCGTCGATCGGCAGATCAAGCAAGCGCTCGCCCGGCTCCAGTCCCATGTAGTGCAAGGCGCGCTCGTAGGCCTCGGCGCTGGTGCCGCTCTGCGCCTGCGAGGGAACATGGCCGGTAACGGGTATGGCATGCTGCGGGCTCGTGCCCCAGCTCACCATCGGCGCAAGCTCGGACACGTTGATGACGATTTCCCGATCAAATACCGCACCCTCGTCCGAGACGAGTTGTTGCCAGTCGGCGACGGCCTCATCCCATAGGGCACCTGAGGGCGCATAGTGCCGTCCGCGCAGGTATGCAAAGGTTTTTTCATCCGGCGCGATAAACCCCGTCACCGCCGAAAACTCCGTGGCCATGTTACACAGGGTCAGTCGCGCTTCGATATCGAGGGCCCTCACCGCCTCACCGGCATACTCAATGGCATAACCATTACCACCGACCGAACCATGAGCAGCGATGAGAGCGAGCGTGAAATCTTTGGCTGTCACACCTGTCGGGGCCTTGCCCTCAAAGCGCACTCGCATGGTCTTCGGTTTGCGCATACGCAAGGTCCCGGTCGCGAGCGCATGCTCGGCTTCACTTGAACCGATACCCCAGGCAAAGGCACCAAGGGCGCCTTGAGTGCAGGTATGGCTGTCTGGACACACGACCGTGGCACCCGGCAGGACAATCCCGAGTTCAGGAGAGATCACATGCACGATCCCTTGCAAGGGATCGCGA
>CAZHLL010000061.1:0-11780 GCA_964533305.1 uncultured Acidibacter sp.
CTGCAGACGCCCCGCATGCTGCGCCTTGCGAATGGCGACCGCGACATCATTCAACACACAAAAGCCCTCGCCATGATCGGCAAAGGCATGATGCGTCCCCCCCGCCAGATTGCCGGCCAAACCCTCGATCAGCGCGGCCTCGAGCGCCAGCACCGTACCGGCGACGGCCAAGCGCGAGCGTCGCAGTAAACGCGGTGACCATGGCACACCGAGCCTGCGTACCTCCATCGCCGTCAAACCCGCAGCAAAAAGTCGATCCAGATAATCTTCGGTGTGCACCCGTGCGAGATCTTCGCGGGCGATTTCTTCGGGCAGCATGATATTGCCCGCATCCAGCAAACCCTGTGCGCGCAACACATCATAGACAAGGGTGTACTTGGCCATCGGGAAAGGATGGCCTTCGGGTAGCGGCAGGTAGTAATCAGGGTGATGGCTGACTTTCAACTTGTGACCGAATCCGTTAGAAAGGCATTGGGGAAAGGGGGATACCGATGCAAGCCTTGACGGGCGGAATGGTAGTCAGCCAAACGCTCGCTCGCCATGGTGTGCGTAGCGTATTCGCCTTGGCGGGTGCGTCGCACACCTATCTGCTCGATGCGCTGCAACAGGACGGCTGGCGAATCTACAGTCACCGACACGAATCCGGTTGTATCAGCGCGGCCGACGGCTTCGCGCGCGTGAGTGGACGACTTGGCATCGCGCTCATCATCGCCGATCAAGGCATGCCGAACGCCATCAATGGCATCGCCACGGCGTGGCAAGCGGGCTCGCCGGTGCTGGTGCTGGTCGCGCGGCTGCCGCACTCCTGGACCGAGGCTGAATCCGAATACGACAACCTCAAACACCCGCTGGTCGGCAGTATCTGCAAATGGGCACGCACGGTGCCGACCGCAGCCAGATTGGCAGAATATGTGGACGTGGCGGCCAAACGCGCCCTCTCAGGCCGACCTGGTCCCGTGATCTTGCAGATCCCACAGGAATACCTCGCCACCGAAGTCGAGGCGAGCAAAGTCCCCATGCTGCCACCGGTCGCCATCTCGCGACCGGCCGCGGACCCTTTGGCGCTGCGCGCAGCGGCCACGCTACTGCATGGAGCAAAGAAACCGTTACTGATCACGGGTGCAGGCGCCACCCATTCAAGAGCCAGCGCAACCATATCGCAGCTTGTCAAAGATTTCGCGCTGCCGATCGCCGGTAACAGCCTCGGCCGCGCCGTGGTGGCAGAGGACTTCAATGAAAGTTTCAATTGGCCGTACATGCAAACCGTCGCGCAGGAAGCCGATGTGGTCTGCTTGCTCGGTGCGCGCCTGAAACAGCGTCTCGGCTACGGACTGCCGCCAAGATTTGCGCGTGATGCGAAGTTCATCCAGGTGGACATCGAGGCCGAAGAATTATCCCGTAATCGACGTATTGATGTACCCATCGTTGCGGATGTGCGTCTCGCCTGCGAAGCGCTGCATCAGGCGATGACGGAAGTCGTGCAAACGAGGGGCGCGATTTCATCAGAACGCCGTCATTGGGTGCACACAGCGCTGACGCCGAGACGCGCTGCCCTCAATGCTCTGCGCGCACGGGCGGCGACGTCATCGCCTCTGCACCCACTCATTCTCGGCGATCGGCTGGCTGCGCGCCTGCCAGCCGATGCCATCGTGGTCGGTGATGGTGCAGATATCCAAAACTGGATGTATGCGACGCTCGCGATCCGACAAAACCCGGGCTTCATGGATCACTACCCGATGGGGGCCATGGGCGTGGGCACGCCGCTCGCGGTCGGTGCTGCGGCTGCTGCACGCGAGATCGCTCTGCAGTCGGGGACGCCCCTGCGCCCAGTGGTACTCGTCACGGGGGATGGTGCCTTTGGTTTTTATCCCGCCGAGTTGCACGCCGCAGCGATGGCCGGGCTCAAGCTCATTTGCATCATTGGTAACGATGCAGCCTGGGGTACCGAGCTACATGGGCAACTCGCAGTGCTCGGGCGCAGCATCAACACAGCGCTCGAATACCGGCCTCACGAAAAGTACCTGCCCTATGAAAAAGTCGCCGAGGGGTTCGGTTGTCGTGCCGAGCGCGTGACCGACGCCGTCGAGCTCGATGCCGCGCTCGCGCGCGCCTTGTCCGCCGAGGGTCCCTATCTGATCAACGCGCATATTGATCGGGCGGCCGGTGCCGAGCTCAAGGCTGAGCCACTTCTGCGCATGATCCTGTTTGACGATCTGGAAAAGAATCTTTGAGAGGAAGTACATGACAACCGACGCCAAAGCCCAAACACCGCCCTACCCGCACCCGGCCTACGCCTGGTATGTCGTGGTCGTGCTGCTGCTGGCCTATATCCTCGCGTTCATTGACCGCGAAATCATTGCACTGCTGGTGCCCGACATCAAAGCCAGCCTGCAGATCAGTGATACCCAGATGAGTCTGCTGTTGGGCGGGGCGTTTGCGGTCTTTTACACTTTCTTTGGTGTCATCATCGCCTGGTTTGCCGATCGGGGTAATCGGCGTTGGCTGATCTTCGCAGGTGTCACCTTCTGGAGCATCATGACGGCGGCCTGCGGGTTCGCCACCTCTTATGCGGCGCTCTTTCTCGCGCGGGTCGGCGTCGGTGCAGGCGAAGCGGCCCTCAATCCGTCGGCGCTCTCGATTCTCAAAGATTATTTTCCACCCGAAAAAATCGGTCGGGCTATCGGGCTGTACACGGCAGGAGTATCGAGCGGTAGCGGCCTGGCCTTCATCCTGGGTGGCGCGATCTATCCCAAAATCAAAGAAGCCGGACCCGTGGAACTACCGTTGCTCGGCTGGCACGAGCCCTGGCAGCTGATGTTCATTTATGTGGGTCTGCCAGGCTTGCTGATTGCGTTGCTGATACTCACGATCAAGGAGCCCGTGCGGCGCGAGTTTCTGGTTACGGGCATCAAGCCGATTGCCTCGCCCATCAACAAGACGCTGGCGCATCTCTTCAGCCGCTGGCGCGCCTTTTTGGTGTTGTTTTTTGCCCTATCAGGGCTCGCCATCATGGCCTACGGCATCGGCTTCTGGATCCCGGAATTCCTGCGTCGTACCTATAACCTCACGCCGGAAGAGCTCGGCTTCTGGATCCAGTGGCGTGGCGTCATCACCATTATCTTTGGTCTCTCAGGCGTACTCATCGGCGGCTGGATGAGTGACTACTTCCAGAAACGTTATGAGGATGGCTATGTACGCGTGTGCCTCGTCTCTTTCCTCGTCATGGCTTGTGGGTATTGCCTTTTCACGCTGATGCCCACACCACTGCTCGCCGTACTGTTTTTGATCCCGGCGACCTTGGGCGCAGCAGCACCCACGGCCGCCGGTGCCGCGGCCGTCGTCGCCATTGCACCCCCGACCATGCGGGCGCAGGTGGTGGCGTTCTATTACTTTGTACTCAATGCGGTGGGTTTTTTCGTCGGCCCCACAGCCGTGGCCCTGGTCACCGATTTTTACTTTGCCGATGAGGCGCAATTGCGGTACTCGATGTTCGTGGTGGCGCTCGTGGTGTCCATCATCGGTACGGTGCTCTTGGTCTATAACCTGCCACATTTCCGCGCTGCGGCGCGTGAAGCTCGGCAATGGACCGCCAACGCAAGCTGAGCGCTACACTTATCTCAAGTTAACCAGGAGTGCATCATGTCCAAGGCCACCGCTGACCCAAAGCTGCCCATTTTGCAACGCGATCATCGCAGCGTGATGGGCAAGATTCTGTACACCAGCAAAAAACCCGAGCGACTCGATCAGGAGCGGGGCCGAGAATATTTCCGCATGGACATGCACGCCGACGGCACCCGCACCTGCACAGCGCACTGCGAAATCGACGACCGTCCTTCCGTGATGCGGGACATCACCTATTCTTTGGATCGCGACTGGATGCCCACTGACTGCTTCGTGCGATTGTCGGTCGCGAGCAAATTCATGGGATCGGGATGGTTTCGTTTTCATCCGCAAT
Organism: uncultured Acidibacter sp.; assembly: GCA_964533305.1. Lineage (GTDB taxonomy): Bacteria > Pseudomonadota > Gammaproteobacteria > Steroidobacterales > Steroidobacteraceae > UBA964. Next base: position 3,956 of record CAZHLL010000061.1, read on the forward strand.
TCGCCGAATGCGAAACCTTCACCTCAATGGAAGGCCGGGTATCGCAGCGCATGGACCTCGCCTCGCCGCTGCTGACCTTTCAGAATCACGCGATTGCCTGCGACGCCTGGCATCTGCGCTTGATCGATCAAAACAAACCGGGTGTCGTGCAGCGTATCCCACAAATGCTGCTTTCTTCACCCGACCATCGCGGCGCCACAGGCCCGATGCTGTTTTCGATTGGACTCAATCTGGTCTTCGTCGGCCCGGAAAAGGTGACGGTCGGGGCGGGCACGTTTGATGCGCTGCATTTCCAATTCGTGGCCAACCCCGAGCTGCCGCAGGAACACCCCCCGTATGACGTCTGGTGTACGGCGGATGGCGATTTTCTGTTTCTCAAAGGGCAGGTCGCGGGCTACATGCAGACCTACTATGAGCTGGTGGAACTGTCGCGCGGACCGCACTGGAGCAATCCGCAAGGGTAATCCGCAACAGATGTTGCGAGTTATTCACACACTTTTCGGATCAAAGTGCTACACTGGATTTGCTTGTGGCGCTGATGGGTCTGCTAGATAGCTGATTTTCAAGCGTTTTTCAGGCAGCTGAAGTGAGAGTTATCGACATCGAGCCTTGGCAACAAAGTTTGATGCGCGGTACCAACAACACAGCAGCTTTGGTAATCGACGCGAGCACGGTACGGAGCCGCCTCTTTTTGGCAGCTCCGCGCAGCGACAGCACGTGAGCACACGTGGGCCAGGTGAGCCGGAGAGTGTCTCCAACGCCGCAGCCGTTAAGGATTAGCGCTCGCGGGGGGGCTCCTTTGCAGCCGCCGTATAGTGATGGACCAGAGAGCAACTGAGACCCCGCCTCACGGCGGGGTTTTTTTATGCCGGCAAATCGCTGCGCCCCATCAACCACTCATCGCAGGCGCGCGCAGCCCCTCGCCCTTCGTTGATGGCCCACACGACCAGACTCTGCCCGCGCCGACAATCGCCTGCGGCAAAGACGCCCGGCTGATTGGTGGCATAGTCGCCGTAGCCGGCTTTGACGTTCTGGCGCTCATCCAGCTGCAGACCCAAATCTTTGGGTAAGCCTGTCTCCGGGCCGGTGAAGCCCATCGCCAACAGCACGAGTTGCGCCGGTAGCGTCTGCTCAGTCCCGGGCTGCTCAATGAGCACCATGCGACCTTCGGCATTGCGCTCCCAACCCACCTTCACCGTGATGATTTCTTTGATTTTACCCGACTCGTCGCCGACGAATTGTTTGACGGTGGTGAGGTAGACGCGCGGATCCTGACCGAACTTGGCAGCCGCCTCTTCCTGACCGTAATCCATCTTGTAGACCCGCGGCCACTCGGGCCAGGGATTGTCGTCGGCTCGCTCGAGCGGCGGCTTCGGCAGGATCTCGAACTGTGTCAACGTCCGACAGCTTTGGCGCATGGCCGTGCCGACACAGTCGGTACCGGTATCACCACCGCCAATGACGATCACATCCAGACCCTTGGCATGAATCTTTGCCGAAGCAGGGTCTTTGGCAAGCAGTGCCTGGGTGCTGGTGGTCAGATAATCCATGGCGAAGTGCACGCCCGCAAGGGATCGACCCTCGATCGGCAAATCACGTGGCTGCGTCGCACCAGTGCACAGCACCACGGCATCGAAGTCGCGTCGCATCAATTCGGCTTCGTAGTTTTCGCCGACGGTCACATTGCACACGAACTTCACGCCCTCTTCCTCGAGCAAGCGGACGCGTCGCATGACGATATCCTGCTTGTCGAGCTTCATATTGGGGATGCCATAAGTCAGCAGTCCACCCGGGCGATCAGCGCGTTCGAGCACCGTGACGGTATGCCCAGCACGATTGAGCTGGGCCGCAGCCGCGAGGCCCGCCGGCCCTGAGCCAACGACCGCGACTTTTTTGCCGGTACGTACTGCGGGAGGCTCGGGCACCACCCAGCCTTCTTCGAAGCCGCGCTCGATGATCGCATGCTCGATATTTTTGATCGTCACGGGTGGTGCGTTGATGCCCAACACGCAGGAGCCCTCGCAGGGCGCCGGGCACACTCGCCCCGTGAACTCGGGGAAATTATTGGTCTTGTGCAGACGATCGAGCGCCTCGCGCCACAAGCCACGATAGACGAGATCGTTCCACTCGGGGATCAGATTATTGACCGGGCAGCCCGTGGCCGCTCCACTCAACATTTTCCCGGTGTGACAGAAAGGGACGCCGCAATCCATGCAACGTGCCGCCTGCGTACGCAGACCCTTGTCGTCGAGCTCGTGATGAAACTCACGCCAATCTTTGACCCGCTCAAGCGGGGAGCGATCGAGCGGCGTCTGTCGCAAATATTCAATGAATCCTGTCGGCTTGCCCATGATCAGTTCCCACCCACCCGCGACAAATCGCGCGAGTTTTCCTCAAATGCCGCCATGATGGCCTCATCCCCCGAAAGACCCTGGTCGTGAGCCCGTTTGATACAGGCCAGAACACGCTTGTAATCTTTGGGGATCACACGTACGAACTTCGGCAACATGGTGGGCCAAGCATCCAGCACCCGCGATGCCACACCGCTGCCGGTGTAATCACGATGCCGTTCGAGCAAAGTCCGAAGAGCGTCGGCCTCCTCGGCATCTTCTACGCGCTCGACTTCGACCATGGCCGTGTTGATGCGGGCATCGAAGACACCATGCTCATCGAGTACGTAGGCCACGCCACCCGACATCCCCGCCGCAAAGTTGCGCCCGGTTGGACCCAGCACGACAACGCGACCGCCTGTCATGTATTCGCAGGCGTGATCACCCACACCCTCGACCACGGCATCCACACCGCTGTTGCGCACCGCAAAGCGCTCGCCAGCCTGGCCACGGACGAACAACTCACCTGCCGTTGCGCCATACAGCGCCACGTTACCGATGATGATGTTGTCCTCGGGCACAAAGGCTGAATTCTTGGGCGGTACGATGACGAGCTTGCCACCACACAAACCCTTGCCCACGTAATCGTTGGCATCGCCTTCGAGGGCAAAACTCATACCCGGTGTAGCAAAGGCGCCAAAACTTTGACCCGCTGAACCCGAGAAACGCAAGCGAATCGTATCGGCGGGCAGACCTTTGGCGCCCCAGCGACGCGTGATTTCGCTCGCCGTAATGGTACCGACCACCCGATTGACGTTGCGTACCTTGAGCTCCGCTTCGACTTTCTCGCCGCGCTCGATCGCGGGGCGACAAATCTCAAGCAGCTGGGTCACATCGAGTGATTTGTCGAGCCCGTGGTCCTGCTCCATCTGCTTGTAGCGACCCACCTCCGGCCCGAGATCCGGTTGATACAAAATATTGGTGAAGTCGAAGCCGTGCGCCTTCCAATGATCGATCGCCGCCTGCGGCTCGAGTCGATCGACCCGGCCGATCATCTCATCGACGCTCCGGAAACCGAGCTCCGCCATGATTTCGCGCATCTGCATGGCGATGAAGCGCATGAAGTTGACGACATGCTCGGGCTTACCGGCAAAGCGCTCGCGCAGCTGCGGATTTTGCGTGGCCACACCCGCAGGGCAGGTGTTGAGATGGCAGACACGCATCATGATGCAGCCCACTGTCACGAGCGGTGCAGTCGAAAAGCCGAACTCTTCAGCGCCCAGCAAAGCGGCGATCACCACGTCACGGCCGGTCTTGAGCTGACCGTCCGTTTCGACGGTGATGCGGCTGCGTAAATTGTTGAGCACCAAGGTCTGGTGCGTCTCGGCCAGACCCAGCTCCCAGGGCAGCCCCGCATGGGTGGTGGAAGTGAGCGGTGAAGCGCCCGTGCCACCATCGTAGCCGCTAATCAACACCACATCGGCATGCGCCTTGGAGACACCCGCGGCAATGGTGCCGACACCCACCTCGGCCACGAGCTTCACACTGATACGGGCCTCGCGGTTCGCATTTTTAAGATCGTGAATCAGCTCAGCCAGATCCTCGATCGAGTAGATGTCGTGATGGGGTGGCGGCGAGATCAGGCCGACACCCGCCGTCGTATGCCGCGTCTTGGCGATCCATGGATAAACTTTGGTGCCCGGCAACTGGCCGCCCTCGCCGGGCTTTGCACCCTGCGCCATCTTGATCTGGATTTCTTTGGCGTTGACCAGATATTCGCTGGTCACGCCGAAGCGACCCGAGGCCACCTGCTTGATGGCAGAATTCTTTGAGTCGCCATTGGCCAGGGGACGATAACGCTCGGGATCCTCGCCGCCTTCGCCGGTGTTGCTTTTGCCACCGATACGGTTCATGGCGATGGCGAGCGTTTCGTGCGCCTCTTGACTAATAGAGCCATAGCTCATGGCACCCGTCTTGAAGCGACGCATGATGTTCTCGATCGGCTCGACCTCATCGAGCGGAATGGATTCCGATTTTTTGAATCCGAGCAGGCCGCGCAAAGTCGACAAGTTGCGCGCGCGATCATCGATCAGGCCGGCGTAGGACTTGAACGTGGCGTAACTGCCAGTGCGCACAGCCTTTTGCAGGCGATGGATGCTCTCCGGGTTGAAGACGTGGAACTCGCCATCTGCGCGCCACTGATACTGGCCGCCTGTGGGCAAGACGTGATCGCTGACCGTTCGCTCCGGGAAAGCGAGCCGATGTCGCATGAGCGTCTCTTCGGCCAAAGTCTCAAGCCCGATGCCGCCAATGCGAGAGGCCGTGCCGGCAAAATATTCATCGATCAGATCCTGGCGCAGACCGATGGCCTCGAACACCTGCGCACCGTGGTAGCTCTGCACCGCCGAAATGCCCATCTTGGACATGACCTTGATGACACCCTTGGTGGCCGCTTTGACAAAGTTGGCGCAAGCGAGGCGATGGTCCACGTTGGGCAGCAGCTCTTCGCGAATCATGCCGTCCAAAGTTTCGAACGCAAGATACGGGTTGATCGCACTCGCGCCATAACCGATCAGCAAGGCAAAGTGATGCACCTCGCGGGCTTCACCCGTCTCGAGCACCAGCGAGACGCGCATGCGCAAGCCTTCACGGATGAGATGGTGATGCAGCGCGGACATGGCAAGCAGCGCCGGCACGGCGGCCAGCTCACGATTCACGCCGCGATCGCTCAAGATCAAAATATTGATTTCGTCACGCTCGATCAGGCGACAGGCTTCGGCGCGCATGCGCTCGATCGCCCGCTCGAGACCCGCTTCGCCCTCACGCACCTTGAACAGCATGGAAAGCTGCCCAACTTTGAGTCCCGGCAAAGAGACGCGACGGATCTTGGCGAAATCCTCGTTGGTGAGCACCGGTGCCTTGAGCTCGATGCGACGGCAATCCGTCGGTTTGGGATCGAGCAGATTGCCCTCGGAGCCGAGCCACACATCAGAGGAGGTGATGATTTCCTCACGAATGCTGTCGATGGGCGGATTGGTGACCTGAGCAAAGAGCTGCTTGAAATAATCGTAGAGCAGACGCGAACGCTGCGACAGCACCGCAAGCGGTGTGTCATTGCCCATCGAGCCAACGGCTTCAACGGCGTCGCGAGCCATCGGCGCGAGTAACACCCGCTGATCTTCAAAGGTATAGCCAAACGCCATCTGGCGCGAACGCAGCAACTCGGGCTCGGGTGCGGGGAGCTCGGGCGCGGCTGGCAAATCTTTGAGGTGCACGAGATTTTGTGCAAGCCATTCGCCGTAGGGTCGCTCGTTGACAATCGTCCGCTTAATCTCCTCATCGTCAATGATTCGACCTTGTTCAGTGTCGACCAGAAACATGCGTCCCGGCTGCAGGCGGCCCTTTTGCGCGATCTCTTCGGGCGGCAACTCAAGCACGCCCGCCTCCGAGGCGAGCACCACGAGATCATCTTTGGTGACGTAATAGCGCGCGGGGCGCAAACCATTGCGATCGAGCACCGCGCCCATGCGTACACCATCGGTGAAGGCGACTGCCGCCGGCCCGTCCCAAGGCTCCATCAGGCTTGAGTGAAACTGGTAGAAGGCACGGCGCGCCGGGTCCATGGAATTGTGCTTGGACCAAGGCTCCGGGATCATCATCATCATCGCGTGAGGCAATGAGCGCCCCGATAGCACCATGAGCTCGAGCACGTTGTCGAACATCGACGAGTCACTGCCGTAAACATTGACCACGGGCGCGATCTTGGCGATGTCCTCGCCAAAGAGCTCCGACTCGAGCAAAGCTTCGCGCGCGCGCATCCAGTTGATATTGCCGCGCAAAGTATTGATCTCGCCGTTGTGCGCGATGTAGCGGTAGGGATGCGCCCGATCCCAGCTCGGGAAGGTATTGGTACTGAAGCGCGAGTGAACGAGCGCGAGCGCCGTCTCCATGCGCGGATCCTGCAGATCAAGGAAATACTGATCAAGCTGCATGGTGAGCAGCATGCCCTTGTAGACGAGCGTCTTGCAGGAGAGGCTCGCTACGTAAAACGACTCAGCGCCCCCCAAGGTGGACACCCGAATCTCGCTGTACGCACGCTTGCGAATGACGTAGAGCTTGCGCTCGAATTCTTCGGCTGTCTGGGTCTCTTCGCCACGCTGTATGAAGAGCTGACGGATGAAGGGCTCACTTTGACGCGCGGTATCTCCGAGCATGGAGTTGTCGACCGGGACGGTGCGACCACCGAGATAGATCTGCCCTTCGGATTGGACGATCCCGGCGAACACTTCCTCGATGCGACGACGCTGGGTGGCATTGCGTGGCATGAACAACATGCCGCAGGCGTAATCGCCGAGCTCAGGCAGCGTGATATGCGCCTGATACGCCGCCGCCTTCAGAAACTCATGCGGCATTTGCATCAACACGCCGGCGCCGTCGCCCGTGTTCACCTCGCAGCCGCAGGCACCCCGGTGGTCGAGATTGCGCAGTACCTCGATGGCCTGACGCAGGATCTTGTTGGATCGGCGGCCCTTGATATCAACGACGAAGCCCACGCCGCAGGCGTCATGCTCGAAGGCTGGATCGTAGAGACCCTGTTTACCCGGACGGCCCAAAATCGGGGCGGCGGCGGGGGCTCGAGTCTCTTCGTGGTTTGTCATGATCCCTATGCTCCAATGGCGAATTGCGGGGCGCAGGCTCCCCGCATCACAGGCATTACACCTGTAACGTATTGATTTCAAACAATTCGTGAAGGGAGACCGTCGTGACCCAGCACCCCAAGGGTTGTCTGGACAGCCTGCGACCTTGCTATGGGTTCGATCATAGCGACTCGGCGCGGCAGGTCAACTCAGCCGCGGGTCGACCGAGCGTGGCCGCCGACCTCGTCAGAAGGGAATCGGGCTCCCATCCCAAGCCCAGAGGCGGCCGGAATCCTCCACCCGCAGGCGATCGATGACGTTGAGCATGGCAGCGGCGGATGCCAGCGGGCTCTGCAGCTGCCCCGCCGGCAGACCCGACTGGAATGGCTGGGACAGGGCGGTATCGACGGTGCCGGGGTGCAAGCCCACGCAGAGCGCCCGTGGATTGCGCAGCTTCAGCTCGATGGCGAAGTTGCGCAGCAACATGTTGAGCGCCGCTTTCGAAGCACGGTAGCTATGCCAACCGCCCCGCTGGTTGTCTTCGATGGATCCCACGCGTGCAGAGATTGCCGCAAATACGGCCTTGGCATCGCGTCGCAAATGGGGCAAGCAGTGCTTGGCGATCAGCGCCGGACCCACCGCATTCACTTGGAACAAGGTCTGTAGCGACTCGGCTGTCAGGCTGCGCCAGGTTTTCTCCGGCTGCAGCGCTTCGGTGTGCAAGATTCCGGTCGCCACGATGACCAGATCGAGCGGACCTTTGGCGGTGGCGGCCGCAACGACCCGGGCAATGCTTGATTCATCGTCAAAGGAAAAGCCCCAAGGATCTTCGTTACCGCGAGAGGCCGCATACACCTC
>CAZHLL010000062.1:0-11407 GCA_964533305.1 uncultured Acidibacter sp.
CCTGACCTCATGGTTCGTAGCCATGCGCTCTATCCAACTGAGCTACGGGCGCCCGCTAAAACTGGCCCCGTATTATACACAAGCTGGAACCCGCAAAAACACGGGACAGATCGACCGGATTGCAACTTGGTCGTTCACGCGATACGACCTGAAGACGATCTGGCAATATTCTTTGATTCTCAGGCCAGCAAACTGCCGCGGCTAGCTAACACTTCCCGAGTGAGTACATCTACAGACTACTCACAATTTCCACCAAGTCTGCTTTAGAACTGGCGGAGAGAGAGGGATTCGAACCCTCGAAGGGCTTTTGGCCCTTACGCCCTTAGCAGGGGCGCGCCTTCGACCACTCGGCCATCTCTCCGTACCCTGACGGCGTTAGAGCACGCCGAATCGAGGACGCAATGGTACTGCCCCGCAACCGGCGGGTCAAAACGCAGACACCGACGGCATTAGCCTGCGGCGGCCGAATCCGACTCGATGGTCTCTGACTTGATGCGCTCGAAGATTTCTTCGCGATGCACGGCGACATTCTTCGGCGCGTTGATGCCCACGCGCACCTGATTGCCCTTGACGCCGAGTACCGTGACCGAAATCTCTTCACCGATCATGACGGTCTCGCCGACGCGTCGTGTGAGAATGAGCATATGAGGTCCCTCAGCCGCGCTCTTCATGGGCGATCAGGCTAGGAGTACCGCACCCCCTGTGGGACCCCGCTGACCGACCTCATCCGTGATGGGCGCTTTGCTCAGCCGACAATAGAAGAATCCGCCGACCGAGTCCACCTTCGTGATGGACTTCACCCCTCTAGGCGGCTGCGGACATACGGGATAACGCCTTGCAGGGCCGCCGGCAAGGCCGCCGCATCGCTGCCGCCCGCCTGGGCAAAGTCCGGGCGACCGCCACCCCGACCACCCACCTGGGCAGCCACATGGCCCACGATTTCGCCCGCCTTGATGCGGGTGGTCTCGCTGGCCGTCACCCCGGCCACGATCACGACTTTGCCGGCGCCATCCACCGAGGCGAGCACGATCACCGCCTGCTTCAGGCGATCCTTCAGTTGATCGACGGCCGTGCGCAGGGCGGCCGCATCGGCACCCTCCACCTGGGTGGCAACCACCTGCAAACCCGCGATCGTGACGGCCGTGCTCGCAAGATCGGTACCCTGCCCCGAGGCGAGCTTGTCGCGTAATTGGCGATTGTCCTTTTCGAGTTGCTTGATGCGCTCGAGCGCATCGCGCACCTTGCTTGCGACATCGTCTCGGCTGCCTCGCAGCACACCTGCGAGCTGACGCAAGACGTCTTCGCCCTGCTCCACATGGTTGAGCGCGCCCTCGCCCGTGACCGCCTCGATGCGCCTTACGCCGGCGGCCACACCGCTCTCGGCTAATATTTTGAAGAGCCCGATGTCACCCGCGCGCTCGACATGGGTGCCGCCGCAGAGCTCCATCGAAAAATCCCCAAGACGCAGTACCCGCACACGGCTCGTGTACTTTTCACCAAAAAGTGCCATGGCGCCCGCGGCAACGGCTTCGTCGTATTCCATCTCGCGGGTCTCCGCTGCCGCATTCAAGCGAATCTGCTCATTCACGCGACGCTCAACCGCCTGCAATTCATCGGCGCTCACCGCCTGAAAATGCGCAAAATCAAAACGCAAGCGATCGGGCGCGACCAACGATCCCTTTTGCTGCACATGAGTGCCCAGGACCTCGCGTAATGCGGCATGCAGCAAATGGGTCGCTGAGTGATTGAGTGCCGTTGCGCGACGCAATCTTTGATCGATCTCGGCTTGCAGGCTGGCGCCCACCCGTAGCGGCTGACTGTCGAGGCTCAGCTGACCGATATGCGAGTGCGCCCCCGCGGAGCCGCGCTTTTGGGTGTCGCTCACGATGAAACGAATGCCCTCACCCTGCAACACACCGGCATCGCCCACCTGGCCACCGGATTCGGCGTAGAACGGCGTCGCCGCGAGGATCACCTCGCCACGCTCGCCCGGATTAAGTTGATCGACCGGTTCGCCGTCGCGCAGTAACGCCACCACCGCCGCCGCACCCGATGTCTGTGTGTAGCCACAAAACTCGGTGCTCACTGCGATGTCCGTGCCGGCGCGCAAATCGACGCCGAAACGGCTCGCCGCCCGCGCCCGCTCACGCTGCGCGTTCATGGCCGACTCGAAGCCTGCGTCATCGATGCGGAAGCCGCGCTCGCGCGCGACGTCGGCAGTGAGATCCGCCGGAAAACCAAACGTATCGTACAGCTTGAACACCGTCTCACCGTCCAGCACGCGCTCGGGTGTGCCTGAGCGGCTCAATCGATCGAGCGCCTCGCCAAGCAGCGCCATACCGGTGTTCAAGGTTTCAGCGAAACGTTCTTCTTCCTGCAGCAGCACGCGCTCGGCGTGCGCGGCACCGGCCGCAAGCTCCGGGTAAGCCTCGCCCATCTCGGCCGCCAGCGTCGCGACCAGCGTGTGGAAAAACGCACCATTGATGCCGAGCTTGTGACCGTGGCGAATGGCGCGTCGAATGATGCGCCGCAACACATAGCCTCGACCCTCGTTGGAGGGCAGCACGCCATCCACGATCAAAAAGGTGCAAGCGCGAATGTGATCGGCAATCACGCGCAACGAAGGATTCGCCAAATCCGAGGTGTTGGCGAGTGCCGCTGCCGCTGCAATGATATTTTTGAAGAGGTCGATATCGTAATTGTTGGTCACGCCCTGCATCACGGCCGACAGCCGCTCGAGACCCGCGCCGGTATCGACCGAGGGCTTCGGCAGGGGCGTCAGCGTGCCGCTGGCATCACGCTCGAACTGCATGAAGACGAGATTCCAGATCTCGACATAGCGATCGCCATCCTCGTCTGGCGAACCCGGCGGCCCACCCGGAATATGCGCACCATGATCATAAAAGATTTCGCTACAGGGCCCGCAAGGCCCGGTATCGCCCATCGCCCAGAAATTGGATTTTTCACCGAGACGGGTCAGTCGATCTTTCGGTACACCGATTTCTTTGATCCAGATATCCGCCGCTTCATCGTCGTCTTCATAGACGGTGACCCAAAGACGATTGGGGTCGAGCTTGAGCACCCCGGTGACGAATTCCCAGGCAAAGGTGATGGCATCTCGCTTGAAGTAATCGCCAAAGGAGAAATTGCCCAACATCTCAAAGAAAGTGTGATGCCTTGCGGTGTAACCCACGTTCTCGAGATCGTTGTGCTTGCCGCCCGCGCGCACGCAACGCTGCGAGCTCGTGGCGCGCACGTAATCGCGCAAATCTTTGCCAAGGAACACGTCCTTGAACTGCACCATGCCCGCATTGGTAAAGAGCAGGGTCGGATCATTGCCCGGCACGAGAGGGCTTGAGGCGACGATGCGATGCTCGTGCTGGGCGAAGTAATCAAGAAAGGCGCGGCGCACTTGCGCGGCCGTCATGTAAGGCGGTGATGTCGGGGTCATTCGTTCGAGTCTATGTCGGAGTCAGCCCATTCCGGGTTCTGGCCCAGTGCCAGCCGGATATGATCCGATGAAAAGCCCCGATACTGCAAAAATCTCGCTTGGCGGGATTTTTCCGGCCAGCCCGCGGGCGCGCGCCGACCGAACTTGCGCTCGCGCACCTCGCGGCAGAGCGCGACGAAATCGGGGCCCTCCTGCAAGGCTTGCTCGATCGCCGAGATCTCAATGCCCAAGAGCTGCAGTTCGCGCCGAATGCGCGCCGGACCCTGCCCCCGCTGGGCGTGAACGCGGACAAATGACTCGAGAAACCGCTGATCATCCAGCAAACGTTCCTCTGTAAGCGCCGCCAGCGCCTCGGCGATCGCCGCGGGCGCATAGCCCTTTGCCTCCAGCTTGTGCCCGAGCTCGGCCGACGAGAATTCGCGTCGTGCCAATAGCAGCAAAGCGGCCCGACGGGCCGCCTCGGCGGAATCCGGGTGGTCTACCTGCGCGCCCGCCGACCTTCGACGAAAGGGTCGCGCAGCCGACCGACTGCGCTCAGGCGGACCCGGCGGCATCTTGGCCGCGTGCCGCCTTCACCGGCAACAACTTGACACGCACCTCGGCCTCGATGGTCTTGGCGATATCGGGATGGGTCTTGAGGAATTCGCGGACGTTTTCCTTACCCTGACCAATGCGCTCGCCGTTGTAGGAGTACCAGGAGCCGGATTTTTCGATCAGGCTCTGGGCCACACCGAGTTCAATGATTTCACCCTCGCGCGAAATCCCCTCGCCGTACATGATTTCGAACTCCGCCTCGCGAAATGGCGGCGACACCTTGTTTTTGACGACCTTGACCCGGGTCTGGTTCCCGATGACCTCATCGCCATTTTTGATGGCGCCGATACGACGGATATCGAGGCGCACCGAGGAGTAGAACTTGAGGGCATTGCCGCCCGTCGTCGTCTCGGGGCTGCCGAACATGACACCGATCTTGAGCCGAATCTGGTTGATGAAAATGACAATGGTGTTCGAGCGCTTGATGTTGCCCGTGAGCTTGCGCAAGGCCTGCGACATGAGGCGTGCGTGCAGGCCGACCTGCAGCTCGCCCATCTCGCCTTCGATTTCGGCGCGCGGCGTCAACGCGGCGACCGAGTCGACGACGACCACATCGACTGCGCTTGAGCGCACCAGCATGTCGGTGATTTCGAGGGCTTGCTCACCGGTGTCCGGCTGCGAGACGAGCAGATCATCAACATTGACGCCGAGCTTGGCGGCATAAGCCGGATCGAGCGCGTGCTCGGCATCCACGAAGGCGGCCGTACCGCCCTGACGCTGAACCTCGGCGATGACCTCAAGCGTGAGTGTGGTTTTACCCGAGGACTCCGGCCCGTAAATCTCGACCACGCGACCGCGCGGCAACCCGCCGATGCCAAGCGCGATGTCGAGCCCGAGCGAACCCGTGGAGACGGCCTCGACGTCGTACATGGCGGCGCTGGCATCGCCCAAGCGCATGACCGAGCCCTTGCCGAATTGTTTTTCGATTTGGCCCAGCGCAGCAGTCAGGGCTTTTTTGCGATTGTCGTCCATGAATCCCCCAAGCAAGTGGTGTCGAGATGACGTGCATTATCCCACAGCCATCGCCACACCCAACGCCCACAAAACTCCTGAATTCGCTTTATTTGCAGACGCGTTCACGCGCTATACAGGGTGCCGCGACGGGCCATACTGTATAAACCCGCGAGCGCCGCGCGCACCGCCCGCGCACGCACCGCCGCACGATCACCGCGAAAATGCCGACAGACCGCTTCGACCGTCACCTTGCGCCCCACCCGGCGCGCATAAGCGAACCACACCGTCCCAACCGGCTTACCCGGCACCGCCCCGGTGGGGCCGGCGATACCGCTCACGGCCACCGCGAGGTCTGCGCCGCTTTTGGCGAGCGCCGATCGCGCAAGCTCTCGCACGGACTGCTCGCTAACCGCACCATGCCGAAGGAGCGTTTGCTTTCGGACACCGAGGTCGCGCTGTTTGGCCTCATTGCTGTAGACCACCCAGCCGGCCGAGAACCAATGCGAACTGCCGGGCGACGCTGTCAGCGCCTCGGCCACCCCGCCACCCGTGCAGGATTCGGCGGTCGCCACCGTAAGTCCATGGCGACGCAAGTAGCGCGTGAGTCGCGAAAGCTCTCGATCGAATGGACCGCTTGCGACGGCGATGGCTGAGGCGGACACGCGCATGGTTTCGTGAGTATCGCATGAACGATAATCCGCAGATGGTCACCGAGCACACCCCCGTCATGCAGCAATACCTCAAGCTGAAGGCGGAGCACCCTGACGTTTTACTTTTTTATCGCATGGGCGATTTCTACGAGCTTTTCTTCGAGGATGCGCGGCGTGCCGCGAGCTTGCTCGACATCACCCTGACCTCGCGTGGCCAATCCGCCGGTAGCCCGATACCGATGGCGGGGGTGCCCTATCACAGCGCAGAGAATTATCTCGCCCGGCTTTTGCGCAAGGGCGAATCGGTCGCCATCTGCGAACAAGTGGGCGAGGTCGGCAAAACTCGCGGGCCGGTGGAGCGCGCCGTGGTGCGCATCCTGACGCCGGGCACGGTCACCGACGCCGCTTTGCTCGATGAGCGGCGCGAAAACTTGCTCGCGGCGCTGCATGTACCGAGCGCAGCGCCAGGAGCGCCCCTGTCATTCGGGCTCGCCTGGGTGGATCTCGCTCGCGGTCGTTTGACGCTGCTGGAAGGCGAAGGCGCGCTCGCCTTACTCGCCGAACTCGAGCGACTACAACCGAGCGAAATCCTGCTCAATGAAATGTGGCTGGATTCGCTGCCCGCATTACTCGCAGAGCAAGGCGGCCAATCTCAGGCATTAATCAAAGAATTACCTTGGCGCGCTCGATCAAGCTGGCATTTTGATGTCATACAGGGCGAACGCGCGCTCTGCCAGCAACTTGGCACGCAAGATCTCGCGGGCTTTGGCGTCGAAAAACCAGGCCCTGCCGTCGCAGCCGCTGGCGCACTGCTGCAGTACGCACGCGACACTCAGCGCAGCGCACTGCCACAGCTTGCGACACTGACCGTGGAGCAACGCGATACTGCGCTGCAACTTGATGCCGCCACCCGACGCAATCTCGAAATCGACCAAAGCAGCTCGAATCGAGACGGCGCGAGCCTGCTCGCGCTGCTCGATACCTGCATCACCGCCATGGGCAGCCGCGAGCTGCGGCGGCGACTGAATCGCCCCTTGCGCGATCAACAAAGATTGGCCGAGCGACACGGCGCCATCGAAAACCTGATCGACTCGCAGGCGGTAGCACCCCTGCGCGAGGCGCTACGAGCCATCTCCGACATTGAACGCATACTCGGGCGCGTGGCCTTGCGATCGGCGAGACCGCGCGATCTCACGGGCCTGCGCAGCTCCCTCGGCGCCCTGCCCGCGCTGAAAGCTTGCCTGCAAGCCTGCGATCAGCCGAGCCTGCAGACCTTGTCCAAGTCCTTGGGTGAACACCCGAGCGAGCTTACCTTGCTGCGTGCGGCCATCGCCGAGGAGCCCTCGACGCTATTGCGTGAAGGCGATGTCATTGCCAACGGTTTTGATGCCGAGCTCGATCAGTTGCGATCTCTCGCCACCGACACCGATCGTTTTCTACTTGAGCTTGAAGCCCGCGAGCGCGAGCGCAGCGGCATCGCTCAGCTCAAGCTCGGCTATAACCGGGTGCAGGGATTTTTTATCGAGATCCCACGCAGTCAAGCCGAACGGGTCCCTGCCGATTACCTGCGGCGACAAACCGTCAAAAATGCGGAACGCTTCATCACGCCCGAGCTCAAAACTTTTGAGGATCAAGTACTCGGTGCCCGGGAGAAATCATTGGCACGCGAACGCGTGCTTTACGACGGCGTGCTCGATCAGCTGCTCCACGCGCTCGCCGATTTGCAGCAGACGGCCGCAGCGATCGCAGAGCTGGATGCGCTCGCCACCCTCGCCGAGCGCGCTGTGGCACTGCGCTGGGCCAAACCGCAGCTGGTGACCGAACCTTGTCTTGCCATCACGGGCGGCAGGCATCCCGTCGTCGAGCAATTTGCGCGCGACCCGTTCGTGCCGAATGATCTTGCGCTCGATGACAAGACGCGCATGCTGGTCATCACCGGACCCAACATGGGCGGCAAAAGCACCTATATGCGTCAAGTCGCCTTGATCGTATTGCTCGCGCACATCGGCAGTTTCGTGCCCGCCGAGGCCGCGCGAATCGGCCCCGTGGATCGGATCTTCACGCGCATTGGCGCAGGCGATGATCTTGCGGGCGGGCGCTCCACCTTCATGGTGGAGATGACCGAGGCTGCCAATATTTTGCATAACGCCACCCCGCAGAGTCTCGTGTTGATGGATGAGATCGGCCGCGGCACCAGTACTTATGACGGCCTGTCACTCGCCTGGTCGACAGCGCAGTACCTCGCCAATCGGGTGCGCGCCTTCACGCTGTTCGCCACGCATTATTTTGAACTGACTACGCTGGCGGATGACCTTGCCAGCGTGCGCAATGTGCATCTTGATGCCAGCGAACACGGCGAGGGCCTCGTGTTCCTGCATGCGGTGAAGCCCGGGTCCGCGAATCGCAGTTATGGCCTTGCGGTGGCGCGGCTGGCCGGCATACCGCGCAGCGTGATCGACGCGGCACGCGATTACCTGTGCGAGCTTGAAGAGAGCGCTGCGCGAAGCCCCAAACAAGCCGAGCTCTCGCTGGAGACGCCGCGAGCCGCTGCGACCGCGCCCGAGACGCCCCACCCCGCACTCGTGGAACTTGCGCAGCTACAACCCGATGAACTCTCGCCGCGCGAGGCGCTGGAGGCGCTTTATCGCTTGAAGTCGTCGCTGAACGAGCCGCGCGATTGAAGCGGAAAGCGCCCGCTGCGCAGAAAAACCGCCACCGCCTCGACCACCGGGTTCGACAGCAACATGCCCATGTGACTAACGGGTAGTACGAGCCGATCCGTCGCCGCAGCCAACGCGGTCTCACTGAGTGCGACCGTGCCATCATTGGGCTCGTCAAACCCCGCGAGCAGTCCCCCGACTCCCAGCGGTAAACTGCCCGCGAGTACGCCGACTTCGCGCGGCAGCGTCGCAATGGCAGCATCGTTCTCCAATAATTGCTGAAGTGCTGCCGCGCCAATGATTTCGCGACCGAGTCGATAGCTCGCCAGCGCCCTTGCCGCGGCGCTGCCCGCCACGGGGGAGCCGAGCAGCACAGCCCGGACCACGGGACAGTCCGGTATCTTCGTCACCCGCTGCAACAAATATTTGAGGACGATACGACCACCGAGGCTATGGCCAAGTAGATGCACCGGCCGATGCTCAGCCATCACGACCGAATGCAATCGATCGAGCACCGAACTCAAAGATTCAGAGCGCGTGCCGTAGTTAAAGACATCGACGTCATAGCCATGACGCGCCGCGAGGCGTCGCCGTAGCCACAGGGATTCGATCCCGGTGAGCCACAGCCCATGAACAAAGATCAGCCGTTCTCGGGCGCCGGCCACTGCCGCACTCTGACGTGCAGCTCCCGCAGCTGTTTTTCCGACACCTCGGTGGGCGCATCGGTGAGCGGGCAGCCTGCCGTCTGGGTCTTGGGAAAGGCGATGACCTCGCGGATGCTGTCCGCACCCGAGATCAGCATGGCGAGCCGATCGAGCCCAAAGGCGATGCCACCATGCGGCGGCGCGCCGTATTTGAGCGCATCGAGCAGGAAGCCGAACTTGCGCCGAGCTTCCTCGGGATCAATGCCGAGCAGATCAAACACCACCGACTGCATCTCGGCCCGATGGATACGCACCGAGCCGCCACCGATCTCCGAACCATTCAACACCATGTCGTAGGCGTTGGCGAGTGCGTCGCCAGGGCTCGTCTTGAGTGCCTCGGGATCGGGGTTTTTGGGTGAGGTGAAAGGATGATGCATCGCGGTCCAGCGCTTGTCGTCCGCATCGAATTCGAACATCGGGAAATCGACTACCCACAAGGGCGCCCATTCGCCGCTGACGAGACCCAGATCATGGCCCACGCGCAAACGCAGCGCGCCGATGGCGTCATTGACCACCTTGGCACGATCTGCACCAAAGAAAATGAGATCATCCTTGCCAGCGCCAGTGCGCGCCAAAATCCCGTTGAGTGCCTCGTCGGACAGAAACTTGGTAATGGGTGACTGCAAACCCTCGCGCCCCTGCGCCGGGTCATTGACTTTGATGTAGGCGAGACCCTTGGCGCCATAGCGGGCGACAAACGCCGTGTAGTCGTCGATTTCCTTGCGCGTGAGCGTGTTGCCGCCCGGCACCCGCAATGCGGCCACGCGCCCGGAGGGATCCTTTGCCGGCCCGGAAAATACTTTGAAGTCACAATCGGCGACGAGATCCGCCACATCCACAAGCTCAAGCGGAATGCGCAGATCGGGCTTGTCACTTGCGAAGCGGCGCATGGCCTCGGCATAAGGCAGACGCGGAAACGGTCGCGGCAATTCGATACCCGCCGACTGCTTGAAGACATGAGCAATAAGTCGTTCCATCAAGCTCATGATCTCCTCCTGGCCGAGGAAGGAGGTCTCGATGTCGAGCTGGGTGAAATCCGGCTGTCGATCCGCGCGCAGATCCTCATCGCGGAAACAGCGCGCGATCTGATAGTAGCGCTCGAACCCCGCGATCATGAGCAACTGCTTGAAAATCTGCGGCGACTGCGGCAGGGCAAAGAATTTACCGGGATGGGTGCGCGATGGCACGAGGTAATCGCGCGCGCCTTCGGGGGTGGCCTTGGTCAGCATGGGGGTTTCGATGTCGACGAAACCCGCCTCATCCAAAAACTCGCGCATCGCACGGGTGATGGCATGCCGTTGCCGCAGTTTGCGGTTCATGACATCGCGACGCAAATCGAGATAACGATATTTGAGCCGCACCTCTTCCGACACCTGCTCATCAAGCTGGAACGGCAAGGGCTCGGAACGATTGAGCAGCTCGAAACCGGTTGCGAGCAGTTCGATCTGACCGGAGGCGAGCTGCGCGTTGACCGTGCCCGCAGGACGCGGACGCACCGTCCCCGTGATGCTCACCACGAATTCGTTGCGCAGCTTTTCGGCTTCAGCGAAGAGGGCGGGCGTGTCGGGATCAAACACGACCTGCACCAGACCTTCGCGATCGCGCAGATCGACGAAGATCACCCCGCCATGGTCACGGCGGCGGTGCACCCAGCCAGCCAGAGTGACGGATTGACCCGTAAGGGTCTCGTTGACCTGTCCGCAATGATGAGTACGCATGAGGGGCGAGGATGTTACGGAGCAGCCGCGAAGGGCGCAACCAGCGCCTCGCCGCCCCGGGTGCTAGCGCCTACTAGCCCGGACCGGTGCCTTGCGAGCGGCAGGCTTGCCGGAGGCAGTGCGGGAAGGCGGCTTTCGGGCGGCGACCTTCGTTGTGGCGGATTTGCCCGCGGCGCCCGATTTTTCTTTGGCGGTCGCCTTGGCGTCAGTCGTCTTGGTGTCAGCCGTCTTGGTATCGGTCGCCTTGGCATCAGACCCCTTGCCGTCGGCCGATGAGGCCTCAGCCGTCTTGGCGGCGGTCTCGCCCGTCGCCCCCTCCTTGGCGGAGGAATCCTTGGCGTCGGGCTCCGAACCCGAGTCCGCTAAATTTCGCTTGCGGTCCTGATCACCCTTGAAATCGGTCTCGTACCAACCGCTGCCTTTCAGGCGAAAAACAGGCGCAGAAATCAGACGCACCAAGGCATTCTTGCCGCACTCGGGACATTTTTTGAGAGGTCGATCCGAAATCTTTTGCAGGACCTCGGTCTGCGCCCCGCACTGACGACATTCGTATTCGTAAAAAGGCATTTGTCTGGCGTCTCCCTGCCAAGCTCACTATACCGATTTGCCAAATTCCAAGCGACCGTCGGCATCCACACCGACCCGAATATGATCACCGGTGACGAATACCCCCTGC
>CAZHLL010000063.1:0-11003 GCA_964533305.1 uncultured Acidibacter sp.
TGGCTCAGATCCTGGTTAGAGGTCTGGAGGAGTCTGTGAAAAACCGATTGAAGCGCCGTGCTGAGCGTCATGGTCACAGCATGGAGGAAGAGATCCGCTCCATTTTGAGGGTGGCTGCGCAGGAGCCCAGCGACCAAGACACGGAATTGGGTGATCGGATCGTGGCACGATTCGCTGGTATCGGCTTGTCATCCGATCTACCGGAGTGGCGTGGCCACTCGATCAATCCGCCCGACTTCAGTAAGTGATAATTTTGGATACCAATGTGCTGTCAGCGCTGATGCAGCGGC
Source organism: uncultured Acidibacter sp. (assembly GCA_964533305.1). Classification (GTDB taxonomy): domain Bacteria; phylum Pseudomonadota; class Gammaproteobacteria; order Steroidobacterales; family Steroidobacteraceae; genus UBA964. Next base: position 291 of record CAZHLL010000063.1, read on the forward strand.
AGCCTGAGTCAGCAGTGGTCCAATGGTTAAACAATCAGGCAGGAGACTCGGTGTGGCTTACTACCATCACCATCTTTGAGGTGCGGTTTGGATTAGCGCTTCTGTCGCGAGGGCGGCGTCGTGACGCGCTTGAAACGGCGGTTGAGCGACTGGTTGCTGACGAGTTGAAACATCGAGTTCTTGATTTCGATACTTCTGCGGCAGAGGCTGCAGCTCGATTAGCGGCAAGTCGGCAGAGTGTCGGGCGACCGGTGGACTTTCGTGACACCCAGATCGCCGGTATCGCGTTGTCTCGCAAAGCGACGTTGGCGACCCGCAATGAGCGGCATTTTGCTGACCTCGACATTCGGATTGTCAATCCTTGGTCGGCCGCGGAACCTGCGAAAAGATCATCGGTCTGATGGCCTGAAACCGAGGAGGGTACATGGACGGTTCTGCGCAGCGGGCGATACTCAACATCATGATTCACGCGGCCTTGGCCGATGGCGGCAAGTCCGAGGCGGAGCGGCAGGCGATCCGCGAGGCCGCCGAGTCCTTGGCTGGGCAGCCAGGTGGTGCGGGTCTCGCCGGGGTTTATCAGGATGTGTTGCTGAAGAGAGTAACGCTCGATCAGGCGGTTGCCTCGCTCACCGATGTGAGCCATCGCCAGCTGGCGTACGAGATGGCTGTTTGTGCCTGTGATGCCGATGGGGTTCAGAGCTCGACCGAGCAACAGTTTTTGACCGCCTTGCGTGAGCGATTACAGATCGCTCCGGGTGATGCGTCCTATGTCATGGCGGCTGAGGCCGATGCGATTGCCGCGGCGGCTGCGATGTCTGCCTCGCAACCGCAGCCTACCTTATCCCCGGCAGTGCAACCGAACGAAGCTGAGCTCGACAAGAGCATCCTCAACTATTCCATCTTGAATGGTGCGCTCGAGTTGCTGCCGCAGTCCTGGGCATCGATGGCCATCATCCCTTTGCAGGTGCGGATGGTTTATCGCATCGGCAAATCTTACGGGGTTGAGCTCGATCAGGGTCACATCAAAGAATTCCTTGCGACCGTGGGCGTGGGTTTGACCTCGCAGTATGTGGAGCAAATTGGCCGCAAGTTGATCGGCGGCCTCATCGGAAAAGCTGCAGGGGGTCTCTTGGGCGGGATCTCGAGTGCGGCCACGGGTATGGCGTTTTCTTTCGCCTCGACTTATGCGCTCGGGCACGTCGCCAAGCGTTATTACGCTGGCGGGCGGGTCATGAGCACCGAATTGCTACGGCGCACATTCCAGGAAACACTGGGCCCAGCCAAATCGATGCAGCAGCAGTATCTACCCGCTATTCGCCAGAGGGCGAGCACCTTGAGCGCAACCGAGGTGATGCAGCTTGTCAGGCGGTGACTTTGTGTTGGTTAGCGCATCTCAGCTGCTTCAATCTGAATCGCTTCAATGAAAAGCTGGTCCGCGATACTTTTGAACAGAACGGTGTACTCGTTCGGATCAGTGAGCTGCACGGACGGCTGCGAGTGGCTCCAAACATAAATCCGGGATCGAATGAGAACGCCGTTTTCTACTTTTGACAACTCCGAGTTGTATTGCATTCCTAGGGTTCTGCATTCAATTTCGTTCTCGAGCAACTGAAAGCCATTGACATGAATTCCGCCAGGTAGCATCCGCGACTGTCCCGCTCGAGCGCAAACGCCGCCACGGTCTTTGGTAAAGGTTTCGATCGCCTTGGCAACATCATCCATGGTGGATTTAAAGAGTCGACTCTGGATGGATCGCAGTTGCAGAGGGGTCATCTCCACTTGCGGTTTGACATCGCATAGGAATTGGTCAGAGCTGTATGGCTGGAATTTACGGGGCGGTGTTGCAGGACCTAGATTGAGCTGCAGCTGCGTGGCTTTGTACAAAGGCCCCAGTTTCTGGCACTCGGCTTCGGCGCGCTCCACTCTTTCAGCCAACGACGCACCACCCGTGATGATCATTCGCGGAATCCCCCGAGAGGGCGCGGCACCCATCAGCTGTGTCGGCGGAGGGGGAGTGGCGCATCCCGCTAGGAGCGATATGGTGGCCAGCATGGCGATTCTGTGTCCCATCAGACGTGCCTCTATAAATATCTCAAAAAATCTCAAAACTGGGTAAATCGATAAGCAATGTTGGCAATCAGGTTTTGGGCGTCAAAGTCGATGACGACAATGAATGTTTTTGTGGCGGATGCGCTTTTAGTTTTCTCTGTTTTGGTGGTAAAGATGAAGCCATCGGTCTCGCTGGTCTGAAGTAGTTCGTACTGTTCTGACACGCGATCATAAACCCAGCTTTCATGGCCATCCTTGCTCTTGGTGATGATATTTGGGCTGCCTAGTACTTTGATGACGTCGGTCGCGCTGTCACCGATATTCAGTTTTTGTGCCGACGCGACTGAAATTCTCTCGACGGACTCGCGAGTTTCTTCGATGAGGGGAGTCGGTGTGGTGGAGCCACAGCCCGAGAGCAGTAGAGTCGAGACGAAGAAAGAGGAGATGTTTGGAATTTTCATTTGTTGCGCATGATCCGAGTGGGTCTTTAGGGTCATTCGGCTTTATCAGCGAGCCGAATCGAGAATTCGTTGTAGATCTGTGGGAATTGGCATTGGCTTGAATGGGCTCACATCACTGCCGCCTGTATTGCCGGCGGGTACCAGCCCAAAAATAGTTTTGGTCGCGGCGCCGACGATACGCAGTGCTTGTCCCACGAGTTCTCGCGCTTCACGTTGACGCACCGCCCAAGCAAACATCAACGCGTGGACTCTCACATGCTCGATGGTGGAGGCTTGCCCGAGGATATGAGCGCGCTCGAGATGATAGAACTCGGCGCGGTGATCGTTTGTCGCGCGCATTTGGCGAGCTTGCGCGATTTCGGCGTCTACGAGGGGGCGAATACAAGATCGGAATGACATTACTGGCTCGGCGCGGACGACTCATTATTTTTGGGCGGGAGATGGTCGGGATGAGAGGATTTGAACCTCCGACTCCTACGTCCCGAACGTAGTGCTCTACCAGGCTGAGCTACATCCCGATGCTGGTCACTCTCAGGTCAGGAAGACCGCTCGACCGCGAACCGGGCGAGGGTGGCGAGACCTTGTTTGTAGGGCGTTTCCGGCAGCGCGTGCAACGCCGTCAACGCCTGATCGGCCTCGTCCTGAGCGAGGCGGCGAGTGTACTCAAGAGCCCCGGTCGATTCAATTGCGGCCGCGATAACCTCGAGGTGATCAAGGCCGCCTTGTTCGATCGCCTCGCGAATGATCGCGCGCACCTTGCCATCATCCGTTCGACGCAGAGCTTGAATCAGGGGCAGGGTGGGTTTGCCCTCGGCGAGATCATCGCCCAGGTTCTTGCCGAGTTCTTCGGGGTTCGATTGGTAATCGAGCACATCGTCAATTAGCTGATAGGCGGTACCCAAGTGCTTGCCGTATTCGGCCAAGGCTTTTTGTTGGCTCGGGCTTGCGCCTGCGATGACGGCAGCCACCTCAGCGCCGGATTCGAACAGCTTGGCCGTCTTGCGGTAGATGACCTCGAGATACCGCTGTTGCGTCGTCTCCGGGTCATTGGCGTTCATCAACTGCAGGACTTCGCCCTCGGCGATGACGTTGGTCGCCTCGGACATGATCTCCATGACGCGCTGTGAGCCAATGGCCGCCATCATCTGAAACGCGCGGGAGTACACAAAATCACCGACCAGCACGCTCGCCTGATTACCGTATACGGAGTTGGCTGTATCCCGACCCCGACGTTTGGACGAGCCGTCCACCACGTCATCGTGCAGCAGGGTGGCCGTGTGAATGAATTCGATGAAAGCGGCGGCATCGATATGACTTGAGCCCCGGTAACCGCAAGCCCGAGCCGCGAGCAACACGATCAGCGGACGCAGGCGTTTGCCGCCCCCTGCGATAATGTGTTCGGCGACTTGATCAACCAGCTCAACCGAGCTTTTCATGCTCGCGCGGATAACAGCATCGACCGCGCCAAGGTCGGGTCGAACGAGGTCCTTGACGGTTGCCAGCGTACTCACGCTCGGCATGGTAGCTGAGACCCTAAACCATTGAAACCCAAAGGCTCTTGCAGGGCAGGGAGGGGGCCGTAAAAACTCGCCTAAACGTTTGACCCGCCGTGGGGTGGCCAGTAGACTACGCGGCCTTTTCCGGAGGACATCATGTACGCGGTCATCGCCACGGGCGGCAAGCAATATCGGGTTGAAGAGGGCAGCGTGCTGCGCGTCGAGCTTATGGACGCGGCAGAGGGTGCTGAGGTCAAATTTGATGACGTGCGGCTCGTCGGCGAGGGCGAGTCGGTGAAGCTCGGTACGCCGAAGCTTGCTGGCGCCTCGGTCTCAGCGACCGTGCAGCGTCACGGTCAGGGTGACAAGGTGAGCATCGTCAAATTTCGTCGTCGCAAGCACTACCTGCGTATGAAGAACCACCGCCAGAAGTTCACCGAAATCAAGGTCACGGGTATCGTCGCGGGCTGAGCCCGAACGACGATTAGAGATACAGACGGAGTCACACTCACATGGCACACAAAAAAGCAGGCGGCAGTACCAAGAACGGCCGCGAGTCCCACAGCAAGCGCCTCGGCGTCAAAATCTTTGGTGGCCAGGAAGTCAACCCCGGTAACATCATCATCCGTCAGCGTGGCACACAGTACCGCGCTGGCGTTAATGTGGGCATGGGCACGGACCACACTCTTTTCGCCCTCACGGGTGGTAAGGTCAAGTTCCAGCGCCGTGGCCCCGAGCAAAAGATGTTCGTCAACGTGGTGGCGGAATAAGCGCTACGCTGGTATTCATGCTCGAAAGCCCCGGCCGAGTGCCGGGGTTTTCGTTTGGGGCAAAGGCAGCGCGCTGACCACAGGTTGAGTCCATGAAATTTGTTGATGAGGCACGAATTCGCGTTCAGGCGGGCAACGGTGGCCGAGGCTGCTTGAGCTTCCGCCGCGAGAAGTTCATGCCTTTTGGTGGTCCAGACGGTGGCGATGGGGGGCATGGCGGCAGTGTGATCCTGCGCGCAGCGCCCGGCATCAACACGCTCGCGGATTTCAGAGTCGAGCGCACCTTCAAGGCCCAGTCCGGCCAACCGGGCAGTGGCAATGATTGTTTTGGCCGTGGTGGTGAGGATCTCGTTGTGCCAGTGCCCGTCGGTACGGTGATCCGTGATTCTGAAACCGGCGAGCAGATCGGCGATCTCGTTAAAGAGGGTGATGAGATTTTGGTCGCGCGCGGCGGCAAAGGCGGCTGGGGTAACGCGCGATTCAAGACCAGCACCAACCGGGCGCCGCGCCAATTTGGTTCTGGGTTGCCCGGTGAAAAGCGGGTGCTTGAGCTTGAGATGCGCGTGATCGCCGATGTGGGTCTGCTCGGTATGCCGAATGCCGGTAAGTCCACGCTGATCAGCGTGCTCTCCTCGGCACGACCCAAGATTGCCGATTACCCTTTCACCACGCTGCACCCGAATCTTGGCGTCGTCTACTGCGGTGAGCATCGCAGTTTCGTCATGGCGGATATTCCCGGGCTCATTGAGGGAGCCGCGGAGGGTGCTGGGCTCGGTATTCAGTTTTTGCGGCATTTGCAGCGCACGCGGGTATTGCTGCATGTGGTGGATATGGCGCCCGTTGATCCAGACGCGGATCCGGTGCGCGATGCGCGGGCGATCATCACTGAGCTCAAAAAATTCTCCAAAGATTTAGCGAGTCGAACGCGCTGGCTGGTGCTCAACAAGGCGGATCTCATGCCTGCCGATGAGGCCGAGCAGCGGGCCAAAGAAATCGTGCGACGTTTGCGTCACAAAGGCCCCTGGTTTCTGATTTCAGCGGTGTCGGGCCAAGGCACGAAAGCCTTGGCCGAGAAAGTCATGGACTTGATCGAAGCGACCGCTCCCAGTGTTGATGACGCGGCCTCCGACATCGATGGCGGAGCGTAACGACAAGGTTCGACGGCGATTGGCGGCGGGCAAGCTGCGCCTGCGTATTCGCGACTTACGTAATCTTGGGCCTGGCTCGGAACAGCGTCTCGCCTTGATCGGTATCCATACCGTTGCGACTCTGCGCGAGCGCGGGGCGATCGGTGCCTACCTTGCGCTGAAGGCGGCGGGTCAGTCCCCTACACTCAATTTTTTATGGGCCTTGCATGGGGCGCTCAACCCCTGGCCGGAGGGACAGGATTGGCGCGACGTAGCTCGCAGTGAGCTGCGCGTGCCGCTGATGCTCGCGGTAGAGGGTGAGCAACAAAAAACCCAGACTGCGGAAGAGCGGGTCTGGGTTCCTGGTTTGCCGTTCGACTGAACGGCAAAAGAGAGCCGGATTAGGCCAGGGCTTTCAGGCGCGCCGCGAGGCGGGACTTGTGACGCGAGGCCTTGTTCTTGTGCACCAACCCCTTGTTGACCAGCGAGTCCACCACGGCGGTGGCGTCCTTGTAGGCCACCGTCGCCTGGGCTTTGTCACCGCCCGCAATGGCGTCGACGGCCTTGCGGATGGCGGATCGCGACTTGGATCGTAACGCCACGTTACGGGCGCGATGCTTGACGGCCTGACGAGCGGCTTTCTCTGCAGATTTGGTGTTGGCCACGGAAATTCCCTGAGCTCAAAAAGGCGCGTATTCTCGGCACCAGGCGCCCAGATGTCAATCTGGATCTCCGTGTTTTGCCGAGTGGAGCGGCGGCTTTCGGGCCTGCTCGGGTTATAGTCGCGCTCGCCCCATGAGCTTCGCCCTGTTCAAGCACACTTCCGTTGTGGGTCTGACGACCCTGCTCTCGCGCGTGACGGGACTGGCGCGGGACATGGCGTATTCGCAGACTTTCGGTGCAGGCAGCCTGATGGATGCCTTTCTGGTCGCGTTCAAGATCCCGAATTTTCTGCGTCGCTTGTTTGCCGAGGGGGCCTTCTCGCAGTCTTTCGTGCCGGTGATCTCGGAGTACAAGGTCAAGCGGGGTGAGGGCGAGGTCCGAGAACTCATCGCCGGCGTACAGGGCACACTCGGTGCCATCTTGCTGCTCGTGACCGTGATCGGTGTCATCGCAGCGCCAATTATTATTTTGCTCTTTGCACCCGGCTTCACCCAGCAAGAGGGGAAGTATGAGCTCGCGGTCGAGATGCTGCGCTGGACCTTTCCGTACCTCTTCTTCATTTCATTGACGGCCCTTTTCAGCGGTGTGTTGAATAGCTACGGACGATTTGCACTGCCCGCATTCACGCAAGTGGTGATGAATCTCGTGATGATCGGTTTTGCGCTGGGGCTGGCCACTCATGCTGAAAATCCCGGTGTGACCTTGGCCATCGGTGTATTCGTGGCAGGTCTCGCGCAGGTGTTGATCCAGCTCCCGGCGGTCGCGAGGCTCGGCTTTTTAACCTGGCCGCGCTGGCGACCCGCCGCCGAAGGGGTACGAAAAGTCGGGCGCCTGATGTTGCCAGGAATCTTTGGCTCGTCCATGGCGCAAGTGTCGCTCTTGCTCGATACGATCATTGCCTCCTTTTTGATGACGGGTAGCATCGCCTGGCTGTACTACGCGGATCGCTTGATGGAGTTTGCGCTCGGCGTATTCAGTATTGCCTTGGCCACCGTGATCCTGCCACGTCTCTCGGCTGAACATGCTGCGGGTGACAGTCAAAGATTTTCGGCCACGCTCGATTGGTCTTTGCGGCTCGTATTGCTGATCGTGGTGCCGGCGGCGGTGGGTTTGCTGGTGCTCGCCGGGCCGCTCACGGCCACGATCTTCGGCTATGGAGAGTTCAGTGCGCGCGATGTGGAAATGACCCGCTACGCGCTTATGGCCTATTCCTGGGGCTTGATCGGCTTCAGTCTCGTCAAGGTGTTGGCGCCGGGTTACTTTGCCCGCCAAGACACCCGCACGCCGGTGCGGATCGGGCTGATCGCACTCGCGGTCAACATGTCGATCAACGTGCTCATCGTGCTACCGGCGCACTATGCGGGTTTTGCTACCCCGTTTGTGTTGCTCGCGACCTCCACCTGTATTTCCGCGGCGATCAATGCAGGCTTGCTGTGGCGGGGATTGCGCGAGCAGGGCGTGTATCAGCCGCAGGCGGGGTGGCTCGCTCTGCTTTTGCAGATTGTCGGGGCGACGCTTGCCATGGTGGCGGTTCTCTTGTGGCTCGATGGCTCACTTGAGAGTTGGTTGCAGGCTTCCACCTGGGAGCGCATCGGTCGGCTTACTCTGTGCCTGGCCGCCGCGATGACGACCTATGCTCTGGCGCTCTGGGTCTTGGGGTTACGCCCCGCCGCACTCGGCACCCGTGAGGGGGCGGCTCGACTATAATTTCACCCGATATGGAGCTCGTCCGCGGGTCTCTCAACGTGCACGAGCGCCACCGTGGTGGGGTCGTCACTCTGGGCAGTTTTGATGGCGTTCACTTGGGGCATCAGGCCTTGGTGCGCGCCACGCACGAGCGTGCGCGGGCGCTGGAGGCGCCTGCGTTGATGGTGAGTTTTGAACCCTTGCCACGCGAGTACCTGCAGCCGCAGTCGCCCCCGGCCAGGTTGACCAACCTGCGTGAGCGGGTGCGCGCCTTGCAGGGGCAAGGTCTCGATGCGCTGGTGTTGTTGCGATTCAATGAAGCCTTGCGGGCCATGAGCGGGCATGATTTTTTGACTCTGCTGACAACGCAGCTGGCGGTGCGAGCGGTGGTGGTCGGCCACGACTTTCGCTTCGGCCGTGGCGGCGAAGCCAATGCCGGGTTTCTGCAAGAGGCGGGCTCACGCCTGGGCTTTGAAGTCAGGGTCATTGAGCCGGTGGCAGTGGCGGGCGAGCGGGTGAGCAGCAGTGCCTTGCGGGCAGCGCTGGCGGCGGGCGATTTCGCGCGTGCGACAGGCATGCTTGGGCGTCCGTACAGCATGCGCGGCAGGGTGGTGACGGGTCAGCAACTGGGGCGACAGCTCGGGTTTCCAACGGCGAACATTCGCCTAGGCCGCCGAGTTAGCCCGTTGCACGGTATCTATGCGGTCAGGGTGAATGGCGTCGGTGAGCGACCCTGGCCTGCGGTCGCGAGCCTCGGGACTCGTCCCACGGTGGGTGGGGTCGAGCCCTTGCTTGAGGTATTTTTGTTGGATTATTCCGGCAACTTGTATGGCCGCGAACTCGAGGTGGAGTTTGTCGCGCACCTGCGCGAAGAGCAGCGCTTCGACAGCATGGAATTGATGGTGGCGCAAATGCATCGCGATGTAGAGCTTGCACGCGAGCGACTGGATGGGATGGTGCAGTGACCGATTACAAACAGACAATCAACTTGCCGCAAACGGCGTTCCCGATGAAGGCGGATTTGGCCAATCGCGAGCCGTCGCAATTGGCACGCTGGCTGGCCGAGGATACCTACGGTGAGTTGCGCAAGCTGGCGGCTGGCCGGCCGCGATTCGTCTTGCACGATGGTCCGCCGTACGCCAATGGCACAATCCATATCGGTCACGCCGTCAATAAAATCCTCAAGGATATTATCGTCAAGGCGCGCACCCTCGAGGGTTTTGATGCGCCTTACATCCCGGGGTGGGATTGCCATGGTTTGCCCATTGAGCTCGCGGTCGAAAAAAAGCAGGGTCGACCGGGCCAGAAACTCTCTGTCAATGAATTTCGTGCCGCCTGCCGTGAGTTCGCCGGCGCTCAGGTGCAGCAGCAGCGGGAAGACTTCAAACGTCTCGGTGTGCTCGGCGATTGGGATCGACCCTATCGCACGATGGATCCGGCTTACGAAGCAGGTCAAATCCGGGCCTTCGGTAAAATCATCGCCAATGGCCACTTGTACAAAGGGGCGAAGCCCGTTCATTGGTGTCTCGATTGTCGCTCTGCGCTCGCCGAAGCCGAGGTGGAATACGAGGACAAAACCTCCTCCGCCATCGATGTCGGTTTCGAGGTGGCGGAGGTCAAAGATTTAGCGGCTCGGTTGGGCTGTACGGTAGAGGAGGCGAGCGGCGCCCAGCTCGTCATCTGGACCACAACCCCGTGGACCTTGCCCGCCAACGAAGCGGTCGCGCTCGGTGCCGAGATTGACTACGCGCTCATCGAGGTCGAGACAGCCGAGGGTTACCGACGGCGGCTCATTCTGGCTGCGGATTTAGTGGGTACCTGTCTTGCGCGCTATGGATGGAGCGCCGCACCTCGCGTGATCGCACGGGGCTCCGGGGCTACGCTTGATGGCTTGCGGTTACAACATCCCTTTCTGGATAAGCAGGTCGCGGTCATCAACGGCGAGCACGTCACGCTCGATTCCGGCACGGGTGCGGTGCACACGGCGCCGGCGCATGGTCAGGAGGACTTCGTGGTGGGCCAGCGCTATGGCTTGCCGGTCCACAACCCCGTGGGTGGCGATGGTCGGTTCTTGCCGGGGACCCCTTTGGTCGAAGGGCTTTCCATCGACGAGGGTGGCAAATTATTGATCGAGCGCATGAAGGGGAGTGGGGCGCTCTTGCACCATGCGCCCTGGCGCCACAGCTACCCGCATTGCTGGCGCCACAAGACCCCGGTGATCTTTCGGGCAACCCCGCAGTGGTTCATCAGCATGGACCAAAAAGGTCTGCGCCAGCAGGCACTCCAAGATATCAAGGGCGTGCATTGGACGCCCGCTTGGGGCGAGCAGCGCATCACGGGCATGATCGAAAATCGGCCTGATTGGTGTATCTCGCGTCAGCGCACCTGGGGAGTACCTATCCCTCTCTTCGTGCACAAGGTGTCGGGCGAGTTGCATCCGGATACGTTGGCACTGCTCGAG
>CAZHLL010000064.1:0-10962 GCA_964533305.1 uncultured Acidibacter sp.
AAGGCGATTGAGGCAGTATCTGAGATGACTCGGCGGATGACAGATCGAGCGTGACACGAGCTCCACGAGTTCATCAAGTGGACAAATAGACATAACCAGCATGAGGAAAGGTTGACGGCATCATTCTCCCTGTAAGAACCTGCCTCGGATTAATAAGAATTAACATATTCGGGGGGTCTGTATGCGCCAAGTACAAACTTGGATACGTCGTATTCTATTCTCGACCAGCGGAGCCTTGCTTGCGTCGGCTTTGCCCACGGCAATTGCTGCGGATGGTCTGGATGAATTGCAGGAGGTGGTCGTTCTCGCTCGTAAATTCGAAGAAAACCTGCAGGATGTGCCTCTAACCATTTCGGTAATTGACCAAACAGTTTTGCGGGAAAAGGTGGTTCGCGATCTAAACGACATTGCCAAACTGACGCCAGGGTTTACCTTTGAACAAGGCGCAACCACCGGAGATTTCAAACCCAACATTCGTGGCTTGACCGCAGTTCGCGGCAGGCCGAACGTCGCAATTCTTATTGACGGGGTAGATCAAACGACTGAGTCGATCGGGGTCCCGGGCGGTGGTTTGCTCGCAGGACTTCGCTTTTCAGACATCTGCCAAATCGAAGTCGTCAAGGGACCACAAAGCGTGCTGTACGGCCGTAGTGCATTTGGTGGCGCCGTCAGCTACACGACGTGTCGACCCGATAGCACGAACGCAAACGGGGAAATGCAGGTCGGCGTGGGCGATTTTGGGTCGTATGAGGCAGGGTTTGTTACCAATCTACCGATAAGCGAAGTGAGCGCCGTGCGTTTCACAGCGAGTATGGTCAATTTTGATGGCGATTGGAAAAACCCGGTTACCGGTGGCAGGCTGAATGCGCGGGAAACGACGTCGGCCTCAGCTGCGTGGCAATACGAGCCCGATGAGTCATTCAGTGTCTTCTTGCGAGTACAGCACTCCAAAGACGACGCGAGTCAGCCGGCGCGTATCTCCGTTGCACCCGTTGATGTGACAAACGGGCAGTTGCTAACTGAAAACAACGGTGTGTTTGCGCCGTACTACACTTTCAATGCTCGTAGTGGCACCACGTCTTTGGCTGCTCTTTTCCCGGGTGGTCCATTGCTTGGGTATTTCACCCAATCCGGTGACATGACGACAACAGCGGCAGCCCGAAATCGCGAGATTCAGCTATCAGCTGATCCACGTACTGGCAGCGACTTCGCCGGCTCAACGGTCAAAAATACCCGTGCCTTACTGGAGCTAACATGGGAACGCGAATGGGGCTCCATCAAATCCTTATCTGCTGTACTGCAATCGGAGCAAGTGACCAGCGAGGACTTTGATTACACTGACGATCGAGTCAGCAGCACTGGCCTCGGGATTTATGCCCCACTCGCTTTCCCATCACCCGGCAATCCCTTTCCAATGCTCGGGTACACCCCGGCTAACCCACCGCCGACATTTGCACTTTCGGCACTGCGCGAAACCGATGGCGACATCGATCAAATCAGCCAAGAATTTGTCTTTCGCTCGGACTTCACTGGCCCGCTGCAGTTTCAAGCGGATTTACTCTACTGGCGTGAAAAGACTGAGGTGGTCGATCGATCCCAGTTTTGGTGTAAGGAAGGAAGTTCGGCGTTTTTCTGTGGCGTCATCGGCGCCTTCCTACCTGGCGGCTCCGGTAATCCGTTTGCTCCACCGTTGACCCGACCGGTGGCAAAAGACGATGTGCGTGGGCCAGCCCCCATTGTGCGCGATCAGGAAAGTTTTTCGTTAGGCGTCGGTGTCGAGTACACCGTGAGCGATGATATTCGGGTTGGTCTAGGTGGTCGTTACTTTGACGAAACCTACAAATATGAAGGTTACCCGTTTGACCAGTTTCCAGTTCGAACCTTCGGTGGCCCAATTCCCACCGTGGTAACGCCGACGGCCAAAGTCAAGTCATCCAAGTTTGTGCCCCAATTAACTGCAGACTGGCGCTATTCTCAGGACAGTTTGCTGTTTGCCAGCGTCGCAAAAGGCTTCAAGCCAGGTGGCGTTGACACCACTGGAAATACGGGATTTGTGGACGAAATCAGCCGGCAGTTCAAACCCGAAAATCTGCTAGCCGCAGAACTCGGCTCAAAGAATGAATTTCTAAATCGACGTGTACGCTTGAATGGGGCTATCTTCTACAACCATTACACGGACCAGCAAGTGCCGATCAATGTGCAAGTGGGAGCACTGCCACAAACTGGCACCATCAACATTGGTGAATCGGAGACCTATGGCGTCGAGTTGGCGCTGGATTTTCGTGCGACGGAAAATCTAGATCTTGGATTACGCTACACGTACACACACGCGGAATTCACTGACTACGAGGTGCCAGCGGGACCTCTGAGCTTTACTGCTGCATCGGCTCCGGGTGGTTCTGGTGTGATCACAGATCCAGCAGGAACGATTGTTCGCCCGGGCTCAATCTCAGATCGATCAGAGTCACTGCTAGCAGGGTATGTGCCGGAAAGTAATAGCCTTGCTTCAGGGAACCCCAATAACCTGGGGGTTATTTTTGGGGCGACCGGATACCGAGTGCCTCGCGTACCCGAGAATCAACTTACGGCTTTGATTCGCTTCGGTTTTGACATGGGAGCAGCCAGAGGCTACGTCGGCGCTGATGCCCAGTATCAGTCAAAGCGATTCCTAACCCAGTACAACCTGTACTGGCTACCCGACTTTACCCGCGTCAACCTGCAAGCCGGGTTTGACGTTGGCGCATGGTCGGTTCAGGGTTACGTCAATAATCTCTTTGACGATGACACCATCACTAACGGCGGGACGAGCTCGCTGTTTGGCTTCTTTGATTTGCGAAACAATCAACTGCCCAGACAGGGCGTGTTGATCGCCCCCGACAAGCGTTTGATCGGTATTCGAGCAACATACCGCTTCGGCACCTGATCGCCGGATCCATTCGCTAAGCGTCGGTTCCGGTCTCTGGTCGGAACCGACGCGTGATCGATACCAAGGCCGCAATAAACAGCGCCGTCAGGATCGTATTAAAAATGGGGTACTCAAGGGGATAAAGCCAATATTCACGATACGCCCCGAAGTGGGCAGGCATCTCGGCCGAACCCCAAACCACGATGCCTGCCCCCACGCCATACCTCAAGGCCGGGGCTAAACGTACCTGTAAGGTGCTACGGAAGATCAGATAGCCTGCCCAAATCGACCATATGACGTATGCGCCCATCACAATCCATAACCCGGCGCCACTGATTCCAAAATAAATGATGTAGAGCCAAAAGAGATAGCAGAACCAGGTCACAAAGATAACTTCCATCGCCGTGATTCTCGCGAAGCTGCGCTTATTGTCCGGGGTTGGCATTCCGGGTGAAAGGTGTAAATTGCGGTGAAAAAATCGCATGAAGTTGCACTTGCTTTGCAAATTGAACATGCCATACAGCAAAAAGATCGCCAGCATGATTGTTACGGTTGCTTGCAGCATATTCGCCTGCGGCGCCGCCGCATAACCATCCACTTCGACTGGAAAGGGCGGCACCGAATACAAAACCGAAAAATATTTGAAAGCGTACTCGAACCAACCGATCCAGATGAACCAGCCGCCGAGCAAGCCAAACCACGTGGCTTTCAACTCCTGCTGCTTGAGCCCATAGCCCACCATTAAAAACCCGATGATTCCCAATGTTACGGCGGCAATGTAAACCTGGCTGGCAAATACATTGTCCATGACCTTGTAGACAGTGTGACCAAGCGGTTGAGTCAAAAATCCAATGGTCAAACCAAAGAGTCCCAGCAGTGGCTTTTTATATAAACGATCCATCACACCCCCCGGTTAGTGTTCACACGTTATGTATGCGTGAATCAGTCAAACGCCAAATTGCAAACGGCCTTGTTTTTGTGTTTTCCACCAAGTCGTAACACTCAGGATACAAAGTAACCCGCTGACGGAGCCCACCACGATGTACGGAGCCGAGGGCCGCCAGATATCAAACAACGTACCGCCGACGATCGCAGCCAAAAATATTCCTAGTGACCCACACAGTGTAAAGACACCGATCACGGCACCGCGGCCCCGCTCCGGTGCGACCTGCCCCACCAAGGCTTGCGAGGCGAGTATTCCGCTCATCTCACCAATACCCAGAAATACCGCGGCAACATACATGGCCGGGGTGAACGGGTTATCGACAAGACCGAACCAAATGTAACTGGCCGAGGCCAGCGCGGAAGCGACGGCCATGAAGAGCACGCGATTCACGCGATCGATGAAACTGATCACTGTGATCGCCCAAAAGGTGGCCGTGATCTGAATCACCACAAAGATACCGCCGCCCTTGGCAATCGCCTCGGCGGGGGTCATACCTTGATCTTTGCCCGCCTGTACCATCCAAAGAAAAAAGAAGGCACTGATGATGGAAAGCGAGGCGCGTGAGACCGCTGCTGAAGCATAGGCAAGACGAACACGGATATCTGCGGCGGCAGCAAGACCGACACGCAGCGTCGCGAGCAGCGGCTCCCGCTCGGTGAGCTGACTCGGCGCCTGTCTGGCGAGCCCCTTGAGGACAATCACCATGGGAATAAGACACAGCGCCGCCACGGTCCAATAGGCGGCGCGGCCGGCTTCAATCGGGTCCAGCCCTTGCCCCAGGAAAATACGGGGCAGCTGCGCCGCGAGGCCCACGAGTGAAGCGACGCCGAGGCCGTTCAAAAAGAAACAAATCCCTACCAGCTTGCCGCGCGAGCTCTCTTGCGGGTAGTCGGCAATGACCGCCGACAGCATGGCGGCGATGAGCGATGCGCCGCAGGCCGTGATGAATACCATCGCGTACAGCGTCCAATTGAATTGGGCAAACGGAAACAGCAAATAACCGACCGCAAGAATGGCGAAGCCCATGCCATAAATGACTCGGCGACCGAGGCGATCTGAGGCTGCTCCGACGAGACCCGAGAGCAACAAGGCCGGGATTTCGCTGAGTACATCCATGGTGCCGCTGACGCGTCCCTGGATATCGTCGGGAATGCCCAGCATTTCATTGAAGAGATAGGGCCGAAGATTACCGACCAGCGTCAGAAGACCAATGGAGAAGAACGCTGTGCCGAGCAGCGCGTAGAAGTTAGATCGCTCGATCCCCGGGGAGAGATCCCAGATCCCTACCCGTATGCCAGACTGCATTACCCACCCCCGTATCGCGTGGTTCCTGAATACCGTGACGCAAGCTCTTTTGACAGTAGAGGCCGCATGTTTGGGCGCGTGATGGTCACGGCGAATACTCGTTTGTTAGACTCGGTGCATGACCCCTACCCAAGCCCAGCTCCTGAGTCTCGCCGGTGTGCTGGGTCTGTTTGCGTTCGTCGAGTGGCGCCTCGGACGGTTTTCGCCGCGGCAAGCCACGCGGGAAGATCATCGGCTCGATGCGGCCGTGATTTTGATGTTTCTCACCGTGACGGGGAGTGTTGCGCTATCGGCGAATCTATTGGCCGGGTGGCTAATGCCCGATATGCGCGGTGCACTCGCTCACTGGCCCTGGTGGGCGATGCTGATCACGCTGTTGCTCGGTGATGATCTGACGCAGTACGGGTGGCATCGGCTGTCGCATAGCAGTGTCATGTGGCCGCTGCACCGCGCACATCATTCGGCACCCTACATGAGCGTGCGCGTGGTCTATCGAAACAACGCGCTCTACTACGCGCTGATGCCGGGCCTCTGGATCATGGGAGTGCTGGTGTATCTCGGCTTTGGCTGGGTCACCGTGGGCTACACCATCGTCAAGATCACGGTCATCGTCGGCGCGCACAGCGCTTGGCGCTGGGATGAGGCGCTCTATCGACGTCCCTTCCTGCATCCCGTCATGTGGGTGCTCGAGCGCGTGATCTCGACCCCGGCCACGCATCACGCTCACCACGCCTTGTCGGAAGCCGACGGCATCGGTCATTACTCGGGTAATTTTGGCAATCTATTATTTCTTTGGGATGTGATCTTTGGCACCGCCGTGATCACGCGGAAATATCCACCCGCGGTTGGCCTGCAGGATGATCTCGATCATGGGCCTGAGCGCTGGCAAGCGCAGCTGCTGTATCCTTTTGTGCGCTCGAAACGAGCAGAAACGGTGCTAGGAGCGTTACCGGGCAGACCGCCCATTCCGGGTAAACCAGGACCTTGTCAATCCTGAACCTCGAAACGCGGGTGGCCCTTTTGTGGTCTTCACTCGATCGCGTTCTGCAGCAACAAAATAACTTTAGCTGCGTGGTGGCTTAGTGACCCAGGCTGCCTGACGCAGCGATCTATTCTTCCCGATAGTCTTTTTCAAGAATTCCTTTTTTCTTTAAGGTCGCCGTCAGCTTTTCAACCCGAACCAACGCGACAACCCCGACCATTCCAAATACAAAGCCCATTACCGCCAAACCTTCCATACGTATCACCCATTGGTTAAGTACTCACAGCCTCGTCGAACACCGCTCGCGAGATAGTTTGTTGTAACAGCTCTGGACGAGCTTTTGGGTACAAATACGGTCAATTGATCGCAAAACCAAGCGAATATCGTCAGCACCGAAACGGTCTGGCTTTTACTCCACCGTCACGCTTTTTGCGAGATTGCGCGGTTGGTCGACGTCGGTGCCTTTGAGTATGGCGACGTGATAAGACAATAACTGCAACGGGATGGTGTAAATCGCAGGCGCCTGCACGTAGCTGACATGGCGCGGCATGGTGATCACGGTGACGCCATCGGAGGGCTCGATTCCCGATTCGGGGTCGGCAAACACGATCAGCTCGCCACCTCGTGCTCGCACCTCCATCAGATTCGACTTCAGCTTTTCAAGCAGGTCGGTATTGGGCGCGACGGCGATGACAGGCATCTCCGCATCCACCAGCGCGAGCGGACCGTGTTTGAGCTCGCCTGCCGCATAGGCTTCAGCGTGGATATACGAGATTTCTTTGAGCTTTAGCGCCCCTTCCATGGCGATGGGGTGCATGGTGCCTCGCCCGAGAAACAGCGCGTGGTGTTTGTCGGCAAAGCGCTTGGCCAGTTCGCGGATCTCAGTGTCCAGCGTCAGGGTTTTTTCCATCAATCCGGGGAGCTCCACCAGCCGATCGACCAAGGTGCGCTCGCGCTCGGGACCCGCACCATGGTGCTTGGCGAGTGCCACCACCAGCATGGCAAGGGCAGTGAGCTGAGTGGTGAAAGCCTTGGTGGAGGCGACCCCAATCTCAGGCCCGGCCCGCGTGAGCATCACGAGTTCACTTTCGCGCACGAGTGAACTTTCGGGCACGTTGCAGATGGAAAGACTCGAAAGGTAACCCGCTTGCTTGGCAAGGCGTAGAGCCGCCAGGGTATCTGCCGTTTCGCCAGACTGGGAAATGGTGACAAACAAGGAATTCTTTGGGACCACCGGATCGCGGTAGCGGAACTCGCTCGCAATCTCGACCGTGCAAGCCACTTTGGCGATTTGCTCGATCAAGTAATGTGCGACTACGCCGGCGTGGTAGCTCGTACCGCAGGCGACGATATGAACATGCTCAGTGCGCTTCAGAATCTCGGTGGCTGCGGGACCAAAGGCCGCTTCCAGCAGTCGACCATTGGCTACACGTTCTTGCAAGGTGTCGGCGATCGCGCGCGGTTGCTCATAAATTTCTTTGAGCATGAAATGATCGTACTGGCCTTTTTCGGCCGCATCGGCGGAGAGCTCACTCTCACGCAAGGCCCGCTCCACGCGACTGCCTTCACGATCGAGAATACGCACCTCGGTGCGACGTACTTCGGCGACATCACCCTCTTCGAGGAACATGAAGCGACGGGTCACGGGCAGCAGCGCCGCGACGTCTGAGGCGACGTAATGGGCATCATCCGCCACGCCAATCACGACCGGGCAACCCTCGCGGGCGAGGATGATGCGATCGCGGTCTGCTTCGCTCACCACGGCGAGTGCATAAGCCCCCTCAAGCTCGGCGACGGTCGCGCGGACCGCTTTGAAGAGATCACCGACCCGTTTCAGGTGGTGATGGATGCGGTGGGCGATGACCTCGGTATCCGTCTCAGATGTAAAGGTGTAGCCAGCCGCTCGTAGTTCGGCACGTAGCTCATCGTGGTTCTCGATGATGCCGTTGTGCACGATGGCGAGCCCATCGTTCGAGATATGCGGATGCGCATTGCGCTCGGACGGCACGCCGTGGGTTGCCCAGCGGGTGTGGGCGACACCGAGCTCGCCATGGGTCGGGGAGACGTCGATAGCGTCCTGCAATCTTTGAACCTTGCCGACGGTACGCACGCGCTTCAGATGACCAGTGCCGTTCAGCACCGCGATACCGGCGGAGTCGTAGCCGCGGTACTCGAGTCGCCGCAACCCCTCGATCAGAACCGGAACGATGTCACGTCCGGCAATGGCACCCACGATTCCGCACATGCAGCGAGACCCCCCAGAAAAGGATTATTGTGCGCCTTTTTTCGGCCGTTTCCAGCCGGGCAAAGAGATCTGCCTCGCGCGAGCGACAGTCAACCCGCCGGGTGGGACGTCTTTGGTCACGGTCGAGCCCGCACCCACCGTGGCGCCCTCTCCGACGATGATGGGAGCGACGAGCACCGAATTGGAACCCGTATGAGCGTCATCACCGATGGTGGTGTGATGCTTACGAGCGCCATCGTAATTGGCGATGATGGTACCGGCGCCGATATTGACGCGCTCACCCACGGTCGCATCGCCCACATAAGCCAGATGATTCGCTTTGGCGTCGGCTTCCATGCGTGAATTTTTGACCTCGACAAAGTTGCCGATATGCACGTCACGGCCGAGATCAGCACCCGGCCGTAGGCGCGCGAACGGCCCGATCAATGAACCAGGGCCGACTTTGGCCTGGTCGATGACACAATGGGGGTGAATCACGGCGTCCGCTCCGATGTCGCAATCGCGCAGAACCGTGCCGGCTCCGACACGCACCCGGTCACCGAGGGTCACACGCCCCTCGAGAACGACATTCACATCCAGCACGACATCGCGCCCGAGCTGCACGTCACCACGTATATCGATACGCAACGGGTCGATGATGGTGGCCCCTTGCTGCATCAAGCTCACGGCACAGCGTCGACGATAGTGCGCTTCAACTTCTGCCAGTTGGATTTTGTCATTGATACCGAGCGCCTCGGCTTCATCATCGATGCAGAGCGGATGCACTTCGATACCGTCGGTCACGGCCATGCCAATGATATCGGTCAAATAAAATTCGCCTTGGGCATTGTCGGTCTTCAACGCTGCCAGCCAGCGCCGCAAATACTGCACTGGGACAACCATCACACC
This sequence comes from uncultured Acidibacter sp., assembly GCA_964533305.1. Classification (GTDB taxonomy): domain Bacteria; phylum Pseudomonadota; class Gammaproteobacteria; order Steroidobacterales; family Steroidobacteraceae; genus UBA964. The sequence goes on from CAZHLL010000064.1 coordinate 9,272, forward strand.
GGTATTACCCTCACGGATATTTTTTTGCTCTGCGGTGGCGTCTTTGTCTTCGACGATGGCCAATGCTCGGCCTGCATCATCGCGAATGATGCGTCCATAGCCCTTCGGGTCACGCAGCATGACGGTGAGCAGACTGAGCGCGTCGTTACCAGCACGTGCGATCAAGGTTTCAAGCGTGCTGCGTTGAATCAGCGGCACGTCACCGTACAAGATCAGTGCACGCTCGTTATCCTGCAGCACAGACAGGGCTTGCTGCACGGCATGCCCCGTGCCGCGCTGTTCAGCCTGCAAGATCCAGCTATCCACAGGGGCGGCGGACATGGCGGATTTCACTTGCTCACCGCCGTGGCCATACACCACATGCAACGCCCGGGGGTTCAAAGATTTAGCGGTCTGGATTACATGCTGCAACAACGGTTTGCCCGCGAGGGGCTGCAGCACTTTGGGCAGATCGGACTTCATCCGCTTGCCCTGCCCCGCTGCGAGGATGACGATGGAGAGCATTCGGCTCCCGGTCAACCTTTGATCTTGCGCAATTTTTGCAGCAGTTTGAGCTGTGCCGCAGCGCGGGCCAATTCGGCCAACGCTTCGGCCTGCTCAATCTTGTCGATCTGGCCGGCGAGTGCCTCTTCGGCACGACGTTTGGCTTCCAACGCAGCCGCTTCATCCACGTCGCGCGCACGCAGCGCTGTATCCGCAAGTACGGTCACTCGCTTCGGTTGGATCTCGAGTGCGCCGCCACCGACCCAAAAATACTGCTCTTCGCCGCCAGCGGTTTGCACGCGCACTTCGCCCGGCTTGATGAGTGTCAGCAAAGGTGCGTGACGCGGGGCGATACCGATCTCACCCTGCTCTGCAGGCACGAACACCATGGTCGCCGGACCGGAAAAGATTTCTCCCTCGGCGCTGACGATATCGCAGTGAATGGTGTGTTCGGCCATGGTGGGTATCCGTTGTTCTGTGGGGCTAACCGACGTTGGCTTGCGACCTTATTGCAGGGTCTTGGCTTTTTCGACGGCTTCGTCGATCGAACCCACCATGTAGAACGCCTGCTCTGGCAGGTGATCGTAATCGCCCGCGAGAATGCCCTTGAAACCTCGGATGGTTTCTTTGAGCGACACGATCTTGCCGTCCTGACCGGTGAATACCTTGGCCACGTTGAACGGTTGCGACAGGAAGCGCTGGATCTTGCGCGCGCGGAACACCGTGAGCTTGTCCTCTTCGGAGAGCTCATCCATACCCAGAATGGCGATGATGTCCTGCAATTCCTTGTAGCGCTGCAACACCGTCTGTACACCGCGAGCCGTGTTGTAGTGCTCCTCGCCCACGACGAGCGGATCAAGCTGACGGCTGGTTGAATCGAGCGGATCCACCGCGGGGTAAATGCCGAGGGCGGCGATCTGTCGGGACAACACCACTGTCGCATCCAAGTGCGCGAAGGTGGTGGCCGGTGACGGATCGGTGAGGTCGTCGGCGGGCACGTACACGGCCTGAATTGAGGTGATCGAGCCGGTCTTGGTCGAAGTAATACGTTCCTGCAACACGCCCATTTCCTCGGCGAGCGTTGGCTGGTAGCCCACGGCCGACGGCATACGACCGAGCAGCGCCGACACTTCGGTACCGGCAAGGGTGTAACGATAAATATTATCCACAAAGAAAAGCACGTCGCGGCCTTTGACGCCGTCCTCGCG
>CAZHLL010000065.1:0-10570 GCA_964533305.1 uncultured Acidibacter sp.
TGATGTCTTCCTCGCGCATCACGAGGAGATCGTCGCCGTCGACCTTCACTTCGGTACCGCTGTACTTGCCGAAGAGGACCTTGTCGCCTACCTTGACGTCGAGCGCACGGACCGAGCCGTCTTCGAGGATCTTGCCCTTGCCAATGGCGAGCACCTTGCCCTGCGAGGGCTTCTCAGCGGCGCTGTCGGGGATAACGATTCCGCCTGGCGAGGTACGTTCCTCTTCCAGGCGCTTCACGATCACGCGGTCATGAAGCGGACGAATTTTCATGTTTCGCTCCTTCGAGTTTTTAACTAAACGGATATGGGCAGGTGAGTGCTGTTAGCACTCTCCCTGCGTGGCTGCTAATGATAGCGACGGAATGTTTCTTTTCAAGGGCAGTGACCGCTATTCTTATGTGCCTTTCCACCGGCCCCCTCCTGGGCGCTCGAGGCTACGCAAGTTCATGATTCGACGAACTTTTTCCATATTCGGCGGGCTGTTTCTAGCGCTTCTCGGCAGTGTGCCGGGTGTGGCGCAGATGCTCGACAGCGAGTTTCTGCACCCGCGGGATGCCTTTCAGGTGGTGGCCTTACCCGCGGGCGCCGACAAGATCTCGGTGCAGTTTCTGATCGAGCCCGGCTACTACCTCTACCGTCATCGCCTGAGTTTCGAGCTCGACCCCGCGAGTGAGGCCATCGAGCAGGCCCGCCTCGGTGCGCCCGTGATTCCCGAAGGCATTGAAAAAGAAGATGAATTCTTTGGCCGCCAGCAGGTGTATTTCGAGCTGCTGGAGGTCGCGGTGCCGGTCTCGCGAGCGCCCGGCGAAGCCTTGACGCTGCCTTTGATCGTCGGCTTGCAGGGCTGCGCCGAGGCAGGACTGTGCTATCCACCCGAGAAGCGGCGCATGACGGTGGTGTTGCCCGCCACGGCAGCCGGCGCCACGGCCGACTTTGGATCCATGGGTTCGCCCCCACCCGGGGCGATCACCGGTGCAGACGGCGGCGGTTTCTTTGTTTCCGAGCAGGATCGCCTCGCCAGTCTCATCCGTGACGGCGCCCTGCCCTGGGTGCTGCTCACATTCTTTGGTCTGGGTTTGCTGCTCGCCTTCACGCCTTGCGTGTTGCCGATGGTCCCCATCCTCTCGGGCATCATTGCGGGTCAGGGTGAGATCAAGACCTCGCGCGCCTTCGCGCTCTCTCTTTCTTATGTGCTCGGTATGGCGGTGGTCAATACGCTCGCGGGCGTTGCCGCAGCAGCGGCTGGGCAGCAGGTACAGGCGCTATTTCAACAACCCTGGATCATCGCGCTGTTCTCGGCGCTCTTTGTGGCCTTCGCGCTCTCCATGTTCGGGCTCTTCACCATCCAGCTGCCCTCTTCGCTGCAAAGCCGATTATCCGATGTGAGCAATCGTCAACGCGCCGGAACCTTGGGCGGTGTCGCGGTCATGGGCGGGCTGTCTGCGCTGATCGTCTCGGCCTGCGTGGCGCCGCCGCTGTTTGCCGCGCTGGCCGTGATGGCGCAAACCGGTGACGTCTGGCGCGGCGGCAGCGCGCTCTTTGCGATGTCCCTCGGCATGGGTACTCCCCTCATCATCATCGGCACCTCCGCGGGGCGGCTGCTGCCGAAGGCCGGCGCTTGGATGGAGAATGTCAAGCAATTCTTTGGCGTACTGATGCTCGGGGTGGCCGCCTGGATGCTCGCGCGCATTGTGCCCGCTGGCGTCGCGCTGCTTCTTTGGAGTGTGCCGCTCGCCGCGGCCGCATGGTTACTGCTGCGGATCCGTCAACGCTCGGCACCGGCTTTGGTCGCCCGCGTGGGCGGCGCGCTCGCAGCGGCGTGGGCGGGCGTACTGGTGGTTGGCTTTTTTCTCGGCGGGCGCGATCCGCTGGCACCCATTCCACAGTGGGCGACCCCGGTCACGAGCCTTGAGTTCCGCGTCATCAAGTCCGTGGACGATCTCGATCGCGAGGTAACGATGGCGGCAGCAGCAGGTCGGCCGGTCATGCTCGACTTCTATGCCGACTGGTGCGTCTCCTGCAAAGAAATGGAACGCTACACGTTCACCGACCCCGAGGTACAGGCAGCGCTCACCGACGCCGTGCTGCTGAAGGCCGATGTCACTGCCAACGATGAGCAGGATCAAGCCATGCTCGCGCGATTTGAGATCTTTGGTCCGCCGACCATCGCCTTCTGGGATCGCACCGGCATCGAACGCGCTAATTTCCGGGTGGTCGGCTTCATGCCCGCCAAAGAATTCACCAACGTCGTGAAACTAGCATTACAATCGGCGGTCGAATCGTCACCCACAGACGAACCGAGGAGCCCGACGTGACCGCAACCCACAAATGGGGACTTCGCACCCTCAGCCTGATCATTGCTCTCGGGGTGCTCGGCGGTGTGCTGGGCTACCTCTATGGTCAGAGCACGAAAGACGACACCTCAGCGACCGCCCTCGACACCGACCCGGCTCGCCCCGCGCGCGTGGTACCGGACACGCTCCCCGATTTTTCGCTGGCCACGCTCGAGGGCCCACCCCGAACGCTCTCGAGCTTTGACCATCCGTCGCTGATTGTGAATTTTTGGGCGACCTGGTGCGCACCCTGCCGGCGCGAAATCCCGCTGCTGCGCGAGCTGCGTACGACGCGCGGCGATCGTGGCGTCGAGGTGGTCGGCATTGCCGTCGATTTTCGCGAAGACGTCGAACGTTACGCCGCCGAAATCGGCCTCGACTATCCACTCTTGATCGGTGAGGAGGATGGCCTCGCCGCGGCGGATGCCTTCGGCGTCGACCCGGTGTTTCCCTTTACGGTGTTTGCCGACGTCGAGCGGCGTATCGTGGCGCTGAAAATCGGTGAACTGCACGCGGATGAGGCAGCCTACATTCTCGATCACATTGAAAAGATCAATGCAGGGAGCCTACCCGTCGAGCTGGCACGCGAACAAATCCGCGAGGAGTTGCGTCGCCTGGATGCCGCCCGAGCAGAAAAAACCCCTTCCTGATCAAGCATCTAGCATCTTCCGAGCCACTTTCTGCGGCAAAATGACCGCGATTTGTTCCGATTGCGCACCCAAAATCGGGTAAATTGCGCGCGCGAAGGTCGCGGCCACAGCCGGCCGCGATCGTGAAAGGGGGATCGATGGATATTCGCAAGGTCAAAAAACTGATCGAGCTGCTTGAGGAATCGGGCATCGCCGAGATCGAGATCAAGGAAGGTGAGGAGGCCGTGCGCATCAGCCGCATGCCGAGCGGCTCACTCGCCAACATGGCCCCCATGCCCATGATGGCCGCGCCGGTCGCGCAGGTCGCCACCATGCCAGCGACGATCCCGGCACCGACAGCGGTCGCAGACACGGCCGCCACCAACGACCACATGGTTCAAGCACCCATGGTTGGTACCTTCTATTCAGCCCCCGCGCCCGGCGCTCAAGCCTTCGTGCAAATTGGCGATGAGGTCAAGGTCGGGCAAGTGCTCTGCATCATCGAGGCCATGAAGATGATGAACCAGATCGAAAGTGATCGCGCTGGCAAGGTCGTCTCCGTGCTGGTGCAGAACGGCGACCCCGTGGAGTTTGGCCAGCCACTGTTCGCGATCCGTTAACCGATACCCGCGGACGATGACGCCTCATGCTCGATAAGATCATTATTGCCAACCGCGGCGAGATCGCCCTTCGGGTGTTGCGTGCCTGTCGCGAGCTCGGCATCAAAACCGTGGCCGTGCACTCGACCGCCGATGCAAATCTCAAGCACGTGCTGCTCGCTGACGAGTCGGTCTGCATTGGCCCTGCGGTCTCGACTCAAAGTTATCTCAACATGCCTTCGATCATTGCCGCCGCGGAGCTCACCGATGCGGCGGCGATCCACCCGGGCTACGGCTTTTTGTCCGAGAATGCGGACTTCGCCGAGCGCGTCGAACAAAGCGGCTTCATTTTCATTGGGCCGAAGTCGGAAACCATTCGCCTGATGGGCGACAAGGTCTCGGCCATCAAGGTCATGAAGCAGTATGGTGTGCCCTGCGTACCCGGCTCGGGCGAGCCGCTCGGTCTCGACCCCGATGAAAACCTGCGAGTCGCCCGTGATATCGGCTACCCGGTCATCATCAAGGCCTCGGGCGGCGGCGGCGGACGTGGCATGCGCGTGGTGCATAACCAAGCCGCCTTGGTTCACGCCATTAACGTCACCCGCTCCGAAGCGCTGGCGGCTTTCGGCAATGATCAGATCTACATGGAAAAGTTTCTCGAGAAGCCGCGGCATATCGAGTTTCAGGTTCTCGCGGATCATCACGGCAATGTCATTCATCTCGGCGAGCGCGATTGCTCGATGCAACGCCGACACCAAAAAATCATCGAGGAAGCCCCTGCTCCGGGCATCAGCGATGCGCAACGCAAAAAAATGGGTGAGCGCGTGGTCGAGGCCTGTCGCGCCGTCGGCTATCGCAGCGCGGGCACGCTCGAGTTCCTTTATGAGGATGGCGAGTTCTATTTCATTGAAATGAATACCCGTATCCAGGTCGAGCATCCCGTCACGGAAATCGTCACGGGTATTGACCTCGTCAAGGCGCAACTCATGGTCGCCGCCGGCGAAAAACTACCTTGGTCGCAGGACGATGTGATGCTGCGCGGTCATGCGATCGAGTGCCGCATCAATGCCGAAGATCCCAAAACCTTCATGCCCTCACCCGGACCTGTGCGTCTTTGGCATGCGCCGGGTGGTCCGGGCATACGGGTGGACAGCCACCTCTACAGCGGCTACAGCGTGCCGCCCCACTATGATTCATTGATCGCCAAACTCATCGCTTACGGCGAGGATCGCGATACGGCGATCGCACGTATGCGTAATGCGCTCTCGGAAATGGTGGTCGAAGGCATCAAGAACAATGGCCCGCTGCATCAGGAAATTCTGGCCCATGCCGCCTTCCAGCGTGGTGGTCTCGATATCCACTACCTCGAACGCCGGCTCGGCTTGAAGTAAGCCAAGAGCAGGCTTGCCGCGACCATGACGGTCACCGCCGTTCGCCTTGCCCTACCTGCCGCCGATGCGCAGGACGACGGTCGCATGGAGGCCATCGAGCAAATTTTCTTTGACGCAGGTGCCGTTTCGGTGGTGCTCACCGACCAACGCGACGATCCCGTGCTCGAACCTAAGCCCGGCGAGGTAAGACTCTGGCCTGCCACGCAGTTGGAAGCGCTCTTTCCGGCCGAGCACGCCACCCTGCAGCCAGCGGCTCTCATTTCTTTGGCTGCACGACTCGGCTGCGAGCCATCGCAGCTTACAACCGAATCCATTGCCGATCGCGCGTGGGAGCGCGAGTGGCTGCGCGATTATCAGCCCCTGCGATTTGGCGAGCGTCTCTGGGTCTGCCCTGCGCATCAACAAGTGGATGACCCCCATGCCACCGTGCTCACGCTCGATCCAGGTCTCGCCTTCGGTACCGGCACCCACCCCACCACCCGACTCTGTCTCGAATTCATTGACTCACTGCACTCGAGCGGTGGCGCACCACCACCCTCATGGGTGGTGGATTACGGCTGCGGCTCCGGCATCCTCGCGCTCGCGGCGCTGCGTCTCGGTGCGACGGCCGCCCTCGTACATGACATCGATCCGCAGGCCCTCGAAGCCACCCTCGAGAACGCGCAGCGCAATGGGCTCGCCTCTCAGGTCCGTGCCTTCTTGCACGCAACCGAGCTCGCGCAAACGGTCATCGGCTCGGGTGGCGCACCCTTGGTGCTCGCCAACATCCTCGCCGCCCCACTGATCGAACTCGCGGAATCCCTTTGCCAACTGCTCGCCCCCAAGGGCCAGTTGGTGCTCGCGGGACTACTCAACGAGCAGGCGGACGAGGTCATCGCGGCCTATGAGCCGTGGGTCCGGTTGCGAATCTGGCGTCAGCACGAGGGCTGGGCCTGCCTGACCGGCCAACGTCCATGACCGCGCCGGCGATCTGGCACATCGGTCGCTGGGCCATTACGCAACCGGCGGTGCTTGCGCCCATGGCGGGCGTCACCGACCGACCTTTTCGCCAGCTTGCGCGTGAGCTCGGTGCGGGACTCGCGGCTTCCGAGATGATTACCTCCGATCAGCGACTCTGGAGCTCACGCAAAAGTCGTCTGCGCATGGATCACGACGGCGAACCCGAGCCGCGCGTCGTGCAGCTTGCGGGCGCCGATCCCGCGGTCCTCGCCGATGCCGCGCGACGCAATGTGGATCTCGGCGCGCAAATCATTGATATCAACATGGGCTGCCCTGCCAAGAAAGTCTGCAACCGACTCTGCGGCTCGGCGCTGCTGCAAGATGAGACCTTGGTGGGGAACATCCTCGAGGCGGTGGTGGCCGCCGTGACGCCACTTGGCATCCCCGTCACCCTGAAAACCCGTACTGGCTGGGATCGCGCGCATCGCAATGGCCCGAGGATCGCGCGCATCGCCGAAGAAGCCGGCATCGCCGCGCTCGCCATTCACGGCCGAACCCGCGCCGACTTCTACACGGGCGAAGCGGAATACGACACTCTGGCGCACATTCGGCAGCAGATCCGTATCCCCTTGATTGCCAACGGAGATATCAACAGTGCCGAGAAGGCCGCAGGGGTTCGTCAGCAGACCCAGGCCGAGGCGGTGATGCTCGGTCGTGCGGCCCAAGGCGCGCCGTGGATCTTTCGTGATATCAACGCCCGGCTCCGGGGCGAAAGCCCGCCCGAGCCGCTCGCCCGCCCAGCGCTGCGTGCTATAGTCTTGCGGCATTTACAGGCAATTTACGCGTTTTACGGCGAAGAATCCGGCCTGCGAATCGCGCGCAAACACCTTGCTTGGTACAGCACTCTGCTTGAGGATGCCGCCCCCGCCCGGGCGGCGTTCATGGCAGCGGCGTCAACGGCGACACAGTTTGCGACCGCGGCGCAACGGTTCGACGAGTGGGCGCAGGCGGAGAGCGAGTCATGCCAACACCCGACACCCCTGAGACCCTGCCCCTGAGAGGGCACGCCGAGCGGGCGTTCGAAGATTACCTGCAGCAGTTGAACGGTCATTCAAGCGGTGGGCTGTATGAACTGGCCATGCGCGAAATCGAGGAGCCCCTCTTTCGGGTGGTCCTGAAACACGTCGAGGGTAACCAAAGCCGTGCGGCGGATATCCTTGGCATTCATCGCGCGACGCTGCGCCGCAAACTGCGTGATCTGGGGTTGAGCTGATGCCTACCGTACTGCGCCGAGCACTGATCTCGGTTTCCGATAAAACGGGCGTGATTGAGTTTGCACGGGCGCTGGCCGCGCGAGGCGTCGCCATCCTCTCCACGGGCGGCACGGCCCGCTTGCTGACCGAGCAAGGCATTGCCGTCACCGAGGTCTCGCAACACACGGGTTTCCCCGAAATCATGGACGGGCGGGTCAAAACTCTGCACCCACGCATCCACGGCGGTCTGCTGGGGCGTCGTGGCGTCGATGAGAGTGTCATGGCGCTGCACGGCATCGAGCGCATCGATCTGCTCGTTGTCAATCTCTATCCCTTTGCTGAAACGGTCGCCCGACCCGCCTGCACTTACGCCGAGGCCATCGAGAATATCGACATCGGTGGACCCGCCATGGTGCGCGCCGCCTCAAAGAATCACGATGCCGTCACGGTGGTGGTCGATCCCTCGGATTACGCCACGGTGCTCGCGGAGCTCGAAGCCCACGAAGGTGCAACGACCCCCGAGGTACGCGCCTGGCTCGCGGCCAAGGCCTTTGCCCATACGGCCCGGTACGACACCATGGTCGCGAACTACCTGCAGGCCCGTAATCCCGCACCGGGTATGCGGTTTCCGCAGGCACTGCCGCTTGTCTATGAAAAGGCGAAGGATCTGCGCTATGGCGAAAACCCGCACCAGCACGCGGCGTTTTATCGCGATCCCACACCGCGCGCCGCCACGATTGCCAGCGCCCGGGTCATGCAGGGTAAAGAGCTCTCGTACAACAATATCGCTGATGCCGATACCGCCATCGAATGCGTGCGCCAGTTCCGCACCCCCGCCTGCGTCATCGTCAAGCATGCCAATCCCTGCGGCGTCGCGACCGCTGAATCTTTGGCCGCCAGTTACGAGGCGGCCTTTCGTACCGATCCGACCTCGGCCTTCGGTGGCATCATCGCCTTCAACGGCGAAGTGGATGCAGCCCTAGCCCGCACCCTGATCGAGCGTCAATTCATTGAAGTGCTGGCCGCACCGCGCTACTCGCAGGATGCACTGCAGGTGCTGGCCGGCAAACCCAACGTGCGGGTGCTCGAGCTTGGCGACCTGCCCGCGGACAGTGGGATCGATTTCGAATACCGCACCGTCGCCGGCGGCTTGCTCGCCCAGAGCCGGGATGAGGGCCGCATCGAGCTCAATGATTTGAAGGTCGTCACCCGCCGACCACCGACAACGCAAGAGCTTGATGATCTGCTCTTTGCCTGGCGAGTGTGCAAGTTCGTCAAATCCAATGCCATTGTCTATGCCCGTGATCAGGCCACGGTGGGTATTGGTGCTGGCCAAATGAGCCGGGTGTACTCGAGCCGAGTGGCCGCCATGAAAGCCGCCGATGAAAAGCTTGTCGTCAAAGGTGCGGTGATGGCCTCCGATGCCTTCTTTCCGTTCCGTGACGGGCTCGATGTCGCGGCTGAATACGGCATCGCCGCCGTGATTCAACCGGGCGGCAGCCTGCGTGATGCCGAAGTGATCGCCGCGGCCGATGAGCACGGTATCGCGATGGTCTTCACCGGCATGCGCCATTTCCGTCACTGATCGCGGGAGCGTTGATTTTGGGCTACAAGGTTTTGATCGTCGGTGGCGGCGGGCGCGAACACGCCCTCGCCTGGAAATGCGCCGAGTCTGCGAGGGTCACCGAAGTCTGGGTCGCACCGGGCAATGCCGGCACGGCGCTGGAGCCCAAAGTACACAACGCCGCCGTGGCGGCGGATGACGTTGCCGGACTCGTCTCTCTGGCGCAGCAGAAAAAGATTGATCTCACCATCATCGGACCCGAGGTCCCGCTGGTGCTGGGCGTCGTCGACGCCTTTGCCGAAGCGGGGTTACGTTGCTTTGGACCGCGACAGGCGGCGGCGCAGTTGGAAGGCTCCAAGGCTTACACCAAGGCCTTTCTCGCGCGGCACGGCATCCCGACCGCGGCTTACGCCTGCTTCACGGCAGAAAACTTTGACGAGTCCTGGGTACGCGCACAGCGCACGCCGCTCGTCGTCAAAGCGAGCGGTCTCGCTGCAGGCAAGGGCGTCATCATCGTCGACACGATCGAGGCTGCGATCGATACGGCTCGCGACATGTTTGCCGGTCGCTTCGGCGATGCAGGCCAGGAAATCGTGATTGAAGAATTTCTGCCCGGCGAGGAAGCAAGCTTTATCGTCATGGCCAGCGGAACGCAGGTGGCCGCTTTTGCCACCTCGCAGGATCACAAGCGACGCGACGACGGCGATCAGGGCCCGAACACCGGTGGCATGGGCGCCTATTCACCCGCCCCGGTGGTGACACCGGCGCTGCATGCACGCGTGATGCGCGAGGTGATCGAGCCCACCCTGCGGGGCCTTGCGGCCGAGGGTACGCCGTATCTCGGCTTTCTCTATGCGGGGCTCATGATTGCCCCGGATGGCACACCCAATGTGCTCGAGTTCAATTGTCGCTTTGGCGACCCGGAAACGCAGCCCATCATGGCCCGTCTGCGCTCGGATCTCACCGAGCTTTGCGACGCCGCGCTCGATCAAAGATTGGATACGATCGACATGCAATGGGATCCGAGGGCGGCGCTCGGCGTGGTGCTTGCGGCGGGGGGCTATCCCGATGCGGTGCGCAAAGGCGATGCCATCACGGGCCTCGAACAGGCGGCAAACTTGCCCGGCAAGGTCTTTCACGCGGGCACTCGCCTCGAGCATGGCCAGGTCGTCACCGATGGTGGCCGGGTGCTCTGCGCTGTGGGGCTAGGCGACACGGTGGGCGAGGCCCAGCGTGCCGCCTACGCGCTTGTCAAAGAAATCAACTGGACCGACATGCAATACCGCAAGGATATCGGTCATCGCGCGATCGAGCGGGAGTAGCCCACTTCGATCGCGCGACAGACCTCGGTCAGCGGCAGGGCGGCGGGTGGCCGCCAGCCCAGGCTCTGATTTAGCGCTTCATCGCCTCGAAGAATTCACCATTGGTCTTGGTGTCCTTCATCTTATCGAGCAAGAACTCGATCGCCGCGAGCTCATCCATGGGATGCAGCAGCTTGCGCAGGATCCACATCTTGGCAAGCTCACCCTGATCGGTGATGAGCTCTTCCTTGCGGGTGCCCGAGCGGTTGATGTTGATCGCCGGGAACACGCGTTTTTCGGCGATACGGCGATCCAGATGGATTTCGCTGTTGCCTGTGCCCTTGAACTCTTCAAAGATCACATCATCCATCTTGGAGCCCGTGTCGACGAGCGCCGTGGCGAGGATCGTGAGCGAACCGCCCTCTTCGATATTACGCGCCGCGCCAAAAAAGCGCTTCGGCCGCTGCAGCGCATTGGCATCCACGCCACCCGTCAACACCTTGCCGGAGCTCGGCACCACCGTGTTGTAGGCACGCGCCAGACGCGTGATCGAATCGAGCA
>CAZHLL010000066.1:0-10506 GCA_964533305.1 uncultured Acidibacter sp.
CCTCGAGCTCAGGGGTGGAGCCGGTGGCCAACACCTGACGCAAGGCAGGCCCGATCGGCTTGCCGAACACGCGAATCATGATGCCGCAGGCGATCAGTAGCGCGAACAGCGCGAACTTAATGGATAGCCAGTCGACCAAAATATGTCCGGTGCCTCGCAAACCTTGCATGGCATCCCACAATAAGCCTGCGACCAAAATCACACGCCAAACAAGATCAATGCTGCGCAAGCGCTCGGCTCGAGGCGTCCCTTGATAATGATGGATCGCCCACACCATCCACAGCCAGGCGAGACCGATCGTCCATAAAATGACCATCCCGATTGGCGGCAAGGCGACCAAGCCGAGTTGCCGCGCCAAGGTATAACCCACCGGTAGCATCAGCACGAGACAATAGCGCGGAATCTGATCGATCCAGCCCATGATGCGTACCGCCATCTTACGTGCTTCCAAAGATTGAGCTGGGTCGCGGACGAAGCGCGCTGCGTAAAAAACGCCGATATCCGCCCCCAGCCAATACACAAACAACAGCAAATGGGCGAGTTTGAGTAAGACGTACTCCGTCATGATCATCATCCCTTGTAATCTTTGGCAACGATATAGACTTCGCGCGATTCCGGGCGAGAGGCCTTCGGCTTGCGAATCGACACTTTCTGAAAACTTTTACGCAGTTCTTTCACGTACTCATCCGAACCCTGGCCTTGGAACATCTTGGCCACAAACGCCGCACCCGGTTTGAGCGCAAGACGCACGGTATCCAATGCCAACTCCAAAAAATAAATCGAGCGCGCCTGATCCGCCGAATCGATCCCACTCAAGTTGGGTGCGATGTCCGAGACGATCAAATCGAACTTGCCGCCGGCCAGCCATGCCATGATCTGCGCAACCACCTCGTCGCTTGTGAAATCCCCTTGAATGAAATCCACATTTTGGATTCCGTCCATGGAAAGAATATCGGTCGCGAGCACCCGCCCTTTCGCGCCCACCGCGCGAGCCGCCACCTGCGACCAACCACCCGGCGCCGAACCGAGGTCCATCACCCACTGCCCTGGGCGCAACAGGCGATCCTTCTCGTTCAATTCGATCAATTTATACGCTGAACGCGAGCGATAGCCCTCTTTTTGCGCGAGTTTGACGTAGGGGTCGGTGACATGTCGGCGCAACCAGCTGCCGCTGCTCTTGGATCGGGCCATGATGGCGATAGACTAGCGTCATTTTCGAACCTCTGTCGGGTATACCGACCAGGACGTGGACCTTGATTCGCATTACTGAATTGTCTTTGCCGTGGGGCGACCCCAGTGAGCTACGCACCCAAGATGCGCTGCGTCGGGCCGTCCTGAAGCGGCTTGGTATCAAGGACCACGACCTGAAAGGCTTCACGGTCTTCAAGCGTAGCCACGACGCGCGGCGCAAGGATAAAGAAATTGCCTTCGTCTACATTGTGGATGTCGAGGTGCAAGACGAATCGCAGGTACTGTCACGGCATCAGGGTGATCGCCATGTGCTGCCTGCGCCCGATACGAGTTTTTATCCGCCCCCGCGCGCCAGCTCCGTCACGGCAAAGCGCCCCGTCATCGTCGGTTTTGGCCCCTGTGGTCTCTTTGCCGCGCTCGTACTCGCCCAGCAAGGCTATCGACCCATTGTGCTCGAGCGAGGCCGGGATGTCCGACGTCGCACACAGGACACCTGGGGTCTCTGGCGCAAGCGTACCCTGACACCGGAATCAAATGTCCAATTCGGTGAAGGCGGTGCCGGGCTTTTCTCTGATGGCAAGCTCTACAGTCAGATCAAAGATCCGAGATACCTCGGTCGACAAGTGATGCGTGAGTTCGTTCGCGCGGGTGCGCCTGCCGAAATCATGTATGTCAGCAAGCCGCATATCGGTACATTCCGTCTGACGGGCGTGGTCGCCCGAATGCGCCAGGAAATCATTGACCATGGTGGCGAGATCCGCTTTGAGAGCAAGCTGACTGACCTTCGGATCGAGGACGGCGCTGTACGCGGCGTGCAACTCGAAAGTGGCGAAATCATTGAGACACACCATGTGGTACTGGCGCTTGGTCACAGTTCGCGCGACACCTTTCGGATGCTCCAGCGTCGTCAGGTGTTCATGGAAGCCAAGCCGTTTGCGATCGGCTTTCGGATCGAGCATCCACAATCATTGATCGATCGTGCACGCCTGGGTCGTTTTGCTGGGCACCCCGCCATTGGCGCGGCGGACTACAAGCTCGTGCACCATGCAAGCAATGGTCGCTCGGTCTATAGTTTCTGCATGTGCCCGGGCGGTACGGTCGTCGCGGCGACCTCGGAACCAAGCCGCGTGGTCACGAACGGCATGAGCCAGTACTCCCGCAACGAACGCAATGCCAACGCGGGGATCGTGGTGGGTATCGACCCGTCAAAGGACTTTCCGGGCGGGCCACTCTCGGGCATCGACCTGCAGGAGCGGCTTGAAAGCCTGGCCTTTCAGTTGGGCGGTCGAGATTACTCCGCACCTGCACAATTGGTTGGCGATTTCATCGCCGGCAGAGCATCGGAGTCTTTGGGTGAGGTCGAGCCTTCTTACCAGCCGGGTATTTGCCTCACCGATCTTGCGCCATTGCTGCCGGCAGATGCGATCGAAGCCATGCGCGAAGCACTACCCGTGTTTGGTAGGCAAATACGCGGCTTTGATCGACACGACGCCGTCTTGACCGGAATCGAAAGCCGCACCTCCTCACCACTGCGAATCACGCGTGATGCCAAGACACTGCAAAGCCTGAATGTGCGCGGGCTCTACCCCGGGGGAGAGGGGGCGGGCTATGCCGGCGGCATCCTTTCCGCCGGCGTTGACGGGATCAAACTGGCGGAAGCGGTTGCGGGATCAGCACAGGACAAGGCGGTCGCATGACGTTCGATGAACTAAAAAAACTCCACCAGAAAAAATATCGCGATGAGTACGGCTTTTTTCTGGCGGAAGGCGAACACCTGGTACTCGAGCTCGGAAAGGCTTTGGCTCATCGACCCGAGCTGGCTGCCGCGCGTATCTTCGTCAGTCACGAATATGCGGAGGCAGGGTTCCCGCCGTCATTTCCTCGTCAGCTCGACATGGAAACACTCAATGCTCGTCAGATCAGCCAGCTCAGCGACACTCGGTCTCCACAGGGCGTGATCGCCGTCGTCCCGATCCTCCCGGTAGTGGCACCCACGCAGGGCGAGAGAGCGGTGTACCTCCACGAGATTCAGGACCCAGGTAATCTTGGAACCATCCTTCGCACACTCGCCTGGTTTGGCGGCTTTCGCTGCTTGCTCTCCCCCGCTAGCGTCGACCCGTATAACCCCAAGGTCGTACGTGCCAGCATGGGTGGGATCTTCACCGTGCCTGTGGAAGTTGACATACCAGCGGATTCATTGACGCATCGATATGCGCGTACCGCCCTGCTCGATACCCGCGGCAAAGCGATTAGCCACCCGACTTTCAAAGAATTCGACTGCTACATGTTCGGTAACGAGGCGCGTGGTGCGTCGGCTGATCTTTTTTCAATGGCGGGTGAAGCAGTATTCTCGATCCCAGGTGGATATGCGGCGCAATCCCTCAATGTCGCCACCGCGGTCAATCTCAGCGTCTACGAACTTTGCCGCCCCTGACTCAATCATGCTCCAAGGTAATCTGCCATGACTGTCACCGAAGCGATCACGCAACGCCGATCCATTCGTTCTTTTTTGCCCAAGCCCGTGCCCGAGCGCACGATTCGTGAAATATTGGAAGTCGCCCGTTGGGCGCCGTCGGGCAGCAACATTCAGGCATGGAGAGTAATCGCCGTTGCGGGTGACGAAAAAGAAAAGATCAGTCAAATAGCCCTTGCCGCACAAGCCTCGCTCGCCGCCCCAGCAGACGATCCTTTCCCCATCTATCCTCCCAATCTTTGGGATCCGCTTCGTAGCAGACGTTACAAGCTGGCGGAAGACATGTACGCCGCGTTGCAGATCCCTCGTGAGGATAAACCCTCTCGGCTCAAACATGTGGCTCGAAACTATGAATTCTTTGGCGCGCCAGTGGCGCTCTTTTTCGTGATTGATCGCCGAGTCGTTCACGGGCAATGGGCCCACCTTGGCATGCTCATCCAATCTATCGCCTTGGTGGTCGAAGAAAAAGGCCTAGGTTCGTGCATGCAAGAGGCTTGGGCCAGCTTCCGGCCGCAACTGGCCGAGCTGCTCAATCTGGGCGAACACGAAATGGTTTATTGCGGCATGGCCATCGGACATCCCGATCACGCCCATGCAGTGAATCAGTTTCCGCGTGAGCGGATCAGCGTCGACGAGCTGGCCGAGTTTCGCGGGTTTTAACAGGTGCGGCGACCGCCGCGTCGGGCTTTGTTTCTAGCCGAGCGCGCAGATCCGCCTTGAGCTGCTGGAACATGGCTGACAGCGGCATGTCCGAATTGGCCAGCCATTGGTAGACGATGCCCGCCATGGAAGCCGCATACTGCTCGGCCACGCGCACCGGATCAACATTCGGATCAACGAGGCCCGCTTGCTGGCCCGCCTTGACCCATTGAGCCACATCACGCCGCTGGGCTTTGTGCACCGTGGCGATGTTGGACATGTATTCGGCAGAAGGGTCGATGCTCAAAAACCAGAGTAGATACATGGCGCGAACCTCTTCTGGACGCTCGCGGATGAATTTTTCGGCGGCGTCGGTGGCGGCACACAGTGCATCCACCCCCACGCGCTTATCGACAGCCTGCTGCACTCGCTGTAGCCAGTCGACACTCGCCACCTGCAGCACCCGACCGAAGAGGCCCGCCTTTGAACCGAAGCGATGAGTCGCCAGCCCGCGACTGTAGCCCGCTCGCTCACCGACAGCTTGTAGCGTGGTGCCATGAATACCGATCTTGACGATCAGCTCGATGGCCGCCTCCATCAATAAACGATCGGAGAGAGCGGCCCGATCAGCTTGACGACGACGTAACGGGGCGGGAGATGCGGCTTCTGCTTTGGCCATATAACGGAAATATAAACACCGGTGATAGCACCAACAACGTTTGCCGCGAAGGCCCCCGCGGTTTTTTGCCATAGCGCCCGCTAGAGAGCCACCCGGCTCACTTACGGGCCAAAGCGATCAGGTGCGATCAGTTGAGAGCAGCTCTCACCCGCGGCAATACGTGCTTCGCCACATACTCGATACGACGCTGCCCCGTCGCCACCGACTCACCGGGCAGCCGCGCCCAAATGTGCAGATCGCGGATCTGCGGGTACGCCTGCAGCAACGCAGTGAATTCCTTGACCGCGGTGTCGGCATCCCAGACTTGATACAAGCCTTGTGCAAGCGCCGTCGTTCCATCCGGAAATCGCGGCGTCGTATCGGGCGGACCGAATGCGCCCCACTCGATGTACTGGTTACTCTGATACAGCGCATGCGGAGCGACTGCTGCGGCTTCACGCTCGGGGTCATCGGAAATGATGGCCCAGTGGCCAGCAATGATGACGCCCTCGGAACGGTCCTTACCGTGTTTTTGCAGACAGTCGAGATACACATCGTGGCCGATGCCACCGGTCGACAGGAAGCCGTCGGCGATACGCGCCACGCGATCGATTGCGGGCTCCGCCATACCGCCCAGATACAGCTTGGGCGTGTGCTCCGGGGTTGGCGTGACACGCAGGTCGCCCACCTGAAAACGCTTGCCAGAGAAATTGATGCGCTCACCCGCCCACGCACGACGAATGATGGCCATGGATTCTTCAACCAGGCTGGGTCGGTACTTGAGTTCGCGACCGAATTGTTTGAACTCGAGTTCGCGATAACCAATGCCCACACCCAGGTCAAAGCGACCTTGGGTCAACAAGGACAGCGTGGCTGCATCCTCGGCGATACGAATCGGATCATGCAGCGGCAACACCATGAGGTTCGTGCCGATGCGCATACGTTGGGTACGCGCACCAATGGCACCACCGATGACGAGAGGTGACGGCGTGTAGCCATCGTCACAGAAATGGTGCTCGGTCATCCACACCGAGTCGAAGCCGAGACGCTCCGCCTCGACGATCTGATCGAGACAATCGGCATAAAGGCGCTCGAACGGCACCCGCCAGGGATCCGGGTTACGAAAGTCGTACCACAGTCCGAAATTGACTTCTCTGGGCATCGCCGAATCTCCGTCGATCAATGATCAGCCGATCGTCATCAGCCGAGGGACTGCAAAAAATCCATCAATGCAGCGCGATAACCAGGGCCATCCTCAATGAAAGGTGCATGACCGCAAGCGTCGAACTCGACCACCTTGCACTGCTTGGCGTACTCCGCCACCGAGCGACAGACATCCGGGGCCACAATGACATCCTTGCCGCCAACCACTGACAACACGGGTACGTTGAGGCCTTTGAGGATGTCTCTTTGGTCGAGCACATCGAGTTCGGCCAAGGCATCATCGGCCACCGGCGAGGTCTGCATGAAGAGCGACCACATCCAGGTGTGGGTCAACTGACTTGGCGGCGTGGCAAACACCCCAGTGGTCAGAGCATCAAAGAAATTAGCACGATCGGCTTGCATGGCGCCAACCGTCGCCGAAGCGCTGCCCGGAGCACCGCCATGAGGGTAATCGTCGGCCTGTACGTACCGGGGGCTCGCAGCCGCCGTCAGCACGACACCCGCACAGGCGGCGCCAAGGCGAGAGGCGGTTTCGACCGCGATGGCACCGCCAAGCGACCAGCCGTTGACCGCACAGCGTGACACGCCAGCGGCTTTCATGACGGCGATGGCATCCTCGGCACCGAGGGCAATCGTATTTTTCGCAAAATCTTTGTCGGACTGACCACAACCACGCTGATCAAAGGCAAGCACGGCATGCCCTGCGGCCTTCAACGCCGGCAAGGTGGTATCCCAAATCCGGGCGCTGGTGCCCCAGCCATGAATTAACAAGACGGGCAGCTTGCTCCCCGCGTGGTATTCGTAATAGATCCTGCCGTGATCGGCGGTCGTGACGTAAGCCATGTGTTCCCCCGGTTACATCTTTGGCGCCGTCATTTCGGCGCCCGGAATGGGATTGAAATAGTGGATGGTCACATCGCGACGCTTGATTTTCCAGACTCCGTTGCGACGCTGAAAATGATCGCGGTAAGTGGCGCTGATCATCTGCACCGAGTGGTCTTGCAGCGCACCCATGCAGTCGACATCGCACTCGCCTTGGGCATCATCATTACCGGTGAATACGACCTGCAGGTTGCTGGTGAGGTGATGGGTCTCACGCCATACCGGCCACAGCACACCTTCGACGGCCTGGCGGATCCCGGCATGACCTTCAAACGCCCCGAAGGGCGGGCCGATATCCCAAATGCAGTCTTCCCACCAAATATTCAAAAATCGGTCGAAATTACGCTGATCAAAGCCCCGGCAATAATCGGTGACCAAATCACGCATGACGTGCTTGCTCTCGAGCCGATCAATCCGCGAAACCAGTTCTGCAATCGTTGCGTCCACAGCGGCAAACCTCCGGCGTCCGAAAAACGTGTTGCGTCAATGATTACCCACATCCAACTCGATGGCCCAGGCGAGCTTTTCGCGCGCACCGGCGATCGCATCCGGCAAATAATAGGCGGGAAAAAGGCGATCGCTCGCCTGCCGATTGCGTAGGAGTTCTTTGGCCACGCTGAATTTGTGCACTTCGGTCGGACCATCAACGATGCCCATCTCGGGCACCGTTGCCCACATGGCCATGAGCGGCGTTTCGTTGGTCATGCCGAGCGAACCATGAAGGTGCAAGGCGCGATACACCACATCGCGCAATACGCCCGGCATCGCGGCTTTGACGGCCGCGATCTCGCGGCGCACTTCCCGCGTGTACGCCTTGTGCTTGTCGATCAGCCAGGCGGCATACAACACGTGCAAACGGAACTGTGTGATTTGCGTGTAGGAGTCGGCGATCTTTTCCTGGGTCAGTTGCTTTTGCGACAGCAGCTCGCCCTTGGTTTTGCGGCTCAAGGCCCGCTCACACATCATGTCGAGCGCGCGATTAAGCACGCCGACGGTGCGCATGGCGTGATGGATACGGCCGCCACCGAGACGCGATTGCGCGACTTCAAAACCCTGACCCGGCTTCCCAAGAATATTTTCTTTGGGGATACGGCAATTAGCAAAGCGCAGGTAGCCGTGCACACCGGTACCGATCTCATCGATCATGCCGACCGCACAGTTGCGCACCACCTCGAGCCCCGGCGCATCGCGATCAACGATCAGGATGGATGCGCCCTCGTGGATCGGCACATCCGGATTGGTCACCACCACCAACAACAAAAAGCGGGCGAAATCGGCATGCGAGGCAAACCATTTTTCACCGTTGATCACCCATTCGTCGCCGACGAGTTCAGCACGGCAGGTAAATTGCCCCGGGTCGGCGCCCGCTTGCGGCTCGGTCATTGAATAACAAGAGGCAATCTCGCCCGCCAACAAAGGCTCAAGATACTTTTTCTTTTGTTCGGGCGTGCCGAAGCGGGCCAGAATTTCCATGTTGCCGGTATCGGGTGCTTGGCAACCGAACACCGTCGGGCCAAAACGACTGCGGCCAAGAATCTCGTTCATCAAACCGAGCTTGACCTGGCCATACCCCTGCCCGCCAAGGTGCGGGTCGAGATGACAGGCCCACAAGCCCTCGTCCTGCACGCGTTTTTTAAGTGGCGCCATGGCCGCTGCGGGCCCCTTGCGCGCGGGGTCAAACGGATCTGCGGGCCCCCGGAACACGAGATCGAGTGGCTCGACCTCGGCACGGACGAATTCAGCCATCCAATCCAGCTTGCGCTGGAAATCCGCATCAGTCTCAAAATCCCAAGCCACGAATCCCCCTCGATCATTAACTCGGCGATGCGAAAAAACCACAGCCAAAAAGGCATTGCCGGCAGCTTGATCACTAGAACGACCCGAGTATATGGATTCACTTGCTAGTCGACAACAAGAAGATTATCGTCGGGTTGGGGTGGGCCGTTTCAGCAGCATGGGACTGCTGCAGCGCGGCCCGGCTAACAACACTTTGGAGGGGACAAATGTCAACGTCGAAATCGAAGCTGCTCGTTTCTGCCGCAGTTGCTTTGGCCACCAGTGGCTTTAGCGCCACGGTGTACTCGGCAGATGACGCCATGAATCAAGGCGTGCTCGAAGAAATCACTGTCACGGCCAGAAAGCGTGCGGAAAATCTGCAGGATGTCGGAACATCCATCAGCGCTCTCGGAACCGCCGAAATCGAACGGCGCTCCGACGTTGACCTGCAATCCTTCGCCAACGCCGCACCCAACGTCATCATCAATGACCTGCAACAGGGCCCGGGTAGCCCGGCTGCGATCTCGATTCGCGGTATCGGCACCACGGACGTCGAGAAAAACTTTGATCCCACCGCGGGTGTCGTCGTCGATGGCGTGTTCATCGGCGTGAACTCGGGCGCCATGATTAAGGCGCTGGATCTGCAAGGCATGGAAATCCTGCGTGGTCCGCAGGGTACGCTGTTTGGTCGCAACTCGATTGCTGGCGTCATCAACGTCACGCGCAAAAAGCCGACGGGCGACGGCCTCTCAGGTGCCGTTCGCGCAGGCGGTGGCAATTACGGCGATTTGCTGCTGGATGGCTACGTCAACATCCCGTTCTCGGACAAGTTCTTCTTCAAGCTCGGCGCAGCCAAGCGTGATTCGGATGGCTGGTTCTACAACCAGACCCGCAACGAAGACTCGGGCAAGGTGGAATTCACCATGATCAGCCCGAGCTTTACCTTCAAGCCGACCGAGACGCTCGAAATCAACTATCGCTTTGATCGCACCGAGCAGGATCAAGACGCCAACACGTTGCTCAACGTGGCGCAGAACAACCAGATTTTCTGTCTGGCTTATGGCGAGTGCGCACAGAGCGTGCAGACACCCCAATCCGGCGATCGTTACACCGTGCTGCAAAACGGCGTAGGCGACTATCAGACATTCTTTGACAGTGAGCTGCATATCGCCAACGTGCGCTGGGATATCAATGATTCCAACGCCTTGGAATATGTGTTCGGCAAGTTCTCCACCGAAGAAGAAGTCTTCCAGGATTGGGACGGCACTGCTCGCACGCTCTACCACACGGATCGCCCAGCCACCTGGAATCAGGCGAGCCATGAGCTGCGTTGGGTGAGCTCAGGCGACCGACTCGACTTCACGGCGGGTCTCTATCTTTGGGATTCGGACTACCGCATGGATCTTCGCAGCTACATCGGCTTCGGCGATGTGTTGTTTGGATTGCCTGCGGGCACGGTGCTGACGATTGACCAGACGGTGATCCAGAACACCGAGTCCAAGGCGATTTTCTTTGAGGGCGACTATCGCCTGACCGATGCCTTGACGCTGACCGTCGGTGGTCGCTACACCGAAGACGACAAGGACAGCGGTTTGATTGATGCGGGCATGCCGCAGCTCGCTACCCTTGGCAACCTCAGCAATCCGTTCAAGAAGTCGTGGAATGAATTCACGCCCAAGGTCAATCTGCGCTATCGCCTCAATGAGGACGTGATGGTGTACGG
>CAZHLL010000067.1:0-10349 GCA_964533305.1 uncultured Acidibacter sp.
CCGCCGAGTGCGACTTGTTGAAGCCGTAACCAGCGAACTTCTCCATGAGATCAAAGATATACGCTGCCTGCTGCTCGGGGATCTCACGTGCCGTCGCGCCTTCGATGAAGACGCTACGTTGTTTCGCCATCTCCTCGGGCTTCTTTTTACCCATGGCCCGGCGCAACAAATCGGCACCGCCCAAGCTATAGCCCGCGAGCACCTGCGCGATCTGCATCACTTGTTCCTGATACAGGATCACGCCATAGGTCGGCTTCAACACGGGCTCGAGCTTGGGGTGCAAGTAATCGATCGGACCCTCGATACGGCCATGCTTGCGACCAATGAAATCATCGACCATGCCCGACTGCAGCGGCCCGGGGCGATAGAGCGCGACCAGCGCGACCACATCCTCAAAGGAATCGGGCTGCAGGCGGCGCACAAGGTCTTTCATGCCACGCGATTCCAGCTGGAAGACGGCGGTCGTCTCGCAGGCCTTCAACAAATTGAAGGTGGCGGCATCATCCATGGGGAGCTCGGCCATATCGAGCGCAGGCTCGCCCGCGGCGCGCGCCGCATTGATGATGCGCACGGCATGGTCGATCACCGTGAGCGTGCGCAAGCCGAGGAAGTCGAACTTAACGAGACCTGCTGCCTCAACATCGTCCTTGTCGAACTGGGTGACGACACTGCCGCCCGCGTCTTCCGCATAGAGCGGCGTGAAATCTTCGAGCGTCGAGGGGGCGATGACAACGCCACCTGCGTGCTTACCGGCGTTGCGGGTCAGCCCCTCGAGCGAACGAGCAAGATCAATGAGGTTACGGACCTCCTCATCCTCCTTGTAGAGCTTCTTGAGCTCAGGCTCTTTCTCAAGTGCAGCATCGAGCGTGATGTCAAGCTCAAAGGGCACGAGCTTGGCGATACGATCCACATAGCCGTAACTGAAACCGAGCACCCGACCCACATCACGTACCACGGCTTTGGCCGCCATGGTGCCGTAGGTAATGATCTGCGAGACGCGGTGTCGGCCATATTTTTGACCGACGTACTCGATCACCCGATCGCGGCCATCCATGCAGAAATCGACGTCGAAGTCGGGCATGGAGACGCGTTCGGGATTGAGAAAGCGCTCAAAGAGCAGATCGTAGGCAAGCGGATCGATGTCGGTGATGCCGAGCGCATAGGCGACGAGTGAGCCTGCGCCCGAGCCGCGCCCCGGCCCGACCGGTACACCGTTCTCGCGCGCCCAGCGGATGAAATCCGCGACGATCAAAAAATACCCCGCAAAGCCCATGGAGCAGATGACCTCGAGCTCGCGCTCGAGTCGCTCGTGATAGTGCGCGGGGTCAGCGGGCTTCAGACGCTGCAGACGCGCGCCAAGACCGCGCGCGCTCTCACTGCGCAGAAAGCCCTCAGTGGTCTCACCCTCCGGCACCGGATACTCGGGTAGACGGCTCTCACCGAGCCGCAGCATGAGACTGCAGCGACGGGCAATCTGCACCGTGTTGGCGAGTGCTTCCGGCAGATCGGCAAACAGCATCTGCATGTCATCCGCCGTTCGCAAATATTGTTCGACCGTATAGCGACGCGGCCGTTGCGTATCAGCGAGCAGACTGCCCTCGTGGATGCAGACCCGCGCCTCGTGGGATTCAAAATCACTCGCCTCAAGAAAACGCACGTCGTTGGTCGCAACCAAAGGTACGCCCTGCTCGATGGCGAGCGGCACGGTCGCTGCGATCAAGGGCTCATCGTGATCGCGCCCCACCCGACTGACTTCCAGGTAATAGCGATCACCAAAGATTTGCTGCCATTCGCCAAGCCGCGCTGCCGCCTCCGCCGGCTTTTGCGCCAGCAGAGCTCGGCCCACATCGCCCTCGGCACCCCCGGAGAGCGCGATCAAGCCTCCCGTGCTCGTGGCATCAAGCCAGGCCCGTTCGATCAAGGGCTTTGCGCGGACGCTGCGCTCAAGATAGGCGCGGCTCAAAAGGCGGGTGAGATTGCGATAGCCCGCCTCGTGCATGCAGAGCAAGGTGAGGCGCGAGGGCGGCACACGCTCGCCTTCCGCCAACCACAGATCGACTCCGATCAGCGGCTTCACCCCCGCCTTGAGCGCAGCACGATAGAACTTCACCATCGCAAAGAGATTTTGCTCGTCCGTGACCGCGACCGCCGGCATGCCCGCCGCCGCGGCGCGCTCGACCAAAGAATCGATGCGCACCACGCTATCGACCAGCGAGTACTCGGTATGCAGACGAAGGTGGACGAAGCCGCTCATGACAAGAGTGATTTTACCGGCCCGAAGCTCAGGCGGTGCTCTGCTGTCACGCCATGTTCGCGCAGCGCTGCCAGATGCGCCGGAGTCGGATAGCCCTTGTGGATCTCAAAGCCATGGTTCGGATAGCGCCGAGCAAGCCGCACCATACCCCGATCGCGCAGGGTCTTGGCGAGGATGGAGGCCGCGCTGATGGCCGGCTCCTTGCTATCACCCTTGATGATGGCCTCGGCCGATTCGACCTGCATCAAGCCCGAAAAATCCGGCAATCGGTTGCCATCGACCAAGACGTGACCGCGCAGCGCCAAGGCCGCAACCGCCCGACGCATGGCAAGCAGACTCGCCTGCAGGATATTGATGGCATCGATCTCGGCCGCGCTCGCGACCCCCACCGCCCAGGCGAGCGCGCGCGTCTCGATCTCGCGCGCCAAGCGCTCGCGCGCCGCGGGTTTAAGCGCCTTGGAATCGGCGAGACCCGCAATGGGCCGTGCAGGATCGAGGATGACGGCAGCGGCGACCACGGGACCGGCGAGCGGGCCACGGCCGGCTTCATCGACGCCGATCACGAAGCCACCGGCCGAGGTCTCACCGACTGACATCTCACGCCCGCTCCGGCAACAGCTCAGCAATCACCTCGGCCGCAGCGGCGGCACCGCCCGCCCGCAGACGCTGATGAATCGCCAAAAATTCGCGCTCGAGATCCTGCAACTCGCTCGCGCGCGCGCGCTGCAGCCAGCTCTGCAGCGCGCCACCCAGCGCCTCAGGCGTAGCCGCGCCCTGAAAAAATTCAGGCACCACCGCCCGCTCGGCCAGCAGATTGGGTTGAGCAAAATATTTGACCTTCACCATCCCAAGTCGCGACAGCACCCAGGCCGTGAGCGCACCCAGACGATACGCAACCACCATCGGTCGTTTGCAGAGCAGGGTCTCGAGCGTCGCCGTGCCCGAGGCGGTGAGCACCACATCCGCTGCCGCGAGCACCTCACGCGAGCGCCCCTCGAATATTTTGATGCCGATACCGGCAGCAGAGTGCGCCCAAGCCGACTCAAAGATGTCTCGGGTCGCTTGGGTCGCAAGCGGTGCCATGAACTCAACCTCAGGGTCGCGCGCCTTGAGCCAGGCGGCGGTCTCGGCGAACACCGGCGCGAGCCGACTCGCCTCGCCCTGACGACTGCCGGGCAAGAGTGCGACCCACTTGCGCTCGGCGGAATCCGAGGCGAGCCCCAACGCCTCGCGAGCCGCGGCGCGATCCGGCACCAAGGCAAACTGATCAGCGAGCGGGTGACCGACAAAGCGCGCATCGACACCGTGTTTCGCATAAAACCCGGTTTCGAACGGCAAGACGCAGAGCACGCGATCGACGGCCTCGCCGATGTGTCGCACCCGACCTTGGCGCCACGCCCATACCTGCGGCGACACATACTGCACCGTCGGTATGCCCGCCCGCTTGAGCTTCGCCGCCATACGCAGATTGAACTCGGGGGCGTCGATGCCAATGAACACATCCGGACGGATCGCAGACAATTCGCGCAGCAAGCGCGCACGCAAGGCAAACAAGCGCGGTAATTCTTTGAGGATTTCGAACAGCCCCATGACCGCAAGCTCCTCGCTCGTGGCGAGCGCTTCGCAACCCGCCGCCTGCATGCGAGGACCCGGCACACCGACGAAACGCGCCCCCGGGAACCGGGCTCGCAGGGCCTCGATCAGCGCGGCGCCCAGGTTATCACCCGAGGCCTCACCCGCGATCAGCGCAAAACAGGGCGCGCTGCCGGCCGGCACCTCAATACCCTAGCGGATCAAACTGCGCGTGGAGCGCGCAAAGAAATCGACGAACAATTGCACTTCGGGCTGGCTCTCGCCCGCCGCACGCAATCGTTGAGTCGCCTCATCCAACGTCAAGCCCTCACGGTACAGCGTGCGATAGGCCTGCTTGATGTTGCGCACCTGCGCCTCACTGAAGCCGCGCCGCGACAGCCCGGTCGAATTGATCGAGTGCGGGGTCGCCGGATGCCCCACCGCCATCACGTAGGGCGGCACATCGCGCGTGACGGCCGTATTGTTGGCGATAAACGCGTGCGCGCCAATCTTGCAGAACTGATGCACCCCCGTGAAGCCCGCGAGGATCACGTAATCGTCGATCTCGGCGTGACCGCCCAAGGTCGCAAGATTGGCGAACACCGTGTGACTGCCGACGATGCAATCGTGCGCCACGTGCGATGAGGCCATGAAGAGATTGTCATCCCCGATCGTGGTCACGCCCTTATCGTGCGTCGTGCCGCGATTGACGGTCACGTACTCGCGAAACACATTGTCCGAACCGATCTCGACGCGAGTGGGTTCGCCTGCGTATTTTTTATCCTGCGGTGCATCGCCAATCGAGGCGAACTGATACACCTTGTTGCGGGCACCCAGTCGGGTCCAGCCCGTGATCACGGCGTGCGGACCGATCACGCAACCCGGCCCAATTTCCACATGCGGCCCGATCACGGCAAAGGCCCCGATCTCGACGCCCTCGGCAATCTTGGCCGCAGGATCCACCGCGGCGCGTGGATCGATACTCATGCCGCGCCGCCTTTGGCGGTTTCGGGGGCCACCATGAGCTCGGCGCTCGCGACTTCGTCCTCGCCGACGAGGGCCCGCGCTTCGAATTTCCAGATCCCGCGCATCTGCCGCTGCAGGCTCGCCTCCAGGATCAACTGATCACCGGGCTCAACGGGTTTGCGAAAGCGGGCCTTGTCGATGCCGACAAAATAAAAACGGGTCTCTTCATCGGGCACCACGCCGGCGGTCAAAAAGGCAAGGATGCCCGCCGCCTGCGCGAGAGCCTCGATGATGATCACGCCTGGCATCACCGGCCGGTAGGGGAAATGCCCCGGAAAGAACGGCTCGTTGTAGGTGACATTTTTGAGGGCGCGGATGCGCACGCCCTTCTCACACTCGATCACCCGATCGACCAACAAAAAAGGATACCGATGCGGCAGCTGCCGCAAGATGGCGTTGATGTCGAGGCTCACAAGATCGGTCACGATGACTCCTGTTGTTTTCTTTGACGCCGCTCGGCGTGATCGAGCCGCTTGAGCCGCGCCACACTGCGACGCCACTCGGCGGTGGGGCTCGCCGGGATGCCGCTCGAGTAAAAGCCCGGCTCCCGGATGTCACTGGTCACGAGTGTGAACCCCGTCAGGGTCACATCGTCACAAATTCGCAAATGCCCGGCTACCCCCACACCACCGCCCAGGCGGCAACGCGCGCCAATGTGGGAGCTGCCGGCAAGACCCACGCAGCCTGCGAGTGCCGAATGCGCACCGATCGTGCAGTTGTGACCGATCTGCACGAGGTTATCGATCTTGACGCCCTCGGCGATGACGGTGTCCTCCAGCGCGCCCCGGTCGATGGTGGTGTTGGCGCCGATCTCGACATCCGCCCCAATGTGCACCGTGCCGACCTGCGGCACATGTATCCAGCGCTCGCCCTCGGGTGCATAACCAAAACCCTCGGCACCGATCACGGCACCCGGCTGCACAATACAGCGTGCCCCGAGCGTCACGCGCTCCATCACGGCCACCCGCGCCACGAGTCGCACGTCCTCGCCAATCACCGCCTGCTCGGCGATGACGCAGCCCGGACCCACGTAGGCTCGAGCACCAATGCGTGCACGCGCACCGATCACGACCTGTGGCCCGATATGGGCGCTGGGATCAATCTCGGCAGCCGGATCCACCACGGCCGATGGGTGCACGCCCGGTGGCCCCGCAGGCGGTGGATGAAGCAGTGCCGCGATACGCGCGAAGTCGGCGTGGGGATTCGGGCTGATGAGTGCTTCGATGGGCGACTCAGCCGCCAAGGCCTCGGGCAGGACGAGCGCCGAAGCGCGCGCATTCGTCAGCTGATCGGCGAGCTTGGCATGTGCGATGAACGCGAGCCCACCCTCGCCGGCACCCTGCAGGGTGCCGACGTGGTCAACTCGGGTATGTGGATCGCCGCGCAGCGTCAGGCCGAAGCGGACTGCAATCTCACCCAGACTGAGCGACATGACGGGCGCCCTGCAGCAGGACGCGACGCCTTAGCGCGCCGCGGGCTTTGGCGCCTTCGCCTCGAGGCTCTGCAACACGGCGGGCGTGATGTCGAGCGCAGTGGTCGCGTAGATCACGCCATCGGTCACCACGAGATCAAAGTTTTGACCGCGCGAATAGACCTGAACTTCTTCGATCAAGGTACGCTGCAACTTGTTCATTTCTTCGTTGCGACGCGCATTGAAATCATCATTGACCTCGGCCTGACGGCGCGCGAGATCGCGCTCGCCATCGCGCAGCTCTTTTTCGGCGCGCGAAATCTGATCCGCCGTCATGGTGGCTCGATCACGCACGAGCTTGTCGCGCTTGCCCTGCAGGTTGGTGGCTTGGGTCTGCAGCTCGCGCTGTTTGGCGGCCGCCTCGTTGCGCAGTGCCTCGATCATCGCCTTGCCTTGCGGGCTCTGCTCGATGAGTCGACCGAAATCAAGCACACCGATTTTGGTCGGGCCTGCGGCCTGCGACCAAACGGGTGCGCTCATGAGCGTGGCGAGAAGGGCCACTGCCGGAATCATTGACTTGATGTTGAACTGCATCACAACCACCAACCTCTAGAATGCCTGACCAATCGTGAACTGGAACCGCTCTTCTTCGTCTGGGAAGCGGATACCGTCGCCCCTGAAGGTGTTCAAGGGCAGCGCGTAACTGAAGCGGAACACGCCGAGTGGCGCCAACCACTGCACGGCAACCCCCACCGACTGACGCAAGTTAGCATAATCGAAGTCGTAATCGACCGGGGTCACGCCATCCAGACCGGTGAAAGTATACGCGTCTCCCGTCATGAAGACGTTGCCGATGTCGAAAAACACCGTTCCCTGCGCCGAAGCGCGGAATTTTTCCGGTGTGGGAATCAAGAGCTCGACACGGCCCGACACCTTCAGGTTGCCACCGTAAGGATTGCCGAAGCTGTCCTTGGGCCCCAACCGACTCTCGCGAAAGCCGCGCACCGTGTCCGGGCCGCCTGCAAAGAAATTGCGGTAGGGCGGCGGCGCGGTGGTATCGCCCAACTCCTTGGTATAGCCAAGCTCGAGCCCCAAGGCGAGCGCCCAGCGGCCAAAGAGCGGCACGAACTGCAGCGCATCGTAGCTGAGCGAGGCGTATTCGACGTCGCTGCCCGGCAGCGTGTAATTGACCGCGAGGATGTGCCGCATGCCGCGATCGGCGAAGATCGCGCGATTACGGCTGTCATAGCTCCAACCGGCGGTGAGCTCGTAGGTGTTGAAGGTGGTCTTCTCGAGCGAGGTTGCCGGGAAAATAAAGCCGTTGCCGAAATCCTGTTCGGGAACAATCTGCTGCCGCACCGTGCCGTTATTGCGCACCCACTCGCGTGCCTGCGCCGCACTGCCCTCACCCGTGATCAAAGAGGAGCGTTGGATCGAGAGCCCGAGACGCAAGCCCTGGAACTCAGTGATGGGATAGCCGTAGTCGACACCCAACGACAGCGACTCCGACGAGAAATCGGACGAGGCCGAGACGAACTGCGTGATATCACGGTAGGTAAAAGAAATCGTGCGCCCGATGCCATCGATGTTGGTGTAGGGGTCGGTATGCGACACACCATATACTTTCGAGAACCGACCCGAGTTGAGATCCACCGAAATACGCTCGCCGGTGCCGAGGAAATTGGCATCGGCATAGTTGCCATTCAGGATGAAGGACTGGGACTCGGAATAACCGATACCCCCACCCAACTGCGCCGACGGGCCTTCTTTGATCTCGAACTGCACGTCGACGAGATCGGGCGAACCCGGCACCGGTAAGGTCTCTGAATCCACTTTTTCGATGTAGGGCAATCGCTGAATACGCTGCTTCGAGCGCTCGACGAGCAGGTTAGAGAGCCAACCGCCTTCGAGCTGGCGCATCTCGCGCCGCAGCACTTCGTCGTTGATCTTGGTGACACCATTGAAAATGATGTTACGCACATAGACTCGGTTACCCGGCTCGACAAAGAACGTGAGATTGACCTTGTCGCTGCCTTCGACCGGCGTCGGCACCGGATCCACCTTGGAGAAGGCGTAACCCTCGAGCCCCAGACGATTCTGGATCAGCTCCTGGGTATTGGTGATGTCTTTCTTTGAAAAGATCTCGCCTTCCTTGACGAGCACGAAATTTCGCAGCTCTTCCTCGGCGACCACAAAGGTGCCCGCCAGCTTGATCTCGCCGATGCGAAACACCTCGCCCTCGGTCACGTTGATGGTGATGAAGATGTCGTCTTTTTCCGGAGCGATCGCCACCTGCGTCGATTCAATTTCGAAGTTCGCATAACCGCGGTCCATGTAGTAGGAACGCAGCTTTTCGAGATCACCCTGCAAAGATTCGCGCGAATAACGGTCATCCTGTCGATACCAAGACAACCAGTTCGGTGTCTTGAGCTCGAAATCTTCGAGGATTTCATCATCTTCAAAGGTCGTGTTACCGACCACATTGATCTGACGGATCTTGGCGCGTTTGCCTTCTTTGACGTCGATCTTGACGATCACTCGGTTGTCAGGTAGCTCTTCGACACTGGTGTCGATGCGCACGGCGTATTTGCCGCGGCTGAAGTACTGATCGGTCAAAAACTGCGTGACCTCATCGAGCACCGAGCGATCAAAGGTCCTGCCGGTCGCCAGACCCACATTACGCAGACTCTTGTTGAGATCCTCGGTCTTGATGTCCTTGTTGCCCTCGATCTGAAAGCTCGCGATCGAGGGTCGCTCGAGCACCGCGACGATCAGCACGCCCTCTTCCCAACGCAATTCAACGTCGGCAAAGAAACCCGTGTCATAGAGTGCGCGAATCGCCTCCTGCACCCGACGCAGGGTGAGGATGTCGCCAATGTTCACTGGCAGGTAGTTGTACACCGTGCCTTCCGATACGCGCTGCAAACCGACCACGCGGATGTTGTCGACGCGCAAGATGGGCTGCTCGGGGGCGGCGGACGGCGCGGCCGGGGCCATCTCGACCGTGGCAGGCGCCTCCGCGGCCGCCGGCGCCGACTGCGCCCGGGTTTCGGCACCGCCAAAGCCCAGCATCGAGAAGAGCGCGATCATGGCTGTTGCCGTCAGGTTATTCTTCGTCACGCTCATCCCAGTTGTCTCGCAAAATCATTGAAGATCGCCACACTCATCAACATCAGCAGCATGGCGATACCGAGCTGTTGACCAAACGCCTGCACCCGATCGGGCAACGGTGAACCGCGCACCCACTCGGCGAGCTGATACACGATCTGCCCGCCATCCAGAATCGGAATCGGCAGCAAATTGAGAAAACCCAGGCTCAAGGAAATCACGATCAAAAAACCGAGAAACTCGGTCACTCCACTGCGCGCGGATTCGCCAGCGTATTCGGCAATCGAGATCGGGCCTGAGAGATTTTTGAGTGAGACCTGCCCAAAGAGCATGCGTGCGAACATCTTGGCCTGCAGCACCGTGAGGTCCCAGGCGCGAACACTCGCCTCCACCATGGCCGTGACCGGACCAAACGTGCGATGGCGAATCATCTCGGGCGGCCAAGCGGGGGTCGCCGCGGTTTGCACGCGAATGCGGCCCACTTCCTGGCCGTCAACCAAGTCCGCGGTGGTCGCAACATCAAGACGCAATCGCGAGCCTTGCCGCTCCACATCGAGCGTGACGTCCCGATTGGGGCGCGCGGCAATGGCGGAAACGAGCGCGGGAAAATCGGCAATGGAATCGCCATCGACCGCGAGGATGCGATCGCCCGACAATAAACCGGCCTCATCAGCAGGCCCGCCCGGCTGCACCTCGCCGACGATCGCCGGCATCGGCGGCGTCCAGAACCGCATCCCGAGGCCCGGCATCAGCGCGGGCGGCTCGGTCATGGCGCGACGCGCGGCGGCATCCTCCACTCGGATCTCAAGCTCACGGGGCAAGCCACCCGGGCCCTGCACGGTGAGCTCGATGCGCCCATCCTTGCTCATGGCTTCAATGAACGCGAACATCACATCCGAGTGGCTGCGCACAGTGCGACCCTCGGCTTCGAGGATTTCATCCTCGGGTCGCAAGCCCGCCCGCGCTGCCAAAGAATTC
>CAZHLL010000068.1:0-10138 GCA_964533305.1 uncultured Acidibacter sp.
TGGCCAATCGCGGCGAGCACGCGGCAGCGGCCCGCGAGTATGACGCACTCGCGGCAGGCCGGGGCACCGGTGCGGATGAGTACCGCCTGCTTGCCACCGAGCAATGGCTATCGGCCAGTGACCCTGTCAATGCCGCGATCTCGCTGCGCAGCATCGTGGGTCCGCTTGAAACCACCCGTCTCTTCGCACGCGACTTGCTGGCCATCGAGATCAGTATGCTGCAAGGGACGTATGCTGCGGCCTGGCAATCCTTGCGTGCCTTGGCTGCACCCAAAGGTGATGCCCAGACCGAGCGCTATCATGCCGTTCGTCAAAGAATTGCAATCGCGATCGGTGAACCGGTTGAGGCCATTCGCAGCTCGCGACAACGCGAGAGCTTGGCACGGGACAGTCGGCAGGTGGCGGCGCTGCGTGCCGAGCTGCTCACGCAGCTGACAGCTGCCGTCTCGGCCGGAGCGCGCTTCGATGCTAATCTTGCCGGTCGTGATCGCATCGCGCGCGGCTGGCTCGAAGCCGCATCGTTGGCAGCGGTCAGCATGGGCCAGTCGCCCGAATTGGCGGCAGGTACCACTGCCATCTGGCGACGACGTTACCCGGGACACCCGGCCGCCGCGATGCTTGCCAGAACGCACCTCAATGCCCAACCAGAGGCTGCCCCGGCGCGAGTCAGTATTTCTCAGTCCGTCGCCGCTACGCCAGCAACGATGGATTCCGACATACTCAGGGCCAACGCCCATGTGGCCGCCTTTTTGCCTTTGAGCGGTCGTCATGCCGCTCTCGGTACTCAAATACGCGACGGGCTGCTCGCCGGATTTTATCGTTCCGAGGGTCAGCAAAGAATTCCGCTGCGTTTTTACGATACACAGAGGGAGCCCCTTGTTGAGCTGCTTCGACGAGCCGTCAACGATGGTGCCGTCAGCATCATCGGCCCACTGCTCAAAGATGACGTCACGGAGTTGGCTCGCTTGCGTCCCGCCGTGCCCGTGCTTGCACTCAATTCTTTGACTAACGAGACTCCGACCACCGAAACTCGGTTCCTGCAGTTTGCGCTGTCGCCGGAGGACGAAGCCCGTGCGGTGGCGCAGCGAGCTCTGGCCGAGGGACGCACCCGCGCGGTGGTGCTCGCGCCAAACGGGGACTGGGGCAATCGAGTGTTGGCTTCGTTTCGCGACGAGCTTCAACGCGGCGGCGGCGAACTGTTGGCCGCAGAACGTATGGCTGCGAGTGACCCCTCGCCGCGTGAGCTCGCGACCTCGGTGCAAAGCGCGTTGCGAATCGGGCAAAGTCTGGCTCGCCACCGCCAATTGCAGGCGGATTTGAACCTGCCTCTGGCTTTTCAGCCACGCCGCCGCGGCGATGTGGATTTTCTGTTTGTACCGGCGACCAGCGCTCTACTGCGTCAGGTTCGGCCTCAGCTGCGTTTTCAAGCAGTCGCCGACATACCGACCTATACCCTCTCGGATGCCTGGAATGGCACGGCGGATGAAGCCCTCGCCGATCTCCTCTTTGTCGATATGCCCTGGATGGCGCGCCTCGACGATCAGCCATCACAAGCGGATTTACGGCGACTGGCCGGCGACGCCTTCGGTGTCGAGGTTTTGCAGAGTCGCCTCTTCGCACTGGGCCACGATGCCTGGTTGCTTGCTCCGCAGCTACGCGGCACAACCCTGTCACGCGGTCCGCTCAAAGGCCTGACCGGCGAGCTGCAAATCGATGCTGAGGGCAGGGTCACCCGCAGCCTCGACTGGGCGTCGCTCAACGCCAAAGGCGCCCTGTCGCGCCGGTCGACCGACACGGCGCTCGCGCGACCCGAGATTACGCCCACGCGACCCGAGACCACGCCGACGCGACGTGAATGATGCTGCCCAGCGAGCCGAATGGGGACGGCGGGCTGAGGATTGGGCCTGCGACCTTTTATGCCGACATGGCGCCGAGATCTTGCAGCGCAACTTTCGCAGGCGTTGTGGCGAACTGGATCTGATCGCCCTGCATGACGGGGTCATCCTGATCGTCGAAGTACGCCTGCGCCGCAATCGCCATTTTGGAGGGGCTGCGGCGAGCGTCCATCGCCACAAACAACATCGCATCGTGCGTGCGGCGCAGCTGTGGCTGCAAATGCATCCCCAACACCAACACCACCCCGTGCGATTCGACGTGGTGGCGATCGAGCCCGCGCCCGATGGTCGTTGGCGCCGTCAATGGTTGCGTCAGGCTTTCGAAGCCTGACCGAATGATTTATTTGACGATCTTGAGACTGGGGCGTCCGGTCGGCGCTGCAGGTGAGGCAGGTGGCTCAGGCTGTTCGGGTGGTGGCTTGGCATCGCCCTCCGCCGGAAACATCAATCCTTCGCCGGTCTCGCGCGCATAGATACCCTGCACGGCGAGCACCGGCAGTCGCAACTGTCGCGCCACGCCGCCAAAGCGCGCCTCGAAACTCAGCCAATGATTACCGAGATCAAGGTGACGCGTGGCGTCATAACTGACATTGAGGACGATGCGGCCGTCGCGCACATGAGCTCTAGGCACATCGACACCCTCAAAGTCGGCATCGACCATGATCTGCGGCGTCAGCCCGCTGTCGGTGATCCATTGGTGCATGGCACGCAACAGATAAGGCCGACGCGGTACCCGAGCCTCGTTCACCATCGGCAATCAAAAATGTCGTGGGCCAAAGATTCGGAGGAATCCGGGACGACTTATTTGACGTCCCGCCAGTACTCGCGCTTGAGAAAATACGACAGCGTCGTGAACACCAGCAAGAACAGGATGACCCACACGCCGAGCGCAATGCGCTTGGCCTTGTAGGGCTCGCCGACGTACTCGAGGAAATTGACGGTGTCACGCAGGAAGGCGTCGTACTCCTCGGCGGACAACTGCCCCGGCACCACCGTCTCGAGGCCATCGTAGAACGTTTCGGTGATCACGGTACCATCGGGCAGGGTCTTCTCCTCGGTGCGCAGCTTGAGCTCCTGCAAGCCCTGCAGTGCCGAGAGCACATGCGGCATCGAGGTACCCGTCAACGCGAGGTTGTTGGTGCCGCTGGCAGCCTTCTCATCAAGGTAAAACGTCTTCATGAATTGAAAGACGTAGTCACTGCCCTTCGAACGGGTAATCAAAGAAAGATCAGGCGGCGCCTTGCCAAACCAGGCCTCACCATCGGCTGCCGTCATCGGCGTCGTGATGTAGTCGCTCGGTTTAGAGCCCGGCAACAGCAACAGCTCGCGCAGTTGCTCCTCCGGGATGCTGAGGTCTCCGGCCATGCGTGAATAACGCATGTACTTGAGCGAGTGACAGCCGGCACAGTAACCCATGAAATTGCCGGCGCCGCGCTGCAACGACGCCGTGTTATTGATGTCGTTGCCGGGCTCCCACTTCATCCACTCGCCTTTCGGCCCGGACGCTGCCTGCAAAGCGGATGCACACAGGGCAGCCGCCAAAATCACGCTGGCAAAAATCGACTTACGCATGATAGGTGACCCTCTCCGGCGGGCTCTTGCAGGTCTCAAGCTTGGTGTAGACCGGCATCAAAATAAAATAGGCGAAGTACAGTGCCGTGAAGATGCGCGTCATCAACACGTAAATCCCTTCGGCCGGCTGCAACCCCAAGTAGCTCAACACCACGAACGAGATGACGAACAAGGTGAGCGCGAGCTTGGACATCCACCCCTTGTAGCGGATGGACTTCACCGGAGACTTATCGAGCCAAGGTAGGAAAAACAGCACCACGATGGCGAGCAACATGAGCAAGGCGCCCATCTGCTGATCCGGCACGGCGCGCAACATGGCGTAGAACGCCGTGAAGTACCACACCGGCGCGATGTGCTCGGGTGTCGAGAGCGCATTGGCGGGTTCAAAGTTCGGCTTCTCGAGGAAGAGACCGCCGAAGGTCGGCACAAAGAACAGCACGCCGCAGAAGAAGATCAGAAACACGCCGACGCCCACCAAATCCTTGATGGTGTAATACGGATGGAAAGGGATGCCATCGACCGGCTTGCCCTGCTCATTGAGCTTGGCCTTGATCTCGATGCCATCCGGGTTGTTCGAGCCCGTCTGCCGCAGCGCAACAAGGTGCATCAGGATCAGGAACGCGATCGCAAACGGGACCGCGATCACATGCAACGCAAAGAAGCGATTGAGGGTGGAATCGGCAATACCGTAGTCACCGCGGATCCACTCGACGATCGCTGGACCCACAGCGGGAATGGTGCCGAAGAGGTTCACGATCACCTGCGCACCCCAGTACGACATGTTGCCCCAGGGCAGCACGTAGCCCATGAAGGCTTCAGCCATGAGCGCGAGGTACAGCAGCATGCCGAAGATCCATAACAGTTCGCGCGGCTCGCGGTAGGAGCCATAAATCATGGCGCGGAACATGTGCAGATACACCATGATGAAGAAGAACGACGCGCCGGTTGAATGCATATAGCGAATCAACCAGCCCCATTCGACTTCGCGCATGATGTATTCGACCGAGTCGAAAGCCAATTCTTCGCTCGGCTTGTAATGCATCGTGAGAAAGATGCCCGAGAGGATCTGGATCACGAACACCAGCAGAGCGAGCGAGCCAAAGAAATACCAAATATTGAAATTCTTGGGCGCAAAATACCCCGTCAGTTGCGACTCCATGAATTCATCCACGGGGAGACGCTTGTTGAGCCAGGCACGGAAGCCACCCTTGCCGGTGGCGGTTTCAGGTGTAGCGGCCATTACGCAACTCCTTCTGCAGCGTCAGCCTCAAGCCCGATGACGAGCATGTCGTCCGACTCGAACTTGTGCGGCGGCACGACCAGATTGGTCGAGGCCGGGGAACCGTTGAATACGCGACCCGCAAGGTCGAACTTGGAGCCGTGACAGGGACAGAAAAAGCCGCCCGGCCAGTCATCCCCCATCGCCGGATCCGCTTGGGTGAAATACTGTTTCGGCAAGCAACCGAGGTGGGTGCAGGCCGCATACAACACCAGGATCTCGGGCTTGATCGAGCGCATCGCATTTTGTGCGTAAGCGGGCTGAATCGAAGCCTCGGAGTTCGGATCTTTGAGGTCGGGGAGGCTCTCGAGTTTCGCCACGGACTCAGGAGTGCGGCGCACCACGTAAATGGGTTGCTTGCGCCAACTCTGGGTGATCATCTGACCCGGCTCCAGTTTGGAGAGGTCGATTTCCAAGGGAGCACCCAGCGCGCGGGCACGTTCCGAGGGTTTCCAGGAAGCGATGAACGGAACGAGGGTGAAAGCCCCTCCCACCGCTGCCGTTGCTGCCGTGGCCATGGTCAGGAACTTGCGTCGACTGTTATCGACGTCTGCACTCACCGTATCATCACTCATCGCCGGGCCTCTCCACTCATCCGTGACGGACGATCTGACAATCGTTGGATGGAAAACTCCGGCATTATACACGCCAGTGTGATGATTTAGCCCACGGGTGAGGGACCTGAGAGCGGACATGTCGGGATGGCTGAAGGTAAGTGTGTTTCTCGCAGGCTCGGCCGTCGGTGGACTCGCGGCGGCGTTCCTGTTCGTGTTGTGGCAACCGGAATTGCTGCCACTGATGCGTGGCACGCCCGCTGCCATCGCGCCCGCAACCGATCCGGCCGAGGCCGTCGAAGCACCGCCGGGTAACGGGCCGACCGCTCGACCCTCCCCGGCGCAACGCCCCCAGCCGCTCACGCCTTCGGTCAGCGGTGCGGTCACCATCGCAAGTTACGCGCCCTCGGTGAGTCAGGCCGCCCCCGCCGTCGTCAACATCTACACGCGCTCGGTGGTCACCGAACGGGTGCCGGGCAACTTCTGGCAGACCCCGCTGGGTGAGCTCATCCCGCGCTATCGTCGAAGAGTGCAGCAATCTTTGGGCTCGGGCGTGATCGTCAACTCGACCGGGCAAGTCGTCACCAATCACCATGTGATTGACGGCGCGGCCTCGATCCAAGTGCAGCTGGCCGATGGCCGGGTCGCCGAAGCCAGCGTCATCGGTAGCGACCCCGATACCGACCTCGCCGTACTCAAGATTGAACTCGATAACCTCCCCGTCATCCGCCTCGGACGCTCGGATTTTTTGCAGGTAGGCGATGTGGTGCTCGCCATCGGTAATCCCATCGGGCTCTCCCAGACCGTGACTCAGGGTATCGTCAGCGCCACGGGGCGCGATCAGCTCGGCATCTCCACCTTCGAAAATTTCATCCAGACCGATGCCCCGATCAATTTTGGCAACTCGGGTGGCGCCTTGATCAACACTCGCGGCGAACTAATCGGCATCAATACGGCCGTGCTCGCGCGCGATCTGGGTGTCGAGGGCATCGGTTTTGCCATCCCGGTCAACCTGGTTCGCGGCGTCGTCAAAGAAATCATCGACAAGGGCCGAGTAGTGCGCGGCTGGGTGGGCGCAAGCTTTGAGACCTTGGATGCAGGCACGGTACGTAATCTCGGGCTCGACCGCGGCGCGGTGCGTATCCTCCGGCTCTACAACGGCGGCCCGGCACAGCGAGCGGGGATTCGACCCGGCGATATCCTGCTTGCCATTGACGAAACCCCGGTGAGCACGGACCGCGAAGCGCTGCTGCGGGTCGCGGGCTCGACGCCCGGCGCCAGCCTCAAATTTCAGCTGCAGCGCGGCGCCCAACGCGGCGAGGTCGAGGTTGCGGTCATTGAGGCACCGCAGGTCACGCGGCCTCGTCGCTAAGCTCAGCGCGCGATGCGCTTGATGGCCGCGCCAAGCGCCACCAACTTTTCTTCGATGGCCTCGTAGCCGCGATCGATATGATAAATCCGATCGATCTCGGTGCGGCCTTCAGCCACGAGACCGGCCAGCACCAGCGACGCCGAGGCCCGCAGATCGGTCGCCATCACCGGCGCCGCCTGCAAGCGCTCTACACCCTTGATGATCGCCGTGTTGCCTTCAAGCCGAATCTCCGCCCCCATGCGCCGCATCTCCAGCATGTGCATGAATCGATTTTCAAAGATGGTTTCGATGATCGTGCCCACGCCATCTGCGATCGTATTGAGCGCAGCGAACTGTGCCTGCATGTCGGTCGGGAACGCCGGATACGGGGCGGTGCGCAAATCGACTGCCCGCGGCCGACGTCCGCGCATGTCGACCTCAATCCAATCCTCACCGGAGCGCACCTCGGCACCCGCCTCGACCAGCTTGGCGAGCACGGCATCCAGATGTTGGGGACGGGTATGGGTCGCTCTGACACAGCCGCGGGTGATGGCCCCTGCCACCAGGTAGGTGCCCGCTTCGATGCGATCGGGCAACACGGGGTAGCTGGCACCGTGCAGTTGCTCGACCCCATCAATGATAATCGTGTCGGTGCCCGCGCCCCGCACTCGCGCGCCCATGGCATTCAGGCAATCCGCCAGGTCCACCACTTCGGGCTCTCGCGCGGCATTCTCGAGCACGGTCTGACCCTCGGCGAGTGCCGCTGCCATCATCAAATTTTCCGTCCCCGTCACGGTCACGGTATCGAGCACGAGTCGGGCCCCTTGCAGACGCTTGGCGCGCGCCCGAATGTAGCCATTGGCGATCGAGATCTCGGCTCCCATCGCCTGCAGACCTGCAACGTGGATGTTGACGGGTCTCGCACCAATGGCACAGCCACCCGGCAGGGATACATCCGCCTCACCAAAACGCGCAAGTAGCGGCCCGAGCACCAAAATTGAGGCGCGCATGGT
This sequence comes from uncultured Acidibacter sp., assembly GCA_964533305.1. Taxonomy (GTDB): domain Bacteria; phylum Pseudomonadota; class Gammaproteobacteria; order Steroidobacterales; family Steroidobacteraceae; genus UBA964. The sequence goes on from CAZHLL010000068.1 coordinate 7,665, forward strand.
TTTGACGAGATCATAAGGGGCGACGGGCTTATCGAGCGAACGCGAGTCGACCTCCACCTGCATGCGCTCATCCACCGTCACGGTCGCACCCATGCGACCGAGCAGTTCGATCATGGTGGTAACATCTTGCAGATGCGGCACATTGCCGATCGACACCGGTTCTTTGGCGAGTAAACCCGCAGCGAGAATCGGCAGCGACGCATTCTTTGCGCCGGAGATGCGCACCTCGCCCTGCAGCGGCCGCCCGCCCTCAATGTGCAACTTGTCCATGGAACCTCGGGGCGTTCAGCCGACCGGTCCGAGACCGGCCTCATCGGGCGTCAATGCCTCGATCGATAGAGCGTGGATTTCGCGACCCACCCGCTCACCCAAGGTCCGATAAATCATTTGGTGGCGGGCGATCGAACGTTTACCGGCGAACTCGGCGCTGATCACCCGCGTGCTGAAGTGGGTCTGGTCCTCGGACTGGACGATGACCTCTGCCCCGGGGAGCCCTGCTCTGATCAATTCAGCCACTGCGTCAGGATGCATCAGAAACCTCTACCGGGTACGTGAGACGGGATCATGGAATGAATTTGCCATGCGGGTATCATGCCATTCCATGAGCGTCACACCAAAGCCCTCGCCGCAAAGCCTGCTCGATGCCGGCCGGCGCGCGTTGCAAACCGAGATCCGGGGTCTGGAGGGTTTGCTCAGCCGTATCGACCAGAGCTTTGCAGCCGCCTGTGAGCTTTGCCTGCTGTGCCGCGGTCGTATCGTGGTCACCGGCATGGGCAAATCGGGGCACATCGCCAGCAAAGTCGCCGCGACCCTATCAAGCACCGGCAGCCCCGCGTTTTTCATGCACCCGGCGGAAGCGAGTCATGGCGACATGGGCATGATCACGCGCGATGACGTGCTGCTTGCGCTCTCCAATTCGGGTGAAACACCGGAGCTGCTGACGCTGCTCGCACCGCTTGCTCGGCTCGGCGTGCCGATCATTGCCTTCACCGGCCACCCGCAATCCACACTTGCGCGCAGCGCGCGGGTTCATCTCGATGTCAGCGTGCCAGCAGAGGCCTGCCCGCTCAACCTCGCGCCCACGGCGAGCACCACCACCACACTCGCGCTCGGCGATGCGCTGGCGGTGGCCCTGCTCGAGGCCCGAGGTTTCACGGAAGAGGACTTTGCGCGCTCGCACCCGGGCGGCGCGTTGGGTCGACGTCTACTGCTCAAAGTATCGGACGTCATGCGCCAAGGCGAAGCAATCCCGCGTGTCTTCGCGGAGACGGCCATGACCGAGGGCCTGCTCGAGATGTCTCGCAAGGGGCTCGGCATGACCATCGTCACCGACCAGGAAGGACATGCGCTCGGGGTCTACACCGATGGCGACCTGCGACGCTCGTTTGATCGGCGCATCGACTGGCATAGCGCCCGCATGTCCGAAGTCATGACCCACCCCTGCAAAAGCATCGGCCCGCAGGCGCTCGCCGCCGAGGCGGTACTCCTCATGGAGTCACACCGCATCACGGCACTACCGGTGGTGGATGAAGAGGATCGAGTGGTAGGCGCGCTCAACATTCATGACCTGATGCGCAGTGGCGTCTACTGAGACGGCGCCCGGCAAGACTCATGTATCGCCACCCGTCATCACAAAAAAATAGGCTGTTGCTCACGCAGCCTGTGGTCGCACTGATACTCGCCACGCTGCTCGCTGGCTGCGATGGACTTGCGATCAACAAAGAAATCGATGTCACGACCGCCGCCAATGACCCGGGTTATTCGGTGACGGGAGCCGAGCTCATCGAAACAGATGAGCGGGGCTTACCCCGCTACCGCCTCACGGCAGACCATATCTTGCAAGATCCCGCTTCCTCGCTGATCGACGTCGACAATCCCGTGCTCAGCTTGCATGAACAAGGCACGCTCGCCTGGACCGTATCCGCGCGTCACGCTCAACTACCAGGCACAGCGCAGATGATTGCCCTCGATGGCGAGGTCAGCGTCGTTTCCATAGGTGACGATGAGACCCCCCTCTCCTTGACCACCAGCTCGCTGCGGTACGATTTTTTGAGTGGCATCGCGCAAACCGATGCTGCGGTAAGCTTGTTGTTGAATGGGCATCGCCTGCAAGGGATTGGGCTTGAGGCCAATCTGCGTACGCGACGCGCCCGACTGAATGAAGCCGTGCAAGGTCGGTTCACGCCATGATCAGTCACACTACGCGCACCTTATGGCTGGCGAATCTTTGGCTGCTTTTGGGGTTTGCACTGGCTGCGCCGCTACTCGCCGAGCAGGGCACGCTCGATGCCATCACGCTCGATGCCGCCTCGTCAGAGGTTGACTACAAGACCAACACCGTCCTCTTTCGCGACCTCAGCATTACCCAGGGCGAGACCCGAGTCACGGCAGAACGCGCGCGCTCGACAGGTCTCGATTTCGATGACTCCACCTGGACCCTGAGCGGTCGGGTACGCATCACGGTGGAAGGCGGC
>CAZHLL010000069.1:0-10131 GCA_964533305.1 uncultured Acidibacter sp.
TGACCCGCTGCCGCGACTTGCGGTTGTGACTCCACCTCTTCGGCCTGCAGGGTCGTTCGCAAAAGATTTTCGATGCGAGTTCGCACTTCCGTGTTGTAGCGATCGCGAGGCACGAACACGAGACAGGTCCAAAAGTCGCCCAGCGCGTCAAAGCGCAGCAAGGTGCGGGTGGTGCTGCGGTCATAGAGATTGACGCTGGCGCGCACAAAACCTTGCAGCTCCTCGCTACTGCTGGCAAAGAGTTCGTCGCGTGGCCAGTTTTCCAATGTGGCCATTACGGCTTTGCCGTCATGACTCATGGGCTCAAGACCAAACCGCGTGATCAGTCCGTCGATTTTGCGTCTCAACAGTGGAATGTCGCGTGGCGAGGAGAAATAGGCGCGCGAGGTCCAAAGACCGATGATGCGATGCTCGCCCAAGACCTCGCCCTTGGAACCGAAATGTTTGACTGCAATGTGATCCAAATGTCCGGCTCGATGAATCCTCGACTGCTGGGCTGCCTTGGTCACGATCACGGCTCTCTTGTCGCGTAGTGCTTCACGCAGCGCGCCTGCGGCCACGATGTGTGCGGGAAAGTGATTGTCGCGAAGGATGCCGAGCGCGTGTTTTTTGCTCGCGCGTAGTTCGTCTTGGCGTGGACCGCGTACGAGCTGATAGTAACGGTAGCCGAGCAGCACGAAATTGCCGGCAGCGACCCAGTCAACTAGAGCAATCGACTCGCGATGCTCCTCCTGCTGCGTCGCTGTCAAATCTTTGAGTGGGCGCTGGGAGAGTTCTGCCGAAATGGCGTTGACCTGCTGCCGCATGGCCTGCCAGTCATCCACGGCAAGCGTGACGTCATCCAGCACTTGTGCGAGATCCTGCTGCAGGGCGAGGCACTGCTCGGTATCAAATTGGCGATCGATTTCGATGAGCTGCCAGGATTCGAGTGCACTTGCGCTCGAGGGGAGTACCGGATGGATCAGTAGGTGCACGGCGACACGGTGTCTCGCCAGAGTCAGCGTGACCGAGTCCACCAGAAAGGGTCGGTCCTCGGTGACCAACAGCAGGTAACTGCGACGATCGCTCAGGCCCTCTTTCGCGCCCGGGCTCCAGATCTCGATGGCGGCACGCCCGCGTGCTCGGCGGCGGCCCAGCTGCCAGTGCCGACTGGCGAGTCGCGCCAGATCGATCGCGGGTCGCGCTTGCAGGTCCTGCTCATCCACCCCGGCGAAATAGCGTTCCAGCCATTCCTTTGGGGGAGCAGTGCGTAAGCGACGAGCGCTACGGGTGATGTCGGAGATGCAACGAACTCGGGCCGGCGGCAAGGCTGCGCGGGCGCCATCGGGGTAGGAGTGCATGGGCGTACTTTGGTACTGACCACCGGCCTTGTCGAGACCGCATCGATATGGGGGCGGTGGAGTCGAGGCTTCGCCCGTTGCGGGAGCTGGCGCCCACCCTAAAAAGCTTGTATACTTTCAATATTACGTAAAGTTGCAAATATGCAAGACACCGATACCATTGTACGCACGTTGCGTGCCGTGGCCGACCCTGCGCGGCTGCGGTTGCTGCGCTTGTGCGTGGAAAAATCCGTCAGTGTGTCCGAGCTTGCGGTCATGGTGGGCGACAGCGAACCCAATGTGTCGCGACAACTGAAGCAGCTCGCGCTTGCGGGCCTGTTGCGCCGGGTGCGTCGAGGGCAGCGGGTCGAATACCTGCCCATGGAGCCGAATTCCGGCATTGGGGATGCGCTCGTCTCCTTGTTAATGGAGCAAGTGGACCCCGAAGAGGCCGAGTTGCGCGAGGCGCGGGCGCGGTTACGGGGCATCGAAGCGCGGCAGAGAACCACCGCTCCACCTGCCTTACGTGCCGGCGCCGAGCCGCTGCAACGGGGGCGGTTGGGAATGAGCCTGATCCGTGCCGCTGCCGACGATCTTTTGACGGATGTGGCCGCACAACGGGTGTGCCTGCGGGTTGCGCAGCGGGAAATCTTTGACTCCGTCAGTGCTCGGGCAGCTGAGATCGTGTTGCGGGCCGAGGGTCGGCGCGAGCGCGATGCGCTGCAGACTTGGCTTGCGTCAGAGGGCTTTCCGGCCATCGTACTAACGGCAAGCGAGCTGCGCGCCACCGCCCGCTTTGCAGTCTGTGTCGAGGTCGCCCTGAGCGGGGAGCTCGCGGATGAGCGACAACTCGGCAGCTTGTTGCTGCGCATACGGGCCTGTTTGCAAGCAGAGGGCGTTGCCTACTGTGCAGTGCCCTATGAATTACTGGAAGCATCGAGTTCGCCGCTCGCGCACTGGCGACGCATGCTGACCGAGCGCGGTTTTGAGTGCCTTTGGTTGCGTCCCATCGAGGCCGAGGGGCAACACCTGCTGTTGACTCGGGCCCGAGTCAAAAAACAATGAATTTTCAGCGGAGTCTCTGACCAATGAAGAAGTCCCCGACCGTATCTTTTGAATTCTTTCCGCCGGGTGATCAGGCGATGCAGGACACGTTGTGGCAATCCGTACAGCGCTTGGCGCCGCTGGCACCTCGGTTTGTCTCCGTGACGTATGGGGCGGATGGTTCCACGCGTGATCGCACCCACGCGCTCGTCAAGCGCATTCAAACGGAGACTTCACTGACAGGGGCGCCTCACCTCACCTGCGTCGGCGCGACGCGTGAGGAGGTACTGGAAGTCGCTCGAGCTTATTGGGCAGAAGGGGTCAGGCATATCGTGGCGCTACGCGGTGATGCGCCACAGGGGGCCGAAAGCTATCAGCCCCACCCGCAAGGTTTCGCCTATGGGGCGGATCTGGTAGCCGGTTTGCGCAGCGTTGCCGATTTCGATATCTCGGTCGCGGCCTATCCGGAAGTGCACCCGGAGGCGGAGTCGGCGGAGGCAGACCTCGATAATCTGCGGCGCAAGATCGATGCGGGTGCGACTCGGGCGATCACCCAGTTTTTCTTTGATAACGCAGATTATCTGCGCTTCCGAGATCGCTGTGTCGCCGCCGGCATCCGGGTGAGTATCGTGCCTGGCATCCTGCCGATCACCCGCTTCGGGCAAGTCGCACGCTTCGCGGCGCGTTGCGGTGCCAAGATGCCCGCGTGGCTCGCCGAGCGCTTCGCGGGGCTGGACGACGACGCTGAAACACGGCGCATGATCGCCGCCAACGTGGCGATCGAGCAGGTCTCTACGTTGCAGCGTGAGGGCGTCGAGGAATTCCATTTCTACACGCTCAATCGCGCGGAGTTGACCTATGCCATCTGTCACGCCCTCGGGCTGCGTGGGGAGGCCACACCATGAGAGGGTGTGCCGCGCATCGAGATAGCACCTCATCTCGAGAGGTCGCCACAGCAGACTCGGCGACGACCGCATTGGCCAGCGCATCAGACGGGGCGATGCAAGCGTCCTCAGCGCCGTTTGAGGTTTTGCCTGTCGATGAATTGGCGCGGGCAGAGCGTGTGCGCCGCGTGCGCGCCTTGATCGAAGAGCGAATCGTACTGCTCGATGGCGCGATGGGTACCATGATCCAGCGTCATAAGCTCGATGAGTCGGGCTATCGCGGTGAGCGCTTCAAAGATTACGGCCGGGATCTGCGCGGCAACAACGACTTGCTCAGCCTCACGCATCCCGAGCTGATCGCCGATATCCATCGCGCCTATTTTTTGGCCGGGTCCGACATCGTTGAGACCAATACCTTCAACTCCACCTGGGTCGCCCAGGCGGACTACGGCATGGAAGCCTTGGTGCAGGAGCTTAACTATCGCTCCGCTCGGCTCGCTCGCGACGTAGCCGATGCGGTGACCGCCGAGACGGGCGAAATGCGTTTTGTGGCCGGCGCCCTTGGGCCCACCAATCGCACGGCCTCGTTGTCGCCGGATGTCAATGATCCTGGTTACCGTAACATCGATTTTGACCAACTGGTCGCAGCCTATGCCGAGGCGACCCACGCTTTGATCCAAGGCGGTGTGGATCTGATTCTGATCGAGACGGTGTTCGATACCCTGAACGCTAAGGCGGCGCTTTTTGCGGTACGACAGGTGCTCGCTGAGCTCAAGCTCGATCTGCCCATCATCGTCTCCGGCACGATCACCGACGCCTCGGGCCGGACGCTGTCCGGCCAAACTACTGAGGCGTTCTGGAATTCCGTACGCCATGGCGAGCTCTTTGCGATTGGGCTCAACTGTGCACTGGGCGCCAAAGATATGCGTCCCTATGTCGCTGAGCTCGCTCGACTCGCCGACTGCCATGTATGTGCCTATCCCAATGCGGGGCTGCCCAACGCCTTTGGTGAATATGACGAGACGCCCGCCGAGACGGCGGCCATTCTGGCGGAGTTTGCCGAATCCGGTTTGCTCAACATGGTGGGTGGCTGTTGTGGGACCACACCCGAACACATTTCATTGATTGCCAAGGCGGTCAAGTCGACTCCGCGGCGCAAACAGCCTGAGGTTACGCGCAAGTGCCGCTTATCCGGCCTTGAGCCCTTCAATATTTCGGCCGAGACCCTGTTCGTCAATGTCGGCGAACGCACCAACGTCACGGGCTCCGCGCGCTTTCGCAAGCTGATTGAGGCCGGAGATTATTCCGCCGCGCTCGATGTCGCCCGCCAACAGGTCGAGGCCGGCGCGCAGATCATCGATGTCAACATGGATGAGGGCATGCTCGATTCGGAAGCGGCCATGCATCGATTTCTCAATCTGATCGCTGCTGAGCCCGATATCGCGCGCGTGCCCGTGATGATCGATTCGTCCAAATGGTCGGTGATCGAGGCGGGTCTCAAATGCGTACAGGGCAAGGCCATCGTCAACTCGATCAGCCTCAAGGAAGGTGAGGCGGCCTTCATCGAACAGGCGCAAAAGATACGCGCCTACGGCGCAGCCGTCGTGGTGATGGCGTTTGATGAGCAGGGTCAGGCCGACAGCATTGCGCGCAAGGTGGCGATCTGCGAACGATCGTACAAGGTGTTGACCGAGCAGGTGGGCTTCGCCCCTGAAGACATCATCTTCGATCCCAATATTTTCGCGGTCGCGACCGGTATCGAGGAGCATGCCAATTACGGTGTTGATTTCATTGAGGCAACTCGACTGATCAAGCAGCGACTACCGTATGCCATGGTCAGCGGCGGCGTGAGCAACGTATCGTTTTCATTCCGGGGTAACGAGCCGGTGCGCGAGGCCATGCACAGCGTGTTTCTCTATCACGCGATCCGCGCCGGCATGGATATGGGTATCGTCAACGCCGGTCAGCTCGCGATTTATGAAGACATTGACTCCGAGTTGCGTGAGTCAGTTGAAGACGTGATTCTCAATCGTCGCGATGATTCGACCGAGCGACTGCTGACGGTGGCCGAGCGCTTCAAGGGGGGCGGGGCTGCCAAGCGTGAACTCGATCTTGAGTGGCGTGGCTGGCCGGTGGCCAAACGCCTTGAGCACGCGCTCGTCAAGGGCCTGGATGAATTCATTGTTGAGGATACCGAGGCTGCTCGGCTAGAGGCCGAGCATCCCATCCGCGTCATCGAAGGACCATTGATGGACGGCATGAACGTCGTCGGCGATCTCTTTGGTGCGGGCAAGATGTTTTTGCCACAGGTGGTCAAAAGCGCTCGCGTCATGAAAAAGGCCGTGGCGCATCTCGTGCCTTTCATCGAGGCAGGCAAGGCCCATGGGGCAGCGCGCAACAATGGCAAGGTGGTGCTCGCGACCGTGAAAGGCGATGTGCATGACATCGGCAAGAACATCGTCGGGGTGGTGTTGCAATGCAACAATTTCGAGGTCATTGATCTTGGCGTGATGGTGCCCGCTGAGCGCATTCTCGAAGTGGCTCGACGGGAGAACGCTGCACTGATTGGGCTGTCGGGGTTGATCACGCCATCACTCGATGAAATGGTGCATGTTGCCAAAGAAATGCAACGACAGGGTTTCGATATTCCGCTTTTGATCGGTGGTGCCACCACCTCGCCGGCGCACACCTCGGTCAAGATCGCACCGCAATACCGCGAACCCGTCGTTTACGTCAAAGATGCCTCGCGTGCGGTCGGTGTATGTCAGTCACTGATCACGCCCAATTTGAGAGCGGACTTTGCCGCGCGCGTAGCGGCAGAGCACGAAAAGCGTCGCGAACAGCACGCAAGCAAGTCGGTCAAAAAACCAGAGTTGTCGCTGGTCGCCGCGCGTGCCAACCGGCGTCGCATTGATTGGCAGGCGTATCGTCCCGTAGCGCCGCTCAAGCCCGGCGTACAGGTGATCGAGCAACAATCTTTGAGTGAACTGCTGGATTACATCGACTGGATGCCGTTTTTCAACGCCTGGGAGTTTGCGGGCAAGTTTCCGGACATCCTGACTGACTCGGTCGTGGGTGAGGCTGCGAGCAACCTTTACGCCGACGCTCGGCGCATGCTGAAGACCCTGATTGCCGAGGAGTGGCTGCAGGCCCGCGCCGTGGTGGGTTTTTTCCCGGCGAATTCGGTGGGAGATGATATCGAGGTGTACGCGGATGAATCTCGGCGCACGCCCATCCTCACTCTCAATCATCTGCGCCAGCAGAAAGGCAAGCCGCCCGGTCAGGCGCACGAGTGTCTCGCCGATTATGTGGCCCCGCGCGATTCAGGCGTGCGTGATTACATCGGTGCCTTCGCGGTGACCGCCGGCGTGGGCATCGAGCGCATGGTGGAGCGCTTCGAGAACGCCCATGATGATTACTCGAGCATTATGCTCAAGGCCTTGGCCGACCGGTTTGCCGAGGCGGCCGCGGAATTTTTCCATGAGCGTGCCCGACGCGAATTCTGGGGCTACTCCACCACCGAGCAACTCACGAGCCGCGAGTTGATCGACGAGGCGTATCGAGGAATCCGTCCGGCACCCGGTTATCCCGCGTGCCCAGATCACAGCGAAAAAACCAAGCTGTGGCAATTGCTGGAGGTGGAGCGACATACCGGCATCACACTCACCGAGAGCTATGCCATGTACCCGACCGCCTCGGTCAGCGGTTGGTATATCGGCCACCCCGACAGCCATTACTTTGCTATCGGCAAGATCGATCGTGACCAGGTGGCCGATTATGCGCAGCGCAAAGGCGTATCGCTCGAGCAGGCCGAGCGCTGGCTCGCGCCCAATCTCGGTTACGACCCCGGCTGATCGCGACGCGTCACCGACAGAATTACAACATCATCGACCGGCACGTCGTCGTGACCCCGACGACGTGTCGTCGGTTGCTGCGCGATCGCATCCACGATCTCCATACCGGCCGTAACACGGCCGAACACGGCATAGCCGGGGTTGCCCGGGCTGCGATTGAGAAAGTCATTGTCAACCAGGTTGATGAAAAATTGCGAGGTGGCACTGTGCGGGTCGCTGGTGCGTGCCATCGCCAAGGTGCCGCGTTCATTGGAGAGGCCGTTACCCGCTTCGTTCTGGATGGGCTCATGCGTATCTTTGTGCTCAAGGCCTGTAGTGAAGCCGCCGCCCTGGATCATGAAACCTGGAATTACGCGATGGAACAAGGTGCCATCAAAGAAACCTTCATCCACATAGCGCAAAAAATTGGCGCTGGATTCAGGGGCTTCGGAATCAAATAATTCGACGGTGAATTCGCCGGCGGTGGTTGCAAAAATCAACATGGTTTGGGTCCTCGCATCAATATCTTAGGCGGCCCTCGCTGTTACGCCCGTGGCCGGCGAGATCAGTGTGGGACCGAACGTCAGTGTAACCGCTGGCGAGTAGCTCTGCTCGCACGGCCTGCACTTGAGTGTTGCCGTGTTCAAGCAGTAGCCAGCCATCGGGGTGTAGATGTGTTTTTGCACTCCGGATGATATGGCGCAAGTCTTCTAAGGCGTCCTTGCCCGGTGTCAGCGCGAGTGGCGGCTCGTATCGCAAAGAATCGCCGGCGAGGCATGGGTCGTCGGCAGCGACGTAAGGGGGGTTGCTCAGGATCAAGTCAAAAACAAGATGCTCGACAGGCAGGAACCAATCACCCGCCAGGAAATCAATATCGAAGATCCCGAGTCGTTGTGCATTTTTTTGAGCGACTGCCAGCGCGGCAGCCGAAACATCGGTTGCTACGATCGACCAGTCTGGTCGCTCTTGGCGCAGCGCGAGCGCAATGGCACCGGATCCTGTACCGAGTTCCAATAGCCGCAGCGGCCGATCGCGCTGTGCTACGAGAGTCGATCCGCGCTGCAAGGCGAGTTCGACCAAATGTTCCGTCTCAGGACGCGGGATTAATACATCCGGTGTGACTTCGAGATCGAGCGACCAGAACTCGCGATGACCCACAAGATACGCAAGCGGCACGCCCTGTCGGCGTCGATCAAGCCAAGCCGATACGCGCGCGGATTCAGTGGACTGCAGTCGGTGGTCCGGGTCTCGGTAAAGCATCGAGCGTGGCAAGCCGAGTGCGGCCAAGAGCAAGGACTCCGCTTCCCGTCGCCGATCTGCATCCGACTGCATGGCGAGCAAGGACCCGGGCTGCTCGAGCGTGACAATCGCACGGGCAAGCGCACTTTGGAGTGTTTCGGTCTGCACAGGGGCCGTCATACCGACAAGTGTAGTGCTAGAGTGCGCCGCGTGAGTTTTTCCACCTCGAATACGCGTGACCCCTTGGTAGTGGGTGTCGATCTTTTCCGGAGCTCATGGCTACTGAGCTTGCCCGCTGCGTTGTGCGCGGTGCTCGCCGGGCAATTGCCCGCGGCGTATGCCACCTGGCAAGGTTTGCCGCTCGCCTTGAGCGAAAGCAAAGATCCGCTGTGGTGGCTACTGATGCTGTCGGCGGCCCTCATCAATCTTTGGTCATGGCTCTTCATCATGCGTCGTCAGTCTCGCCAGCTGTGCGATCAGGTTGCGAGCTTGTCACAGGACTTGCGCGCAACGCTGCTCGCCATCCCGCGAGCGAGCGTGGCACTGCTTGGTATGACAGTGCTGATTGCGCTTGGCACGCTGCTCTTCATCCTGCCTGGCATCTATGTTTTGGTCGTCAGCTGGCTTGTGCTGCCGGCGGTTGCGATTCGAGAGGATTCCGTGCGTCGGCTCATGGATGATTGCCTGCAGCAGGCCAGAGGGCAATGGTGGACGCTGGCCAAGGGTATGCTGCTGACCCTGATCGGGATACTCGCCTTGTTTGTCATCGGTAATTTGCTCGGGCTTTTGCTGTATGAGTTGGCGCTGTTGAGCGGCGCGATGTCCGCTGTCCCCGCCGAGCAAAGCTCGGCATGGGTGGGCGCGCTCGCCAGTGTCGCCGGCGGGGTGCTGGGCGCGCTCTATATGCCCTTTGCTTCAGCCATGGCGGTGGCGCACTACGCCGTGCTTGCCGATAAGCATCAAAGTTCCGACAGCAGTTCGCTCTGATATTCCTGTGACAGCGGTTCGATGAGCGCATCGAGCTCGCCGTTCATGACCGCATCGAGCTGATACAGCGTGAGATTGATGCGGTGGTCCGTCACTCGGCCCTGCGGAAAATTGTAGGTTCTGATGCGCTCCGAGCGATCACCGGTCCCGACCTGAAGTTTGCGGCTGCGCGCCTGTTCCGAGGCCCGTTTCTCCTGTTCGGCCGCCTGCAGTTTGGCTTTGAGCAGTGACATCGCTCGGCTGCGATTTTTATGTTGAGAGCGTTCATCCTGACACTCGACAACCACGCCGGTGGGCAGGTGCGTGATGCGAACGGCCGAGTCGGTTTTATTGACGTGTTGGCCGCCGGCACCGGAGGCGCGAAAGGTATCGATGCGCAATTCGGCCGGGTTGAGTTCAATCGCTTCCAGTTCGCCAAGCTCAGGCAGGATGGCGACCGTGATCGCCGAGGTGTGAATACGGCCTTGCGCTTCGGTGGCGGGTACACGCTGTACGCGATGCGTACCCGATTCAAATTTGAGGCGAGCAAAGACCTGACTTCCGCTGACCTTGCATATGACTTCCCGGTAGCCCCCATGTTCGCCCGTGTTTTCATTGAGCGTTTCGATACTCCAGCCGCGTGTTTCAGCATACTTGGCGTAGGCGCGCAGCAAGTCGCCCGCGAAAATGGCGGCTTCGTCGCCGCCGGTGCCCGCCCGAATTTCAAGAAATACGTCGAGGTTATCGCGTGGATCGGCGGGGACCAGTAGACGACGCAAACTCGCCTCCTGTGCTTCGATCAGGGCGCTGAGTCTGCTTATCTCTTCCTCGCCGAGCACACGCATG
>CAZHLL010000070.1:0-9924 GCA_964533305.1 uncultured Acidibacter sp.
ACTCGTCGGTGCTTGCGATCGATGCCCAGGATGTTGTTCGACTTTTCTTGCATGGCGATGCTCCGCGACAACACCAACCCGCAGTTTAAAACCGTTTGCCCGGGGTGGGCTCACTAAATCTCGTGACGAAGCTTAGCCAAGCCCGTACAGTTTGAGTCATGCACGACACTCCGGAAGAAGAGACGCCGCTGCCAAAGCGTATCAAGGCCACGTGGGCGACGGGTGCGTTCGGGGTAGCCATCCTCATGAACGGGATTTCGGCACTCGCGCTTTTTTACTTTGTCAGCGTGTTGCAGATTCCGGCTGCTATGGCGGGTTTTTTGATTTTTCTGTCAAAGATTTATGATGCGGTATCCGATCCGCTGACGGGCGTACTCAGCGACAAGACAGGCGGCTCGGGTGGTCGGCGTAGGCCGTGGCTCTTCTGGGGTGCATGGGTATCGGCCATCTCCTTTCTCGGGGTTTTCACTGTTCCATTCGTGGGTCCGTGGGAGAGCATGACCGAGGGCCCGGGTCTGTGGGCATCACTGTACGTTTTGGCGGCGCTCTTGCTCTACACGACTGGGTACTCGCTGTTCAATGTGCCGTACATGGCGATGCCTGCCGAGATGACCAACGGTTATCACGAGCGTTCATCCATACATGGCTGGCGCGTGATGTTTGCCTCGGTTGGTGGATTTCTGTCCCAGTCGGCCGCTGGGGCGGTGCTTGAGATCATGGGCAAAGATTGGGATGCCCACGCCGCCGTGGGTGCCCTAGGGGGTGGGTTAATACTCGCGGCCATGCTGACGGCTTGGTGGGGTACGCGGGATGCACCCTTTCATCCGCGCAGTGAGTTGCGATTGCCGATGCGTGAGCAGTTGCTCGGGCTTTGGCAAAACCGACCATTCCAGCAAATTCTATTGATCAAACTCGTGCAGCTGATTGGTGTCAGTGCGAGTTCGGGCGGCTTGATGTTTTTTTTGGTCAACGTCATCGATATGCCGTTGACCTTGTTGCCAGTTATCGGTGGGCCCATGACCTTGGCGGTCGTTTTCGGTACACCTTTGTTGGTCCGCCTGTCCAAGCGTGTCGGTAAGCGTGGCGGCTATGTGTTCTCGGCTCTGCTGACGGGCCTAGTCGGATTATCTTGGGTCTATGCTCAACCCGGCGAACCATTGGCATTATTGGCACTGCGCGGGGCCGTGAATGGTCTCGCCTTTGCGGGTAACGTGGTGTTTGCCATGTCCATGCTCACCGATGCCATGGAGCTTGATTACCACCGCACAGGGATGCGTCGCGAGGGTATGTATTCAGCGCTCTACAGTTTCGTCGAAAAACTGGCGTCGGCACTTGGTCCGTTGATTCTGGGTTTGGCGCTGTCGGGCGCAGGATTCAATCCTCGTACCCCGCCGTCCGAAGTGACCGAAGAAGTACGTCAGGCGGTGCTCCTGTCGATTGGTTACATCCCTGCGCTCATGGCCGTACTCGCCGTGATTATCCTGTCGTTTTATCGATTAGATGAAACAATGCTGCGTGGGCTGCGATCCGACACTCGCCGCAGCACATAAAGCCCGCCCAAACTGCCCGTATTGACGCGATGGTGATCGTCGAGATACACGACATCCGAGTACAGGCGCGGTGGCTTGAGAGTGATATGCAAAGCGTGGTTGGTATCAAGATCGAGTGCCGCGCGCAGGGCCGCTGTATCACCATCTGGTACCGGCCGTAATTCGACAGCGTAAAAGTCGACCGCGAAACGTTGCCGGTTTTCGGGCACCTCACGAAACCGACCATGCACTACGATGATGCCCATCGTGACCCCATCGGCAGCCACAAAATCAATAACGTTGTTGTACGCTGACTCGACGCGAGAGATTTCCTGGCAGATATTCAGGACGCGAATAGGGCTCGGCGGAAAAGCGTTGAAGCTCTGAACTTTGAGGTTGGAATCGTGCACCTTGGGCTTGCCAGCCGAGTGCTTGGCACCAAAGTGTGCAAAAACAGTTTCCCAGAGCCCCTCCACTTTTTCGAGCGCGTCCATGGGTGCAGGCACAGGTGTTTGCGATCGTAATTCATCAACCAACGCTGTCAGTTCAGCGAAGGTCTCATCGGTAAATCCGCCAGCGGCGTCTGCCTGATCGATCAGTGTCAATAACTGGTTTTTTATGTCCATAAATAGTATTTACCAGATATCTTTGGAAATATCACTCTGCAGGATCCGTGATCTATTCTTTCGGTGTCTCTCGAAGCGCTCTCAGAGATGATTCATCTAGTTTGTAGAACGTGAGAATCACGCAAGCGATCACCGCCATGAGTGCGGGCACATAGGCGATGCCCACCAGAATCGCTTGTCGTACCGCTTCGGGGTCTTGTTGCGTCGGATCTGGTTTGAAGCCTGCAATCGTCAATGCCGTGCCCATGATCAAAGGTCCGATCGATGAGGCCAGCTTTTCCACAAAACTGTAGAACGCCGAGTACATGCCTTCGCGACGTAGCCCCGTCTTCAGGCGATCGACTTCCATGGCATCGGTCAACATGGACATGGCGAACATGACGTTACCTGAGAACGCGATACCCAACAAAAATCCGCGTAAAGCCAGCAGCCAGACCGGCTCGCCCGGCAATGCCAGGGTCCAGGACAGGGCGGTCAGTCCGGTGACGGCCGCCGAGAGCAGATAACCGCCGCGTTTCCCGATGTGTCGCGACAGCCAGACCAAGAGACCTGTGCAGCCCAGCACAGCGACTGTTGTTGCGCCGCCGATGATGGGCAACAAGGTCAGGGGTTGATCGAGCACATTCACCAGCAGAAACACCAAGCCTCCACTGCTTGCGCTGATCCCGATCAACTGAGCGAGCTTGACCGCCAGAATTTGTTGAAACGCTCGATTGCCGAAAAAACTGCGTGCCTGCTCGACGAGCGAAAGCGTACTCGGCGGTTGCTGCTTGCTCTGCGACGCCGCCCGAGTACCGATCGTGGTGGTGAGCATGGCGGCAAAGATGAGCCCCGCACCCGCCCAGCCCATGGCGGCATGCGCATCCCAGTCGCGCCCGCCGTATTCCAGCACGGTGCCCGCCAGCACCTGCAAAACGAAACTGCCGGCCGCTGTCGCCATGACCCGGTAACCATGAATTTCCGAACGCTCATGATAGCCGTCAGTCATCTCAGCCGGCATGGCCATGTAAGGCACATTGAACAAAGAATACCCTGAGGTGTAGATCAACAAGGCGAGCAGCACATATCCAGCCGTCACCAGGCCATTGCCTGACCAATAGCCATCGAATGGCCCTTGGAACGGCACCGTAAACACCATCAGGAACGCGAGCGCCGATACGAAGGACCCTGCCAACAGGTACGGCCGGCGTCGTCCCCAGCGCGATTCTGTGCGATCGCTGATCCAGCCAGACAAAGGGTCCGTGACCGCGTCAAAGACTCGAGAAACAAAGATCAGAAAACCGGCCACTGCGGGAGCAATGCCAACCACTGTGGTGAAGTAAAACAGGGCGAATGCGGAGACGCCGTTCATGAGAATCGAGACGCCAAAAGCCCCCGTTGCCCATGAGAGCTTGAGGCGCATTGGCAGAGAAGAGGCGGTCACGTTGCCGAGCAAAACACAGTACCCAGTTGCTTGTCATGCCAAAACCGTCATCTGCCATGCGTTGAAGATATCGCAACGTCGTCAGGTCGCATTGATCGATGCTCGACCGCGATGAACAATGGTGGCCCTTCTCGCGTAATACCCAATCTGGGAGATGCCCTTGAGTCACCAAATCGCCACAGCCACCAGAGAATTCCTGGCTCGTCGACACAGTCTGTTCATTGATGGCGAGTGGCGTCGTCCCATGATCGAGTCGGAGCTTGGCGTCGAGAATCCCGCGACGGAGGAAATTATCTCGACGATTGCGCTCGGTGATTCAGCGGATGTGGATGTAGCGGTAGCAGCGGCGCGCAAGGCGCTGCGCGGACCTTGGGCCTCGATGACGGCCGATGAGCGTGGTCGCGCCCTCTTGCGATATGCCGATTTGATCGAGTCACGAGCCGCCCTTTTCACCGAGCTGGCTGTTCTCGACAACGGGATGCCGCACGCCCTCGGGCAAGGCACCGCGATGTTTTGCGGTATGTTCCTGCGCTATTACGCAGGCTGGACTTCAAAGATCACGGGCATGACCTTGCCCTCGTCCGGAGGTGGCAGACGACCTCAGGACTTGCTCGCCTACACCTTGCGCGAACCGATTGGGGTGGTGGGTGCCATCACGCCGTGGAACTACCCGTTTGGCATGGAAATATTGAAGATTGCTCCGGTATTGGCAGCTGGTTGTACCTTGGTACTGAAGCCAGCTGAGCAGGCGCCGCTGGCGGCGTTGTTGCTGGCCGAGCTTGCGCATGAGGCGGGGATACCCAGCGGCGTTTTTAATGTTGTGACCGGACTCGGGGAGACGGCGGGGGCAGCCTTGGCAGCGCATACCGGCGTAGACAAGATCGCTTTTACCGGTTCAACCGAGGTCGGACGATTAATCGTCAAGGCTGCAGCAGGAAACTTGAAAAAAGTGTCTTTGGAATTGGGCGGCAAGTCACCTGTTGTCGTATTTCCGGACGCGGATCTTTCCAAGGCGGTGCCCGGGGCTGCCATGGCGGGGTTTTTGCTTCAGGGGCAAAACTGTGTCTGTGGCAGCCGTGTGTTTGTTCATGAAAATATTGCCAAAGAGTTTACCGAGGGTCTTGCTGCTGCGGCAAAGGCGATGATAGTCGGGTCGGGATTTGATGATGGATCCATGCTGGGCCCGGTGATTTCCCTTGAACAGCGCGATCGGATCGAGCGACTGATGGCCACCGCTGAGCAAGAGGGCGCACGGCTTCTCTGTGGCGCACGTCGCCCGCGCGATCGCGGCTGGTTTATCGAGCCGACTGTTTATGCCGATTGCAATCCAAACATGACCATCGTACGGGAAGAGATATTCGGGCCTGTGATCGCTGTTCAGACTTTCAATGATCAGAATCTCGAGGAAATCGCCGAGCAAGCGAATAATACGGTGTATGGATTATCAGGTAGTGTTTGGACGCGTGACCTCGAGACGGCTCACCGCATGGTGCGCTTGATTGATGCCGGCCAGGTGGGGGTCAATTGTCATGCGGCTATGGACCCGAGCATGCCTTTCGGTGGTAACAAGCAGTCCGGTTGGGGACGCGAGTTTGGCCAAGAGGGCCTCGATCTGTATCTGAAAACCAAGGCTGTGACTGTGGCGTGGTAGGTGTGTCATGACTATCAAAGAAAAATCCATCAAACCCGAGCCGACATTTCTTGAAAATCCTGTCTTGGACAATCTGGTAGATGTGACATTGGCGCTTGGCGCTGAGTTGTGGGTGCAGCGCGAAAGAATGCGGATCGTCGAAGCTCTGCTTGCACAGCATGGCAGGGTGACACCGGAGTTGATAGAGGCCTACCAGGAGCCGCCTGAGCAACAGGCGCTTTTGCGGCAGCAGCGTGATGAGTTTGTGGCTAGAATCTTTGGCGCTTACAGTCGCGACACCACGAGTACAAGCGGCTCATCGTTACGATGACAAAAAATCATTGATCAGACGCGCCTTGGGTTCAAGGCCCTGGCTGGCATCAGTAAGTTGCTGGTATACCTTTTTCGAGCCCGCGCAGGCAGCAGCGGGTTCGAGCGCAGATCGAGTCGGATCGTTCCGGTCCGCCGTGAGTAGAAGAGGTTGAGTGAGCAAGGGGAGTCGCGTGCCGACATCGTGGCGGAAAACCGCATGATAGGCGAGATGATAGGTCTCGGTAGCTTTCAATAAATCTATCGTCAGCTCGTGTAACACCGCCGGAGGAAGGGCGCTCGCCCCAAGATTATGCGCCGCATCCCGCATGAAATGCGGAAAAAACCACGCCTGATCGCGGATGAATTGCAGCGCCTGAAAGATTTGAGTGCCCTGACCGTCGGGTAATAATGGCGGTGCGTAGTGTGTGAGGTACTGCTCGCGTTCCGTTTCATTCAACCACAGCAAGCCGTCCACCACGATCCGACCTATGCGCTCCGGGTACAACAGCGCCATCTCGATAGCGATATGGGCGCCTGTATGGAAGCCGTACAGATCGCAGCGCTCGATCTCTAGCCGATCGAGCATGTCAAAGAAATGGCGTCCGTAATCAGACAAGGTGGGGGTATCGATCGGCAGGGGTGCCGAATCGCCAAATCCTGCGGTATCGGGGGCGAGCAGCCTGCGGCCGGGGTGCTGTCGTTGCAGCGCAAGCGCCAGCGGCTCCACGCTGCGTGACGAGGAAGGGGATGCGTGCATCATCCAGAGCGGGCAGGGCGTTGGTGACGTCTCGGCGTCGATGAGCGGGTTGAGATAGCGATAATGGACTAATCCATGCGGCAATCTCAGGAAGGCACGATCACATTGAGTGATATGTGGGGATGACGAGTCAGTCGGCCTCATCGTGCGCACTCTCCACCATCAATCGGAATCACTGCGCCGGTAATAAACCCACAATGTTGGCTCAGTAACCAGCATACCGTCGCAGCGATATCGTCCATGGAGCCAGCGTGACCCATGGGGATATCTTTGAGTCGCTGTTCGATCACGGAACTCGGCTGTGTCCGTAGACTCTCGTAGCGCTCCGTTGCGATCAATCCCGGCGTGATGACATTGATACGGATATTTTGGGCCGCGTATTCCAGCGCGGCAGACTTGCTCAGGCCGACCAGCGCGCTTTTGGCTGCGCAATAGTCTTGGATTCCAGCGAAGCCACGGGTAGCGCCAATCGACGCGTTATTGACAATGGCGCCCCCGCCTGTCGCCCGCATCAGCCGCAGCTCATGTTGCATACAGCGAAAGGTGCCAATCAAGTTGATATCAAGGGTGTCTTGTAGCCGTTGGATCGGCGTCTCGTGGGTGGGGGAGAAGCCCAGCGTGCGCCCGGCATTATTGAAGGCCGCGTCCAATCGCCCGAACCGCTGCTGCAGGGTCTGAAAGCCGTTGGCCACGCTCTCGTCTTGGGTGACATCGATCTGCATGGCCGAGGCCTCGCCGTCCCGGCTTTGGATATCAGCGACGACGGCTGCGCAAATAGATTCCCTGCGAGCCGCAACGACCACGTGGAAGCCCTCGGTTGCCAAGCGCAGAGCAGTCGCTCGGCCCATGCCGCTTGAGCCGCCGATGACCAGTGCAATCCGTTGTTCAAGTTTCATGCTGACTGAGCTTAGCTCCACCCGACCACTTTGCCATGCATCCAAGGTATAACAATCGGATGCGTACGCATGCGCCTCCTGACGTCAATATGCTGAGATTGTGCTAACGTCTGAAATGTGACGACAAATAGTTGGAGTGCATAAAAACCGATTGCTGCATGGTAAAAATTTGCATTTTGGAGGGGAGCAAATGCGTATTAGACAATCTTGGGTACCTTCAGGGATGACGCTTGTATCGGCCATGGTGCTGGTACCCGGGGCCCTGCTGCCGGTCGCCGCACTGGCACAGTCAGCGGTTATGACCGAACTCGCCGAGATCGTGGTGACCGCGCGTAAGCGTGAAGAGTCATTGCAGGATATCCCGGTGGCGGTGACGGCCTTTTCCTCTGAACAATTGACCAAGCGCGGCATTTCGGAGCTGGATGACGTGGCGATGTACACGCCAGGTTTAGTGTTTGAGGATTTCTCCTCCAGCTTCAACGCGGCTCCCGTCATGCGCGGGCTGACCCAGGTCAATGTTTCCTCCGAGGTGCAAAACGTCGCAACTTTCGTTGATGGCGTTTATGTCCAAAGAAACTATGCAGTTGATATCGGCATGGCGGATGTCTCTCGGATTGAAGTCGTCAAAGGTCCGCAAAGCGCACTCTATGGCCAGAATGCGTTCGGCGGCGCCATCAATTATGTGTTCAACCGACCCGGCGAAGAGTTCGAGGGTGATGTCGAGTTGACCACGGGCACCGATGGTCGACTCGACTACAAGGCCGCTGTGGGTGGGCCTCTGGTCGAAGGATTAATGGGTGTCCGGGCCTACTATGGCCACACCGAGTTCGATGGAACCTGGGAGAACGAATTCCCAGGCCTCACGGGCGATCAAAAGTTGATGGGCAATCGTGACAACGATACCTACAGCTTGATGGCCGTGATTACGCCCTCCGACGCCGTCTCGATTGAGTTGAGTTACATGCGAGTCGAACGCGCCATCGGCAATCGTGCCGGTTGGAACGTGAATTCGGGTGATGCACAGAACACCGGTAACTGTGGGCCGGTGGTGCCAGGTACCGCGCGCTTGCGGTTCATCTGCGGTGAAATTGCGCTCTCGCCGGCGCCTTATCAGACCGCCGCTTCAACGCGCCCTGCCGGGGCCACGGTACTCGCGATCCCGACGCCCGGGTTCCGCAACGAGACGGATTTCTATCGGGCAGATCTGTCATTCGATTTGAGCGATTCGATAACGCTTGCCTACCAGTACGGCAAGGTGGAGTCCGCAGGGCAAGAGATCAGCTCCCCCTCAGTTAATCCGATCACGCCTTCTTTTGGTATCAATCTCGCTGCCTTGGCAGTGGGGCAGTTTCAGTTCGGGTTTTTCAACTCGGTACAGAAAGAAGGCAGCATTAATGATTTTGACAGTCATGAGTTGCGCCTGGATTATGCGCCAGAAAACAGCCCATTGAAGGCGACGCTCGGCGTATATCAATCTGAGTTTGAGGATGTGTACAAGTTCTTTTTGACTTCTCTGCCAGTGGGTCAGTTTCTGGGCCAGGACCCTACCTCGGGTTTCCTCGACATGTCGGGCTTCCCATTTGGCTTGCGTGATGTGACCAACTTTGGTGAGACGTCAGCTATTTTTGGTGCGCTGTCGTACACGTTCGACAAGCTCACAATTGGCGCAGAGGTTCGCTACAGCAAGGAAGACAAAGCAGTCAACGATACTCGTGCGAATTTGACCTTGACCGACAAATTCACCGACACGATTCCGCGCTTCACGGTGGACTATCGTTATTCGGACAACACCTTGCTCTACGCCTCTGCCGCCAAGGGCTTGAAAACAGGCGGGTTCAACGGCGTTCTTGCTGGAGCAGTCACCATACCGGAGGACGAGCAGGCTTTTGGTCCGGAGTCCAACTGGACCTATGAAATCGGATCAAAGAGCACTTTGCTCGATGGTCGTATGCTGCTCAATGTGGCTCTGTTCAATATCGATTGGACCAACATGCAGATTCAGGCGCTGCCTTCCAACACACCGCCGGAACTGGTCACCAACACGCCCGTCATTTACCGCAACATCGGTAACGCTCGTTCACGTGGCGTAGAAGTCGAAACTGTGGTTGCAATCAATGACAACTGGTCGGCTAACTTTGGCGCCTCGTTCACCGATCCAACCTATAAGGATGGTACGCAGTCTTTCCGCTTCAATGGTCGTTGTGATGATGTAGTGTGTCCCATCGACACCAGTGTCGGCGGTAATATCCTGCCGCGAACAGCAAAGACCCAAGTCATTGCCGGGCTGGAGTGGAATTCCACGTTGGGTAACGGCATGCAGCTGTTTGCCCGCGGTGACATGACTTATCAGTCGAAAATGCAGATGGAAGAGATGAACATCGGCCAGATCGAGCCGCGCACTCTGGTGAATGCCCGGTTTGGTTTGAGTCGCGACAAGTGGTCGCTCGATGTATGGGGCAGAAATATTTTTGACGAAGAATATATTTCCAATAGTTTCTTCATCATCTCAGGCGTGAGCTACAGCCCGACGCTGGGTGACAAGGCGACCTATGGCGCGACCTTGCGCTATATGTTCTAAATCGTTGGTTTAACGCGCTTACCCGAGGGCGCGTGTTGACTCGAGTTAGAGTGGACACGCGCCCTTGGTATTTGTGAGCGATCGACAGCGATGATCAGCTCTGTGACGTGGCGACTGAGTTCAATCAGCGAGCGAGAGATCGCTACCGATATTGAGGGATCGCGCACGTCGCA
>CAZHLL010000071.1:0-9919 GCA_964533305.1 uncultured Acidibacter sp.
ACACCGGTCGCTAGGTCCTGTTTGGCGATGCGATAGGCAGCGCCCTCACGAGTGACCAAGGCCAATTCGCGACCATCTGGGCTGATTCGTGGTCTTGCGTTGTACGCACCCTGGAAACTCACCCGTCGCGCTCGCGCGCCGGACTTGGCCTCCATTTCATAGATCTGGGGCCCGCCCGCGCGATCAGAGGTGAAAAAAATCCGGGTGCCATCCACCGACCACACGGGCTCAGTATCGATGGCCGGATGATCGGTGAGCCGTTCGACCGCACCCGTTTGCAGATCAAGGACATGGATGTCGAGATTGCCATCGCGCGACGACAGAGTCAGTGCGAGTCGACGACCATCCGGGGAAAACGCCGGCGCCCCATTCACCCCCGCCCGGGATGACACGCGACGACGCTCAGCGGTGCGCACCGTCTGCACATACACCGCCGCGCGCTGCGTTTCAAAGGAAACATAGGCCAGAGTTTCGCCATCGGGCGACCACGTGGGCGACATCAAAGGTTGGCGGGACTCGAGAATGATCCTGGAATTTTCCCCATCGGAATCGGCTACCACCAGCCGATAACGTCGGGCCGTGACCGGACCGTCGACGGACACGTAGGCAATACGCGTGGCAAAAGCGGAGCGGACGCCGAGAATCTTGAAGTACACGCGATCACTGATGCGATGCGCTGCCTGACGCCAGATCGCGGGCGTGGCATCCACCCGTTCGCGCAACACCACCTGGTTGGTGAGCAGATTACGCAACTCGAACTGGATACTCAAAGATTTTGGATCCGTGGCGAGCACCTCGCCCGTCACAAGATAATCCGCCGCTGAACGCGTGGTGGTACGAAACCGACCGCTGCTGCCGAGATCCGCCGCGATCACACCGGCCGTGTCACGCGGATCGCCGACGAAAGGCGCCACCGCCACGGGCAGCGGATCGCTCACACCCGAGGTGATCTCGACCCGCAGTTGCGCCTCTGCGGGCAGCACCGACAGCCAGGCGAGCACGCTTATCCAGCCAAACTTCTTGATCACGACGTCTTAATCACGGGGTCTGAACCTCAACTCGATACTGCGCTCAAAGAGCGCAGGGTCTGGCGGCGCCGGCAAGGGCGAGGCCCGAAACACGGCGGCTTCGATTGATTGTCGCACCACGGCATCGCCATTGCATGATCCCAATTCCACACCCACCACGGTGCCTCCGGCCACTTGCGTGACCCGCACCAAGCAATCGAGGCCCGCTTGGGTGGTGGGCGGACGAATCCATGCCCGTTCCACCTTTGATTGAATGGCCGCCGCCCACTCGGCTGATTGTCTTGCGAGTCGCCCGGCCTGTTGCTGGCGTTCGACCTCGCGCTGGCGCGCAAGTTCCTGTTCGCGCGCCGCCGCGATTTGCGCCTCGATCTCGGCACGTCGCCGTGCCTCAGCCTGACGCTTTTCGTCCGCCAATCGCTTCTCGTCCGCCAATCGCTTTTCATTGGCGAGTCGCTCCGCCTCGGCTCGACGTTTTTGCTCGGCCTGACGTTTTTGCTCGGCCTGACGTTTCTCCTCGGCCTGGCGTGTTTGCTCTGCTTGACGTTTTTGCTCTGCTTGGCGCTCCGCTTCGCGACGGGCATTGTCGGCATCGGCCACAGGCTCCGACAGCGTAGGCGTGGGGCTCGGCTCGGGAGTTGGCTCTGGAGCGAGCTCTGGAGCGAGCTCTGGAGTCGGGGTCGGCGTTGGCATCGGCGTTGGCGTTGGCTCGGGGAGAACGGCCACCACCGCTTCGATCGACAAAGCGGGGTTCACGGGCTTGATGGGCGAGTCAAAGACAAGAGCGGCGAGCCAAACCAAAGCTGCGATCGTCAGGTGCAGACCCAAAGAAATACCGTAAGCCTGCCAGCGATTCATGACGGCATCCGTCAGGGCTGGCGGGGCTCGCGCGTGCCCGGCTCGGTCAAAAAGCCGACCCGGCTGGCACCGGCTGTCTGCAACACCAGCATGGTCGACACGATCTCCCCGTACGCCACTTGCTGATCTGCCTTGATAAAGACTTGAATACCCGGCGCCGCTGCCAGCTCAAGCGACAGTTGCTCGCGCAGCACGGCATCGCTAACGGGCGACTCGGGCGTGTCGCCGCGATTGAGATAGCGCACACCCGCACGATCAATGGATACGACGAGTGGCTCGCGGTTTGCCTCTTGCGTCACGTTGATGGGGGGTGCATCGGCATCCGGCAGGTCGACGTTGACTCCTTGGGTCAAAAGTGGCGCGGTCACCATGAAGATGATCAGTAACACCAACATCACGTCGATGTAGGGCACAACGTTGATTTCACCCATGGGTCGGCGGCGACGGCGAGAACCCTGACTCATCGCGACTCGTCCCTATGGCTCGCCGCGCGAGGCGTGCCGTTGCAGCACCGTCGAGAATTCTTCGATGAAGGCATCGAAGCGCATCTCGAGCCGCCACACCTCATCGGCAAAGCGGTTGTAGGCGATGACCGCGGGAATGGCTGCAAACAGCCCAATGGCGGTTGCGATCAAGGCCTCAGCAATGCCCGGCGCCACCGTCTGCAGACTCGCCTGCTGCACGCTACCCAAGCCGACGAACGCATGCATGATGCCCCAGACCGTGCCAAACAAACCCACGTAGGGGCTGGTCGAACCCACGGTCGCCAAGGCCGATAGACTGCTTTCGAGATGCTCGACTTCTTTGATCTGCTGAGCCTTCATGGCGCGTCGCGCCCCCTCGAGCAGGGTATCGGCGGGATTCTGCCCCTGTTGCTTGAGACGCGCGAACTCACGAAACCCTGCGCGAAAAATACTCTCGATACCCCGCGCCGCACCCCGTGCATCAATACTGCGATAGAGCGCACCGAGATCTGCACCCGACCAAAACTCGGTCTCGAAACGCTCGAGATCGGTTTTGACCGTACTGATCATCTTGCGCTTGCGCAGGATCACGCTCCACGAAAATACCGAGGCCGCGACCAGCAGCAACATCACCAGCTGAACGATGATCGTCGCTTCCAGGATCAGCCGCAAAATCGACATGTCATTCATGCAGGTACTCCGCCATCCGCCTCGGTCGCAGACTGGTCGCATCCACGCAGACCACCCGTACCTCCGCTTTGATCAATAATTCATCGCCACGATGAATACGTTGGTGAAACCAGGCGGTAGTGCGCGTATCCGCCCGATATTCGCAACTCACGACCAATTCATCGTCAAGCCTCGCAGGGGCGAGATAGTCGATTTCCACCCGCAGCACCATGAACAGCACCCCCGCCTCGCGCGCCAACTGCTGCTGTGAATAGCCTTTGATGCGTAGCCATTCCGTGCGGCAACGTTCAAGGAATTTGAGGTAATTGGCGTAATAGACGACACCGCCGCCATCGGTGTCTTCCCAATACACGCGCACCGGCCAGCGGAACGAGGTCGCCACGCTCAGGATCCCTCGCCTGATCCGGTGTCGAATAAGGGCAAGGCTTCGTGGCTGCGCACCGGCGGCGCCAAACCAAAATGGGCATAGGCGTTTTTGGTAACAACGCGTCCGCGCGCCGTGCGCATGACATAACCCTGCTGGATCAAATAAGGCTCGATCACGTCTTCAAGCGTCCCGCGTTCCTCACCGATCGCAGCGGCCAAGCTTTCGATACCCACCGGCCCACCGTCAAATTTTTCGATGATGGTGCTCAATAATTTTCGATCGAGGGTATCAAAACCCTTCGGGTCGACCTCGAGCAGATCCAGTGCCGCGATCGCGAGTGAGCCATCGATCCGGCCGTTACCGCGTACCTCGGCGTAGTCTCTTGCGCGCCGCAGCAAACGGTTGGCAATGCGCGGTGTACCGCGCGAGCGCTCGGCAATGCGCCGCGCACCGATCTCATCAATGGGCACACCCAGAATACTGGCCGAACGCTGCACGATCAGCGTCAGATCATCGGCGTCATAGAATTCGAGCCGTTGCACAATGCCAAAACGATCACGCAAGGGCGAAGTCAAGAGCCCGGCCCGGGTGGTCGCGCCCACCAGCGTGAACGGCGGCAAGGACAACTTGATCGAGCGAGCCGCAGGGCCCTCACCAATCATGATGTCGAGCTGGTAGTCCTCCATAGCGGGGTACAGCACCTCTTCGACCACGGGTGATAGACGATGGATTTCATCGACGAACAGCACATCACGCGGCTGCAGGTTGGTGAGGATGGCGGCGAGGTCCCCGGCTCGCTCGAGCACTGGCCCCGAGGTTTGCCGCAAATTGACGCCGAGCTCGGTCGCAAGGATATTGGCGAGCGTCGTCTTGCCAAGACCTGGTGGACCAAAGATCAAGACATGGTCGAGTGCCTCTGCACGCGCGCGCGCCGCACCCACAAAGATTTCGAGCTGCTCCTTGACCGGACGTTGCCCGGTGTAGTCCGCCAGCCGTTTCGGGCGAATGGCGCGCTCGACGGCCTCGTCCTCGCCTGCTGCGGCGGCACCCAAGATGCGATCGCTCACGCCGCCCCTCCGCGTTCACGGGCTGTGCCTTGCAAAGCACGGCGTATCCATTCTTCCGTCGAGAGCGCGCCGGTTTCGCCAGCGGCCGCGAGTTTGAGCATGCGAGTCGCCTCAACCGGCTTGTAGCCAAGTGCCAACAGCGCCGCCTGCGCCTCGGCCTCGGCGCTGATTGTGCCACCGGCCAATGGCATCGCCCGCTCAGAGTCCAACTTGAGCCGATCGCGCATCTCGATGAGAAGACGCTCAGCGGTCTTGCGCCCTACCCCGGGGATACGGGTGAGCGCGCCGATATCCTGCGCTGAAACACAGGCCGCAAATCCATCAAGACTAATTCCCGAGAGGATCGCGAGCGCAAGCTTAGGTCCCACCCCCGACACCTTGAGCAGACCACGGAACAGTTGGCGCTCACCCTCCGTCAAGAATCCGTACAGTATGTGCGCATCCTCGCGGACCACGAGATGCGTGAGTAACTTGACCTCTTCACCCACTGCAGGCAGATCAAAGAAGGTGGACATCGGTGCTTCAAGCTCGTAGCCCACACCACCGACTTCCAGCAAGAGCCCCGGGGGGGATTTTGACGCGAGGCGCCCGCGCAAGGAACCAATCATTAGGTCGCTCCGCTTGCCAGCTGCGCAAGCCGGCGATGCTGGGCATGACACACCGCAACAGCGAGCGCGTCAGCTGCGTCCGCGGTCAGTCGACCCTCGGGTTTGAGCAAGGTGTGCATCATGTGCGCGACCTGCAGTTTGTCGGCGGCACCAAAGCCCACCGTCGCGAGCTTGATCGCTCGCGGTGCGTACTCGGCGAGCTCAACGCGTGCACCCAGCGCGGCCAGCGCCGCCCCTCGCGCTTGGCCCAACTTGAGCGCGCTGTCGACATTGCGATTGACAAACACGCGCTCAACAGCCGCCTCGTGTGGTTGATATCGATCGAGCAAAGAAACAATACCCGCATGAATGGCGCAGAGCCGCTCCGCCAACGGCAATCCGTCCACATCGATTCGCCCATGCTCGAGACAGCGCCACTCCCCCGCCCAGAGTTCGATGACCCCAAAACCCGTGCGTCGTGACCCGGGGTCGAGGCCGACAATGCGCACCGGGCCCTCCGCGTCACCCACGTCGGGCGCCACCCGCTTGGCAGGTGCACTCGGATCGAAACTGCGCCAGGCTTTTGAGCCGAACCGCGCCATGCCCTATGCCTCAACGGCCCTGATGGCTGCCGATGATAGCGGCAAACCCCACCGGCTGCGCCGTTGGCACCGCACTGCTCAGCGATTCGGCATGTCGATCGCGCGCTTGTCCGCCGCGAGTGCCGCCTCATGCACCGCTTCGGACAGCGTCGGGTGCGCATGGATGGTGCGTTGCAGATCTTCGGTGCTCGCCGAGTACTCCATGGCAAGCACCGCTTCAGCAATCAACTCACCGGCCATGGGACCAATGATATGCACCCCGAGAATCGTGTCGTCTTCGGCTGAGCTCACGACTTTGGCAAAGCCTTGCGAGGCTTCCATCGCCCGCGCTCGACCACTGGCCATGAACGGGAAGCTACCGACTTTATAGGGTTTGCCACTGGCCTTGACCTGCTGTTCACTCATGCCCACCCAAGCGATTTCGGGTGCGGTGTAGATGACGGAGGGAATCACTGCGTAATTCACATGGGCGTACTGACCGGCGATGCGATCGGCGACCGCCACGCCTTCTTCTTTGGCCTTGTGGGCGAGCATCGCGCCGCGCACACAATCACCCACTGCCCAGATATTCTCCGCACCCGTGTGGCAATGTTCGTCCACCTTGATGAAGCCGCGTTCATCGAGCTCGACACCGGTACCCTCACCCAGCAAATTGCGGGTGACAGGCCGACGCCCAATCGCCACGATCAACCGATCCACCGTCAAAGATTGTGCTGCACCCGTCGCATCCGTATAGCTCACCTCGACGGCACCCTTACTCACTGTGGCCGCGGTGACCTTGGCGCCAAGGCGAATATCGAGCCCCAGCTTCTTGAAATGTTTGAGCGCTTCTTTGGCTAGCTGGGCATCCGCAATCGGCAGAAAGTCCGGCATGGCTTCGAGCATCACCACCTCGGCACCGAGCCGCCGCCAGACGCTACCGAGCTCGAGCCCGATCACGCCCGCACCGATCACGCCGAGCCGCTTCGGCACCGAGCCGAACTCAAGCGCACCCCAACTGTCGACGATGTGCTCGCCATCAAACGGCACGCTCGGCAGTGGTGTCGGCTCAGAGCCGCTTGCCAGCACCACGTGCTTGGCCTGCAGACGCTGCGTACTGCCATCGGCCGCGGTGAACTCCACTTCGCGACCACTCAACAATCGACCATGGCCCTGCAGGGCTGTCACTCCAGCCGCTTTCAATAGTTGCTGAATGCCGCCCGTCATGGTCTTGACGATACCGGCCTTGCGCTTTTGCATCTTGGCGAGGTCAAAAGAAATCGGACCGGTTTGGATGCCATGCGCGGCAAACTCGAGCTGCGCGCGGTGCAGCAATTCGGTGGACTCGAGCAATGCCTTGCTCGGAATGCAGCCGGCATTCAAGCAAGTGCCACCAAACGCCATGCTGCCATCATAGTTTTTCCAGCCGTCAATGCAGGCGACCTTCAGCCCGTTTTGGGCGGCTCGGATCGCAGCGGGATAGCCTGCAGGCCCACCACCGATGACTACGACATCAAAATCCATGACCGGCTCTCCTTACAGACCAATGAGCAAACGGCCTGGATCCTCCAGCCCGTCCTTGATCGCGACCAGGAACTGCACCGCTTCGCGTCCGTCAATGATTCGATGGTCGTAGCTCACGGCCAGATACATCATCGGACGCACCACGATCTGGCCATCGACCACCACGGGACGATCCTGGATCTTGTGCATGCCCAAAATGGCGCTTTGCGGCGCATTGACGATGGGCGTCGACAGCAGCGAGCCAAAAATCCCGCCATTAGTGATGGTGAACGTGCCGCCCTGCAGTTCTTCGATGGCCAAAGAGCCCGCACGAGCACGGCTGCCATAATCATTGATTCGTCGCTCGATCTCGGCAAAGCTCATGGTCTCGGCATTGCGCAGCACCGGCACCACGAGACCCCGATCCGTGGAGACTGCGACCCCGATGTCGTAGTACTCGTGATAAAGGATGTCGTTACCTTCCACCGACGCATTCATCACGGGGAACTTACGCAGCGCCTCGATCGCCGCCTTGACGAAGAACGACATGAAGCCGAGCTTGACGCCGTGTTCCTTTTCGAAGCTGCTCTTGTACCGATTACGCAAGCCATTGATGGCGGTGAGGTCAATTTCATTGAACGTGGTGAGCAGTGCCGCCGTGTGCTGCGCCTCGACCAAACGCTGCGCGATACGCTGGCGCAAGCGGGACATCGGCACACGCTGCTCGCTGCGAGCGCCCGGAAGCGCGGCAACGGTGGGCGCTGTCGCGGCTGTGACGACTGAACCCGCTGTCGATTTTTGCGACACATGAGCCGCGACCTTCGCCTTGGTGACAAGACCCTCGGGGCTCGCCACGGCGCTTGCCTCGATGCCTTGCTCCTCCAGCACGCGGCGCGCAGCGGGGCTCACCTTGAGTGCAACTGCGCTCTCTGCGGCGGCTGGCGCCGTTGCCGCGGGCGCAGCATCTGCCTTGCCAGCCACTGCCGCTGCGGCCTTTCCACCTGGCTCAAAAATCGCAAGTACTTCACCGCTTTTGACGGTGCTGCCCTCGCTCACGCGCAATTCTTTGAGCACGCCATTGGCAGGTGCCGGCACTTCGAGCACGACCTTGTCGGTTTCAAGATCGGCCAGATTTTCATCGCGCGAGACCGCTTCGCCCGGCTTCTTGCGCCAGGCGACCAAGGTCGCGTCCGCTACCGACTCGGGCAATTGGGGTACTCGGATCTCAGTGCTCATGTTGGGCTAATCCTCAAAATCTAATATCGAAAATCAACGTTTATGTCGCGAGGCGCTTGGTCTTGCGCGCTCCTTCCTCTCGGGCCTCGGCACGCAAGGCAGCCCCGACCAACGCCTTCTGCTCGGCATCGTGTACCTTGGCGATGCCCGTGGCCGGCGCCGCGGCGGGTGAGCGCCCGGCATACAAGAGCTCGTGCGAATCGCTGAGTGGACGCTCGAGCTGATGGCGGATCTGGTACCACGCGCCCTGATTTTGCGGCTCTTCCTGGCACCAGACAATTTCTTTGGCCTTCGGGTAGCGCTTGATGATCGCCTCGTACTCCTCGACCGGGAAGGGATAGAGCTGCTCGAGGCGAACGAGCGCGATATCTTTGATCTTTGCCTCGCGTCTATCCTTCAGGAGATCAAAATACACCTTGCCGCTCGAGAGCACGACACGACGCACCGATTTCGGGTTGAGCTCATCCACTTCATCAATGAGATTGCGGAAACTGCCCTGCTGCAGCTCCTCAAGCGCCGACACACTCATGGGATGGCGCAGCAAGCTCTTGGGGGTCATCACCACCAGCGGCTTGCGGAAGCGACGCAGCATCTGCCGGCGCAGCATATGAAACATTTGTGCGGGTGTCGAAGGTACGCACACCTGCATGTTGAACTCGGCGCACAACTGCAGGAACCGCTCGAGCCGCGCCGAGGAGTGCTCGGGACCCTGGCCTTCGTAGCCGTGCGGCAAAAACAGCGCGAGCCCGCAGTAACGCCCCCACTTGGACTCACCCGAGCTGATGAATTGGTCGATGATCACCTGAGCACCGTTGGCAAAATCACCAAACTGGCCTTCCCAGATCACCATGACGCCGGGATCGGTGGTGGCAAAACCATACTCGAAGCCCATCACCGCCTCTTCGGACAGCACCGAATCAATCACCTGGAAGCGCGGCTGCCGCTCGGCAATATGCTGCAGCGGCACGTGAGCTTCGCCCGTGACCTGATCGTGCCACACCGCATGCCGGTGGAAGAAGGTACCGCGACCGCAATCCTGACCCGACAGCCGCACGGCGTAGCCCTCTTCGAGGAGACTCGCGTAGGCCAAGGTCTCGGCGCAGCCCCAATCGAGCGGCATCGAGCCTGCGAGCATTTTGAGCCGATTCACCACCACCTGCTGCACCCGCGGGTTCAAAGAAAACCCCTGCGGCGCGGTTGTGATCCGGGTACCCAAAGCTTGCAGCCGCCGCGGCTCGACACCGGTCGTCACCCGGCTCGACCAGTCGACCTGCATGTACGGGCTCCAATCGACTGTATATTTGTTGCCGATCATGCCAAGCGATGCGCGCGCAAGCGGCCGGCCTTCATCGAGACCCGACCGATACTCGTTCATCATGGCTTCGGCTTCTTCGGCGCTCATCGCGCCCTCGCTCACCAGTCGCTCAGCATACTGCGTGCGAGTACTTGGATGCTTGCGAATCGCCTGATACATCACAGGTTGGGTCGCGGCCGGCTCATCGGCCTCGACCCCACCCCTGCTGCGTGCCACGCCCTGCTGC
>CAZHLL010000072.1:0-9764 GCA_964533305.1 uncultured Acidibacter sp.
AGTCAAAGTTCCCGTGCGGTCGAATTCCACCCCCAACTCTGCCCAACGGGTCGTCGAAGTCCCCGAGGCCGATGTGGCAGATCCCATTAGGTTTCTGAGCTGATTTTTTAAGTTACGGGTGACAGTATTTCCTTGCAACGTTCCTGCTAATTCATCGTCTGAACTTGGCAGTCCAGTCGCCCGAGTAATGAAATCATTGACGAGGTTATACGCCTCGACAAAACGCTCAACGCTCGCCGTGATCGCTGCGGTGTCGTAAGACACGCCGAGGTTGGTTGTCGTTGCATTAACGCGGTTTAGCGTCATCGTCACACCGTCTAGCGCATCCGTCACGGTATTGCTGCTGCGCGTCATGGCGATGCCGTCAAGCGTGAACTCGGCATCCTGCGCAGCTTGCAACGTGGTTGGGAAGCTTAAGCTCACGCTACTGCTTGCAACCGTGTAAGCGTTGTCGGCACCAGTCTCGCCTTGAAGGACGATTTGATAAGGCGTTGCGCCGTTACCGGTATTCACCAACCGAGCAGTGACACCCGTATCCGCGGAGTTAATTGCCGATACCACCCCGGCGACCGTGGTACCACCTGTGATATTGATCGTTTCCGTGGCGCCATTGACGGTGATGTCAATCGTAAAATCACTGGCATCAATCACATCGGTCGCACTCGCAAACCCACCACTCGTCATGCGCTGCGGCTGGGCGAGTTGTTGCACCGTCAAACTATGATTGCCCGCCACGGCCACACCCGATCCACCCGCCGTGAGCGTTGCCGTGGTGGGGTCGGTGTTCGAGATCGCGAGCTGGTTGAGGCGCCCTACGCTGCCAAGGTCTTCGGCAGCGGCCTGCAACGTCGAGAGCGCACTTTTCAAAAGCCCAATGCTCGAGATCGCAACCTCGGCTTTTTCTTTGGCTTTATCGATCTGCTGCTGGCGCGGCTCGCGCACAGCCGCGACCAGATCCGTCACCAACTGCTTGGTGTCGATATCCGAGGCGCCGAGCGCGGTGACAAGATTAGTTGCCATGCATCACCCTCAGCGCATCACATCAAGGAGCGACAGCTGCGACAAGCGCGCCATCAAAGATTGGGAGGCCTGCAGCAGCACTTCTTGCTGCTTGAGGCGACTAAGCGCATCGGCGTAATCCAGATCCTTGACCGAGGACAACACCTCCTGCGCGCGGATGGTCAGCTCCTCGGCCTGGGATTGCGCCAGCGCCAGGCGCTGCTGCGTGGCACCGAGCCGAGACAGCGAGTTATTGAGGTTGTCAAAGAGCTCATCCGTCTCGGTGAGCGCTCGACCGATATTCGGGGTACTGCCATTGCGCAGCGCGATCTCAAGATCGTTCAAGACCGAAAAGAAATCGACCGACGATCCGCCTCGCGTGGTACCGCGCCACACTTCGGGCCCCGCGACGGTCGCATCCTCAAAACCCGCATCGCTCACCTGCACACGGAGCGGATTAGCGGCACCTGAGTAGGTGACGGTGCCGTCTTGCTGCAGCTTGTATGGCGGCTCGGATGACCTCGTTCCGGCAAAGACATAGCGCCCGTCGGCATCGCGAGAATTAGCGAGATCCAGTAAGGATCGCTTCAGTACATTGATTTCTTCGGCGATCGCATCCCGCTCAGACTGCGAATACTGCTGCGAGGACCCTTGCACCACGAGCGTTCGCACGCGCGACATCAGATCCACGCCCGACTCCAAGGCAGAGGCTTGCGCATCCACGCCGACACGCACGCGCGCGACGGATTCGACATCGGTCTTGAGCCCTTCGATCCGGCTCTCGATCGACTGTACCCGACCGACCAGATCGGGCGCTTCAGAGGGACGATTGTATTTGAGGCCCGAGGCCACATTGCCCTGTAACTTGGCGAGCTCACCCGCGCTCGCGGACATCCGGTCGGCGAGTTGTTGGTGAAGATAAGACGTCGAGACGCGCATGATTTACTCCGTCAGAGTCGCTGCAGTAGCGCATCAAAGATTCGGTTGGCGGTCTGAATGACCTGGGCGTTGGCCTGATAGGCCTGCTGGAAGCGCAAGAGATCGGCGAGCTCTTCGTCGAGGTTCACACCCGATACCCGATCGCGGGCTTCGACCGCATGCTCGTACACCACTTGCTGTGCATTACGAGCGACCTCGGCCTGGACCGAGAGCGAGCCGACCCGATAGACGAGCGATTCATACTCTTGCTGTAGCGTGGCATCACCACCGAGCAAATCTTTGCGTGACTGCAAGCGCGCGAGCGCGGCCGCGTTACGATTGTCGCCGAGCGGATCTTCGGTGGGCCGGACCGTAAAGGTATCGCCGTTGGCCGGGATCCCTCCCAGCGTCAAAGACCATTCGCCAAAGCGAATATTGAGATCCGTGGTGTTGAGCGTACCCGCGGCGACGAGCGTGTCGGTCGCAAAGTCCGTGATCGTGTACGCGTTATTGGCACCGAAAGCGACGCGATAATCACGGGTGTCGCTCTTGAGCGCCGGCGGAATCTCACCGCGCTCGTAGCTGCCGGAGAGCGAGATCGCCGAGGCCGCGCCCGTGTGATCCACACCAAAGACGAGCAGGTCTTCCGCAAGCGGCGCCTGCATCGCGAAACCGGGCGTCAGCCCCAGCTGACGCAAATTTTGACTGTTGGCGAGTGCGGGATCGACGTCCACCGACACCGTGCGCGCCGCCAACGTCGAAATGATTTCCAGTCGGCCGCCCGCCGAGCTCGCCGGGATCGTGGCATCACCCACGGCGCCCGTCACGGCAAAATCGCTACCGGTCGTGTTTTGCAGCACGATCCGATCGCCTTCGAGACGCGCGACGATATTGGCCATGTCGCCAGGGGACCCTGAGGTCGCTTGCGTGTTGATCGCTGCGACTACACTTGCAGCGTCTGTGCCCGAGACCGTGGTGCTCCCAATGGTGATCGAGGGATTGGCGCTCCCGGCCGGCAAAAATGCCGCGCGAAACTCCAGCCACCCACCCAAGGTGCCGGCGGCGACCGGCACACCACCGACCGACCCGCCCGTGATCGAGATGTCATCGCCTTGGCTGTTTGCGATGACGATGGCTCCCGACTCAAGGCGTGCCTGCACATTGGGAATATTCGCGCCGTTAATGGCGCTCAAGAGGTCGGTCACGCTCGCGCCGGAATAGGTTTGCGAACCCCCATTGATATTCATAGTGATCGACTGCGTCCCAGCGGGCACAGGATCAGTGACGGGAATTCGCACCTCGTTACGTGCCACCGCCTCAACGCCCGTCGTGCCTCTCTGCGCATTGATGGCGGCGGCAATGGTGGCCACCGATGCACCCTGGGCAATCGAGGCGTTGAGTGCAATGCCATTCAAACGCAGAGCATTCGCAGGCAGCGCTGCGATCGATGCGGACGTTACGCGCCCGCCCTGAATCACGGCGGGCGTCACGACCTCTCGCCCCGTCGCATCCACCTGCGTCGCAGGTTGCGCGTAAGCACCGTAGACAAAACTTTGGTCGAGATAGGCATTGCTACCCACCTGACCGCGATAAGTCGAAGAAAACACCGCGCCGTTATAGAAACCGTTGGTGGTCGTTACAAGCGACTGCGGACTCGATATAACGGGCCCCGACAACTGTCGACCATCACGCGTGAACACCGCAAGCTCACCGCTCGAGCCGCCAGCTCTTAAGGTGACGTTTTGCGTCCCCGCTTCGATCACGGCGATGGGGCGGGTCGTCGCGCTCAGCAACGTATCCCGATACGGCGGTCCCGACGTCTTCGGCAGCGTGTCTTGCAGCGAGCGGAAGGCTTCCGCTTGCCGCAGTTCTGCCAGCTGTACATCGGCACTCGCGGCACCCAGATTACTGATCGCACCAAACGCCGAGATTTTGCTCGCGCTTGCAACTTCAGACGGCTCACGGATCAATACTTTGAGCGTGGCGGCGGGTCGGCTGTCGGGCGTAATGCGGAACGTGTCTCCATCACGCGCGGTGCCCTCAAAGTTAAACCGCAATCCCGCAAGCTCCACACTCGTTGCACCCGAGGCGCTCAAGCCGGAACGCGGATCGCGCACCGTCCACACGCCCTCGGCCCCATTGAATCGTGCCTCGTAACGACGCGGCATATTGAGGCTCGGATCGATCACCTCGACACCGAGCCGGCCGCTACCGGCGTTCGCGCGCCCTTCGACGACGTAATCCGGGCCAATGTAGAAGAGGTCCCGTCCCGGGCGACCTTGAGCGTCTAGGCCGACATTCTGGATATCATTGACGCTGGTTCCAAACGCCAGCGCCAGCGCATCCAATTTATCGGCTGATGGCCCAAGGCCCTGGCCGCGGAAATTCACAAGACCACCCAGCGTACCGGAAGTCACCGTCGGTAGCACCACGGGCCGGCTTTGGGCATCGAGCACGAACTGCACTTTGCCAAAGTCGATCGGGTCGAAGCTCGCCGACAGTGTGCGGGCAAAATTATTCTCGACTAGTGCAGCGCCTGACGCACTGTCACCCGCGTACACGGTCGCCGCCCCGCTCTGCGACAAGTTCACAGTGATCCCGATACGCTCGGCCAAATCTTTGAGCAAGGCATCACGTCGATCGAGCAACTGCATGGGCTGCTCGGAAGCGCTCGCACGCTTGATGATCTGCGCGTTAAGGGTGGCGAGTTCAGCGAGCTCTTGGTTGATCTCCCCTACCGTCGCACCAATCTGATCACGCGTGGATTGTTCAAGGCGCTCAGCCGTCCCCGCCAGTCCACGGAATCGTGCGGCGACGCCTTCGGCCGCGGCGAGAAAGCCCGCTCTCGCACCCGTGGAAGCGGGGCTTGCTTCGAGTGCACGCGCCGAGTCAAAAAACTTTTGAAACGCCCCATGCAAACCCGCTTCGGAACTGCCGAGGGCATCCTGTAGTTGCTGCAACTCCCCGAGGAGCGCCTGCTGGCTTTTGAGATCGCCGCCCGCGCGCTGTAGGTTTTCTTCGAGATACCGGTCGTACAGACGCTCGACCGCGGCAAAGCGTACGCCACTGCCAAGGCTGATCCGCGCGGTGTTGTCCTGTGCGGCTGATTCGATGGACGAACGCTGACGGACATAGCCGTCCGTCTGCAGGTTGGCGATGTTGTTACCGGTGGTCGCGAGTGCGCGCTGGTAGGCAGCGAGCCCCGATACACCCACGGCGACCAAATCAACCATGGCTTAAAACCTCAACCCGCGCTGCTCGAGCACGCGCGAGGTGGTCGTGGGCACGTCAAAGCTCGGGGTCGGCGCCGTCACCGGTAAGCCAGGCTCCTCTGGTGCAACGGATTGAGCGGCACGCGCCTCCAGCTGCTGGGCAATGAATTTACCGAGACCGATGCCGCCTGCCTTCGCCATCCCGAGTGCAACTTGCTGATCGAACATCTGCTCAAAGGTTTTCATCGCCTCGGAGTCCATGAGTCCGCTGCGTGAGACCGTCTTGCGCATCTCTTTGAGCATGAGATTAAGCACCAACGACTCAAACTGCTGCGCCACTTCCGAAGTGGCACTTCCCGTCTTGCCCTCGGGCTTGACGGCAGACGACTTGAGCTCCGCCAGGGAGCCAAAGTCATACCAGTTGGAGGGGCTGCCTGCGTCCATGACTCAGATCACGATGAGTTCCGCCCGCAAGGCACCGGCGCGTTGCAAGGCTTCAAGGATGGAGATCATCGCCGTGGGCGATGCACCAATTTCATTGACCGCATTCACGATAGAGCGAAGCTCAGCCCCCGGCTGAAAGAGCACCATCTTTTTGTTTTCTTCGGTGACCGTGATTTCGGCGTTCTGGATGGGGGTCGTCTCGCCATCACTGAATGGCAGAGGCTGACTCACGTCATTGGTCGCACTCACTGTGACCGTGATATCGCCCTGGCTTACCGCCGCTGCCGCGACGCGCACATTGCGACTGATCACCACCGTGCCAGTGCGCGAATTGACCACCACTCGCGCAGGCGGATCCGCTGCTTGCACCTCGAGCTCTTCGAGCATACCGATGAAGGCGACACGTGCATCAGGGGCAACGGGCGCACGCACGCGCACCGCGACCGCATCCATGGATTCCGCGGTGCCATCACCAAACTCCTGGTTGATGGCCTGCATCACCCGAGCGCTCGTCGCAAAGTCAGGCTCTTTGAGATTGATGACGACAGAATCGCCATAGTTGAGCGGCCCCTCGACTTCGCGCTCGACGAGCGCCCCGCCCGGGATCCGAGCGGAGGTCGATACACCGACCGCCACCGAGCTGCCCGCGGCATCCGCCGAAAATCCCGATGCGGCGAGTGGACCCTGCGCGACCGCATAGGTCTCACCGTCCGGTCCACGCATCCGCGTCATGAGCAGTACGCCACCGCGCAGACTGCTGGCCTGAGCGATCGCAGCCACGTTCACATCAATCTTTTGACCCGGCTTCGCGAATGCGGGCAATTCCGCGGTGACCATGACGGCGGCCACGTTCTCGACCTTGAAGTCTTTGACGGCGGTGGGTGCCGTGTCGTAGCTCGACAGGGGGCCATCAACATTGGCACCCAAACGTCCCAACATCTCGCGTAAGGACTGGATGGTGAACGAAATATCTTTGCCGTCGCCCGTGCCTTGCAAACCGACCACCAGACCGTAGCCCATCAATTGGTTCGGGCGAGCCGCCGCGAGAGAAGCGATATCTTTGATACGCTCCGCCTGTGCATCGCGCCATCCACCCAGGAGGGTCGCAAGCGCAATCAAGGTGACGAGTAGAATTCGTTGCATGGTGTTACCCCGTGAATGGGATCAGAATGGCCACAAGCGCAAGAGCGCGCGGTTCATCCAACCCGAGCGACTGGCATCGGCGAGCTCGCCACGGCCCGCGACGCTGATCTCGGCGTCCGCCAAACGGCGTGACCGAACAGTGTTATCCGGCTGAATATCGGCTGGTCGCACCAGGCCACTGATCCGAATAATTTGAGAGCCGCGGGTGAGCGTCATGCGCTTGTAGCCCCGCACGGCCAGAAGCCCGTTCGGCAATACTTCGGTGACGACCCCCGTGACCTCACCGGTGATTTGACCGGCTTGCTCCGCCCCGCCCTCGCCGGTCGAACCGATGGAGCTCTGCGCAGGGTCCATGTCCTGGGGCCAAGGAATCCCGTATCCGTTCAACTGGCCCTCAATCCAGCTCAACGAATTCGGGGTCAATGCCGTCGTCGTAGAGGCCCGTGATGAGTTGCTGGAAGCCGATGCCGAGGCGGCGACGCTTTCTTCGATCAAAATAGTCACGAGGTCACCCGGTGCGCGCGCTTTTTCGCGACCGAGTAAACTTTCCTGACCCATGTTCGAAAAAATGGATCCATCCGGCGCACGCACGGTGGGTGTCGCATAGGGAATGTACACCCGCTCCGGCGGCAAATCGCGCTCACCGATTTCGGCACAACCCACGAGCGTGAGCGCCAAAGATGCGATTCCAAACAAGCGTGCAACCTTAGGCATGAATCACCCGTTACAGGTTGTTGTTGGCGAAGCGCAGCATGCCGTCGACCGCCTCGATCGCTTTCGAATTGACTTCGTAAGCGCGCTGCGTCTCGATCATGTTGACCATTTCTTCGACCACGTTGACGTTGGAGCTTTCAAGGGCGCCTTGAATCAACTGACCGTTGCCCTGCTGACTCGGGATACCCACCTGCGGCGGACCGCTCGAGGTGGTCTCCCGATAAAGGTTCTCACCCACCGCCTGCAGACCCGCGGGGTTCAAAAATCGTGCGGTCTGAATCTGTCCGACCGCCTGCGCCTGCGGCTCACCAAAGGCCTGGATCGACACCGTGCCATCGGCACCGATGGTGATGCTCTGCGCCGTCTGCGGCACGGCAATCTCTGGCTGCAGTCGATAGCCGCTCGAATTGACGAGCACCCCTTCGGGCGAGAGCTTGAAGCTGCCGTCACGGCTGTAGCCGATCGTGCCATCGGGCTGCAGGATCTGAAAAAACCCTTCACCGCTGATGGCGATGTCAAAGGCATTCTGCGTCTGGATAATGTTGCCTTGCGAGTGCAACTTTTCGGTGGCCACCACGCGCGTACCCGTGCCCAACAAGAGCCCAGTCGGTGCGGCGGTATCGGCTGAGGTCTGGGCTCCGCCCTGACGCACGTTCTGATACAACAGATCCTCGAAGCTGGCGCGATCGCGCTTGAAGCCCGTGGTGTTGACGTTCGCCAGGTTGTTGGCGATGACGGTCATGCGCGTTTGTTGCGCATCGAGACCGGTTTTGGCGACCCAAAGAGCGGCTTCCATTGATAAATCTCCCGCTAAATTCCGTTACATGCGAAGCTGGGCTTGCGACTGGCTACGTTGAGCCAGATCGTCCGCCTGCTTCAATACTTTGACTTGCATTTCATAGCGCCGGCTCATGCTGATCATGTCGATGAGCGCTGAAAACACGTTGGCGTTGCTGCCTTCCAAGGAACCGGCATTGACCTTCGGCAAGGTTGCGAGCTCAAAACTCGTGCCATCCGCCGCGCGATAAAGGCCGTCCTCACGCATGATCACCTGATCCTGCTGAGCCTGAGCGACCTGCAGACGATCAAGTGGCACAAACTGGCGAAGCTGATCCCCTGGCGGGATGATGAACACTGTGCCGTCCGTACCGATCTTGACTTCGGCTAAAGGCGGAATCGAAATCGGTGCGCCCGACTCATTGAGCACTTGCTCACCGCTACCGATTTTGAGCGTGCCATCTTCGGCAAGCGAGAGATCACCCCGACGGGTGTAACCCACCGAGCCGTCTTTGGCTCGTACAGCAAGTAGCTGCAAATCACCCAAAGAAATATCGAGCGTGCGACCTGTTGATTGGATCGAGCCCGGGGTCATGTCCACCGTATTCGGCGACATGGGGCCAGACACAAACCGGGTGGTGAACCCTGGGCCGTCATAGCGATAGCCCTGCATCGCCGCGGTCAAGCTGCGCTTGAAGCCCGTGGTGCTGACGTTCGCGAGCTCGTTGGTGATCTGCCGCAATCGTGAATCGATCGCGGTTTGACCACTGAGTGCCGTGTAGATCAGCCTATCCATGAGTCACCTTTACCGTTCAGTCGCTGACGCGCTTAGCCTTAGCCGCGGATGTTGACGATGGTGCTCGTCAAGTTGGTCGCGGTTTCGATGGCTTTGGCGTTTGCCTGGAAGTTTCTTTGAGCGGTGATCAGCTGCACGAGCTCTTCGGTCAAGTCCACGTTGGCGCGCTCGAGCGCACCACCCTGAATCGAGCCGAAGCCGTCGGAGCCCGCTTCGCCTACGTTGGGTGCACCCGAGTTCGAGGTCGCGACGTAGTTCGCGTTACCGATCTGCTTCAAGCCGTTCGGACTCGCAAAGTTCGCGAGGATGATCTTGCCGAGCGCCTGCTGCTTGCCGTTCGTGTAGTTCGCACGAACGACACCAGCAGCGTCAATCGACAGACCATCGAGGCGACCCGAGGCGAAGCCGTCCTGCGACAGCGACAACACCGAGAAGGGCTGCGAGAACTGAGTCGAGAACTTACCGTAGTCCACGTTCAGCACGATGAGGTCCGCGCCGTTCTGCGGATCAAAGGGGGTGTACTGCGCACCTTCCTTTGGCGAGATCAGGCTACCCGTCGTATCAAAGGTCAACTGACCCTTGGTGAGATACACCGGCGCATAGTTCGGCAGGTTCTCTGGGCGCTGTGTGGTCTCATTACCCTCGCGATCGATGTACAGCAAGTTGCCGTCCGCATCGGTCGCCTGCTTCAAGATCGTGACTTTTGGCACCTCACCGCGCTGCTGCGTGGTGGCGTTCAAACCAAAGTTCGGGTGACCGTT
>CAZHLL010000073.1:0-9404 GCA_964533305.1 uncultured Acidibacter sp.
GTCACATGCTGCGGGAGTCTCGCCGACTGTTGCGTCCCGGCGGCGTCTGCGTGCATCAGGATGTACCGCTGCGCTTCACCGGCTTGTCGGAGTTCAAAAAATTCGAGTTATCCTGGGATACGCTCAATAATAACGAGCCGTTCTGGGAAGTGTATGCCAACGGCGAGCTTGCCCCCGAGCTGCAAGCCGCCGGATTCGACCCGGAATGTATTCATGTCGGCAGTTTGCCCGCCCGTGAAGGCAGCCTGCCCTGGTTTGTCGCCTGTGCCTGGAGGCCCTGATGAGTGTTTTGATCAACCGCGAATTCGCCGTCAATCCGCATGTCACCAGTCTGATTGACGGTGAGTCCGTGGCCCCCCACCGCGAAGGTCTTGACCTGGAAGTGATCAACCCCACCACCGAGCAAGTCATCTCGCGGCTGCGTGAGGCGGGTGAGCAGGAAGTGGATGCGGCCGTGCGGTCCGCGCGTCGCGCCTTTGACAGCGGCCCCTGGCCACGCATGGATATCAACGCACGCAAGGATATTCTCTATTCCATCCGCGATCATCTACGCAAGAATGCCGAGGAGCTTGCCTACCTCGAGTGCCTCAACACCGGCCTGCCTCTGCGCAGCGTGCAAGTGCACGTCGATCGTATGGCACGCAACTTCGAATTCTTTGCTGAGGTCGCCAGCAACGTGCATGGCGAGACCTATACCCAAACGGCAGGTTATCTCACCTACGTCACTCGCGAGCCCAAAGGCGTGGCCGGCTGCATCGCCCCATGGAATGCACCGCTTGCCCTCGCCTCCATGCGCGTGGCCACCTGCATCCCCTGGGGTAACACCTGTATCTTGAAACCTTCCGAATACACGCCACTTTCCATGCGTCGGATGGTCGAGATTTTTCATGAGGCGGGCCTGCCCCCGGGGGTGGTCAATCTGGTTAATGG
This sequence comes from uncultured Acidibacter sp., assembly GCA_964533305.1. Lineage (GTDB taxonomy): Bacteria > Pseudomonadota > Gammaproteobacteria > Steroidobacterales > Steroidobacteraceae > UBA964. The sequence goes on from CAZHLL010000073.1 coordinate 931, forward strand.
CCGCGGTGCCGTCACCGGCCAGGCGCTGGTCTCACACCCCGACATCGACATGATCGGCTTCACCGGCGGTACGACCACCGGCCGCGCCATTGCCGCCACCGCCGGTCGCAACCTCAAACCCGTGGCACTCGAGCTCGGTGGCAAGTCTGCCAATATTATCTTTGAGTCGGCGGACATCGAGCGCGCGCTGGATGGCGCTCTCGCAGGTATTTTCAGCAACAACGGCCAACAATGCCTGGCGGGCTCGCGCATTCTCGTGCAACGCGGCATCGCAGATGAATTCATTGAACGCTTCGTCGAGCGTGCGCGCAAGATCCGCTTAGGCGACCCGATGCTACCAAGCACCGAAATCGGCCCGCTCGCCTTCAGGGCTCATCTTGAGCGCGTGCTCGGATTCGTCGAGGTTGCACAAAAAGACGGGGCGCAGCTGCTGACCGGCGGTGTTCGAAGCACCGATCATGCGAGCGGCTATTTCATGCAGCCCACGGCCGTGCTTGCACCGAGTAACGACGCCCAGGTCTGTCAGGAAGAAATCTTTGGTCCATTTGCGACCTTCCTGAAGTTCGACACCTTGGATGAGGCCATAGAGATCGCCAACGCGTCCAAGTTCGGCCTTGTTACCTATATCTGGAGCCAGGACCTGCAGACCGTGATGCGTTGCTCGCGCGACATTCGTGCCGGGACCGTCTGGGTCAACACCCCGCTCATGCGTGAGCTGCGCGCACCCTTCGGTGGCTACAAAGAATCAGGTATCGGTCGCGACGGCCCGCAGGCGAGCCTCGAGTTCTTTACCGAGCTCAAATCCACCATCATCCCGATCGACCCCGTGAAGATGTACCGCTACGGCGTTTCCTGAGACCGGGGAACTGATTCGAGATGCCGACCTTGCCGCCTTTGATGTTTTGAATCAGGTTGACGAGCACGCCATTCGGGTCACGCAAGGTCATCTCGAGCGATTCCACTCCATGCGCCTTGAGCTCAAGGCGCGTGGGCGGACACAGCACCGACAGGCGTAGTCGACGGGCAGCCTTGTAGACGGCCTCGACATCCGGCGTGTGAAAGACGAGACAGGCCTCGCCCACATTGGCTCGGGACAGATCGGCCTGCTTCACTTTCGGTGGCGCAGGACGCGATAGCTCGAACAACCCCACCATTCCCCAATCCACGTCCTCTGATTGCAGAATGACCCAGCGCGTGGTGCAAGGCGGCGCGCCGAGCAAACGATACAGCTCAGGCAACTCTCGGCCTGCCTTGCCGTCGATCCAGACGTTCATGCCGAGTGCATCACGCCAGAATCGCAGTGAACGTGGCAAATCGCGCACGATGATGGCGGTGCGCTTGAGCGGTGTCACCAGTGTCATGTCCGAGCTCCTTGTGGGAATGGTAGGCTCTGTCATGGTATCGGACTGCGATGGGACCACAATGATCGAGCCTTGGAATTTGACAGTTGCTCAGCCGCGCGTCACACCGGTCTTCAAGGGCGACAGCGCCTTCCGGCGTGAGGCATTGCAGACCAACCTTGATCGCGCCTGTGATGCCATCCGGCGCGCGAGCCGTTATGCGCGCAGCAAGCTCATCGTGTTCCCGGAATTTTTCTTGCACGGCTTCCAACCAGGCCGAAGCAATGACGACTGGATCGAGGCCAGCGTTTCCCTCGACGGACCCGAGATGCGTCGTCTGGCTGCGGCCGCCGAGGCACACCGAATTCATGTTGCGGGCATGATCTATGAACGACTGCCGGCCTATCCAGGACGCTTCTGGAACACCGCCTTCATCATCGATCCCACCGGGCGGGTGGCACTGACGTATCGCAAGCTCTATGCGATGACCGGTAAGACCCGTCCGGGCGATGTCTACAGCGATTACATTGAGCGTTTTGGTGGACCCCGCGCCCTGTTCCCGGTGCTGCGAACACCCATCGGAAACTTCGGTTGTCTCGTCTGTTACGACATCAATTTCCCGGAGGTGACCCGCTGCCTCGCCATGAATGGCGCAGAGATTTTTTTGCATATCTCGAGTGAGGGTCGCAGCGGATATCATCTGCCGGACGGGGGCTGGGAACTTGCGCGCAAAGTGCGTGCCTATGAAAACCATGCTTATCTGGCGATGTCCAACTGCGGGCCGAGTGATGATGGGGATGCGCCGGAGGATGGATCACACGGGCATTCGCAAATTATTGACTATCACGGAAAACTCATGAACATGGCCGAATCGGCAGGCGAAACTTTGATCACCGCGGAAATCGATATCGAAGCCCTGCGTCGTCGTCGTCAACGCGCGAGCCTGAATTTTTTGGCTGAGCTCTCGCCGCAGATTCATGCTCCGCTCTATGCTGCCGCGCAACACTGGCCCGTGAACCACTGGGCGTCCCAGCCCGGCAAAGGTGTCGAAGAAAATCGTAAGGTCGAGCGCGAGGTCATCCGCTCACTGACGGCGTCAGGCGTCTTGACCGCGCCATCGCAAGCGGAACCCACCGCTGCTGGCGCCCTGCCGCAACAAGAGTAGTCGCGTGCGTCGAGCCATCCCGCTTGCGGGCATCACCCTGATCACGCTGCTGCTCGGAGTCGTTGCCGGCTTTGGCTCCACCGCAGCGTGGGCCGAGGTGGGAGCGCCGCGCGGGATCTTTCGCTCTGGGCATCCCGGCGAGCCGGATTCTCTTGATCCGCATCGGGCGGTCGCCGCCCCGTCGCTCGTGGTCAATGCCGATTTATTTGAAGGGCTGACCACTTTTGATGCCGGTGGACGTCCGATCCCGGGCGCGGCTGAATCCTGGAGCGTGAGTGGAGATGGTCGGGAATATCGCTTCCGTTTACGTCGCGGGCTCGTCTATTCCGACGGCGTGCCCATCCGCGCTCAAGACTTTGTCTGGTCACTACGCCGGCTTGCAGACCCCGCCACGGCGTCTGCAGGGCTCGCCCCTTGGGTAGATCTGCTGGAAAACGGACGCGATGTGCTCACCGGTATCAAGCCCCCCACAGCCCTTGGTGTGAGCGCGAGCGATCCACGGACAGTGGTCATTCGTTTGAGTCGCGCCGCGCCCTACTTCCCTGCCATCACCGCCCTACCGGCCTTTGCGCCAATGCCCCGTCACGTCATTGAACGTCACGGCAACGCTTGGACCCGCGCCGAACACTTTGTGTCCAACGGACCCTTTGTGTTGCAGGAGTGGATTCCGGGGCAAGTGGTACGGACTCGAGCCAACCCCCGTTTCCACGACGCAGCCAATGTTCGGCTCGCCGGCGTCGAGTATTATCCGATCAATGATTTGAATGCCGGTCTGCGGCGTTTTCAAACAGGACAACTGGACGCACTCACGAACTTTCCGCCCGAGCGCCTTGACTGGCTACGCCAAAACCTGCCGAGCGAATTGCGACTCGCGCCTTCTTTGGGCGTGACGGTGTACGTCATCAACCACCGGCTGGAAAAGTTCAAAGACCCGAGGGTACGGCGCGCCTTGACGATGAGTGTGGATCGGCGCTTGCTCACCGAGCGACTCGTCCGTGCCGGCGATCAACCCACCAATCGGTTTGTACCGCCGGCGCTCTATGTCGCGACGGATGCGGATTCAGCTCGCTCAAATTCCGCTGACCCGAGCACGCTACCACTGACCCCGAGCCCAAACACTTTGAACCGCGCGCGTGGGCTGTTGCGCGAGGCGGGTTATCACAGCGGTAACCCCCTCACCGTCGAAATTCTTTACCACGCCAGCGAGGAACATCAAAAAGTGGCGCTCGCGGTCGCGGCCATGTGGCAGCAAGTGGGTGTCATCGCACGACTGCGCAAAGCCGAAAGACAGGTGGTCGAGGTGGCGACGCGCAACGGCGATTTCGAGATTGCGCGGGCCGCTTGGTTCGCGCCGTACGAAGATCCGGAGGGCTATCTCTCCTTTCTCAAATCCTCCAGCCCCACGAACGCCGGCGCCTGGAACCGGAATGACTATGACGCCTTGCTCCTGTCTGCATCCCAAGCGAGTGATACGACGAGCCGACTTGACCGACTACAGGCGGCAGAGCGGGTCGCGCTCGATGATGTCGCCGTGATTCCGCTGTACTATCTGGTGAGTCGAAGACTGGTATCGGCGCGGGTAAAAGGTTGGCGCAACGACAACATCACAGCGTTGCGCCCAGCACGCTGGTTGTCAATCTCTCCGGTCGGCAAACAGAACGCAACAGTCCCAGCCAACCGGCAACGGCGCTGATTTGCCGAACGCAAGCCTCTGCTGCATCATCTCACGTCATGACCACATTGCCCCTGATTGAGTTGCACACCGTCCCGACCGCGAACGGCTACAAGGTATCCATCATGCTCGAAGAACTCGGGCTGTCCTACAGCGTACGCAACTACGATCTCATCAAGGGTGAGCAACTCGCGACGGAGTTTTTGGCGCTCAACCCCGTTGGGCGCTTGCCGACGCTGGTGGATCACGACACCGAGTCCGGCGCGCCACCTATCGTCGTCTACGGTTCTGCGGCGATCCTGATTTATCTTGCGGAAAAAACCGGTCGCTTGTTGCCCGGCACCCTTCGCGAGCGCGCGAGGGTGTTCGAATGGCTCGGCATCATTTCAGGGGATTTGGGCCCTGCTTACAGCGGTCAATTCGTCTTCAATGTAGTCGCCAAAGAAAAACAACCTTGGGCGATCGAGTTCTACAACAAACTTTGCAGCCGCCTGCTCGGCCCGCTTGAGCAACAACTTGGCAAAAGCCGCTACCTCGCCGGTGACGACTACACCATTGCCGACATCATCGCCTACCCGGTGGCGGCGGTATCGATGCTGCGCTATCCCGGCAACCTCGATGGCCACCCGCATATGGCTCGCTGGGCCAAAGAAATCGCCACCAGACCTGCTGTCGTACGCGGCATGAAAATTCCGAGCTGAACATGATCGAACAACATTTTTGGATATTTTTGCATCTCCTCCTGTTCGTCTACTGGCTGGGCGGCGATCTCGGCGTATTCATCCTCGCGAAGGCCGCCAAACGCAGCGACCTGTCATTTGCCGAACGCGCCTTTGCCCTGCGCATGGCGATCATGATCGACCTCGTGCCGCGCCTCTGCTTCGCCGTGATGTTTCCGGTGGGTTTGCACGTAACGGCCTCAGGTGGATATGCACTGATCCCAGACTGGGCGTTCGTGCTCGCCTGGCTGATCGCTGCGCTCTGGATTGGACTGCTCTTCGCCATGGGCAAATACGAAGGCACATCGCGAGGTGCCCAGCTTGGTCAGGTCAATCTGGGTCTGCAGGCGGTTTTGTTGGTGGTCTTGGGTACGCTCGGCATGACGGCCCTGCTTGGGCTTGGGCCCCTGCCTGGGGGCTGGTTCGGGGCGAAAATCCTGCTGTTTGCGCTGATTTTTGCAGCAAGCATAGGCATCGATTTCGCCTTCAGGCCCATTGGCCCCGCATTTGCCGCGCTCGCCACGCAAGGGAGCCAGCCCGATATCGAACGCGAGATATCCGTAGCGGTGGATGGCGCCATTCGATATGTGATTCTGCTCTATCTCTTGATTGCCGCGATTGCCTTTCTCGGCGTCACCAAATTCTTTTAAGGACCGCTTGCTATGCCCAAAGCGTTTATCAATGGCCATGACATGTATTACGAGGTTCTGGGTCAGGGTGATCCGGTATTGTGCATGGGAGGTTGGGGCACGTTCTGTCACGACAACCATCATCACTTGGCCCGCGGTTTGACCGATCGCTATCAAGTCATCCTGTTCGATTATCGTGGCATCTGCGATTCAGGCGATGATCTTGCGGTGCCCTCCACCATGGCCTTGCATGCCAATGACGCCATCGGCCTGCTGGATCACCTGCAACTCAAGAATGTGCACTTGGTGGGTCTTGTGGGCATGGGTGCCTGCATTGCGCAAGAAATGGCGATGCGGCGACCCGATCTCGCCCGCAGCATGCTCAACACGGGTGCCTGGTGCGAAGTGGATGATTTCCTGCGCGATCAACTGGAGATGTTCCGCTGGCTGCACCGTGATGCCGGTTTCTTTGCTTTTCAGAAAGCCGTGACGCTGTTGTCATTCACGGCGGAGTACTACAACCAGAATCGGGACAAGCTGCTTGGGCCCCAGGGCGGCTGGAAAGAACTGCATGGTCGCTATGAGGCTCACTCGAGACTGATCGATGCCTGCGTCAATTTTGAGTCACGCAGTCGATTGCACACCGTACAGTGCCCGACACTCGTGATTCATGCCGCGCTCGATCAAGTGACCAGCCCCCGCACGACCTTGCCTATCGAACAAGCGATACCCGGGGCGATCGGTGAAACCTGGGACGATCTCGCTCACGTCGTCGCGGGCAAAGAGCAAAAAATTCGATTCTGCAACCGCTTGTTTACCTGGCTCGAAAGTCATTGAGCAAGACGATCGCTCGCCATGCTTGATCGTCTAGGTTCCGCCACCCGTACACTGCTGATCGCCAATGCAGCGATTTTTGTTTGGCAGATGCTCAACCCGAGCGCACTGGTGGATTTTGCACTCTGGCCACTGGGCTATGGTTTTGCACCGTGGCAGTTACTGACCTATGCGTTTTTACATGGCAGCGTCGCCCACATCGCCTTCAATATGGTCGGCTTGCTCAGCTTCGGCTCTGAACTCGAACGCTATTGGGGTGCGCGGCGTTTGCTGCATCTCTACTTTGCCAGCGTGCTGGCTGCGGCTCTGGCACAAATGGCGGTCACCTCCGCCACCGGGGAGCTTGCCCCCACGGTGGGCGCCTCCGGCGGAATCTTTGGTCTGCTGCTTGGCTTTGCGGTGATGTTCCCGAAGCGCAAGGTCGTGCCGCTGATTCCGCCCATCCCGATGCCAGCGTGGTTATTCGCCGCGATTTTCGGCGCTCTTGAGCTCTTGCTTGGCGTCACCGGCACTGCACGAGGCATCGCCCATTTTGCTCATTTGGGCGGCATGCTGGGTGCTGCCTTGATGCTGCTGCGCTGGCGACGCGCTGCTTAGCTGCGCCCCCAAAGATCAATCTTGCGCCAACGACCGCTGGACCAACGGTAGAACATCAAACTGCCGAGCAACATCAAGTAGCACATCAGCGCCAACCACCCGCCGAGTGCACCCAATCCCCATTGTGGCAGGCCCGATACCCAAGCCTGCTCCGGGGTGAATATCAGGCAGTGCGCGAGAGGCACAAAGAAAAACCAGGACAGCAGCAAAGCCGTCGCCGCCGGCACGGTCGTGTCACCTGCCGCGCGCAACGCAAAGCTCGAGCTGAGATAGAACCCATCGAACATCTGATAGGCTGCCGCCGGCCAAAGAAAAAGCATCGCTGCTGCGACGGCTGAAGCGGCGGCGGCATCACCACTCGACACGAAACTCGGCAACAGCCAGGGACCACTGACGAGGAGCACCACGGCCACCCCGAGCATGAACGCCGCACAAAAAAAGATGATGTAACGTCCAAGGCGAGCGGCCCAGTCACGATCACCTGCTCCAATCGCTTGGCCGACCAGCGTCGTTCCCGCCGTGGCGATCCCAAGTCCAGGCATGTAAGAGAGTGAGGTGAGCATGATCACGATCTGGGTCGCGGCGGCCCCGACACTGCCCACTTGAGTCACCATCAGTTGCATCAGTGCAATACCGAGCACATCGGCGCCATACATCACACCAATCGGTAGACCCACCGCCAGCTGGCGCTTGACCATGGCCCAGCGAGGGCGCCAAGTCAGATGGGTTCGGTAGCGCTTGGCAATACTTCCAAAGAACAAAAATCCGAAGCCCAAAAGAAGGCCGATCGCCTGCGCAGCATTCGTCCCCCAGGCTGCACCCCGCATTCCCCAACCGAGCTCGAACATGAACCATTCATTGGCAGGGATGTTGGTCAGCAACGTCGCAACAGCCACATACAAAGTGATGCGAGTGGCGCCGATCCCATTGAAAAAACTCATCAAGCCCCAGCTCATGGCCCCGAGCACCGCCCCAAGCAAACGCGGCTCCCAGTACTCGATGGCCAAATATTCGATGTTGGAATCCAGCCGGAACAAGCCGAGCAGCGGCGCACCACCCCATGCAAAGGCCACGAAGAAGGGTAGCGTCGCGAGCGAACCCCAGAGACTGTTCCAGGCACATTGAGAGGCCCGCGAGCGCCGCCCTGCACCATCCGCTTGTGAAACAAAAGATTGAGCGGAGAGCCCGATCCCCCCCAGAATCAGAATGGCACCGGTCATCAACCAATAAATGGCACCGATCGCTGCCACGGCATCGGTCGATAGACGGCCAATGAACCAGGTGTCGGTCAAATTGAGGGCGGATTGGATCGCATTGGTGACCATGAGCGGCAGCGCAATACGCCAGATCACGCGCAAATCCACCCGACCGCGGCCATCGCGCCCGGGCCGCCACGCCGGCAGTGTGCTCGACAGGGTCATCAAAGATCAGACGGCAGCGGAGGACGCTTGGCTTGCGGTCTCGCGACGAGCCCGTTCACCGAAGGCCGTGCCGAGCCACAACGCGACAAGCAACATG
>CAZHLL010000074.1:0-9383 GCA_964533305.1 uncultured Acidibacter sp.
GCTCGAATCACCCACCCGATAGGCCGCCTGGGTGAGATCGGGCGAGACACCGAGCTGCATCAACATCGGCACGAACACCGGGGCGATGAGCGCCCACTTGGCCGACGCCGAACCCACCATCAGGTTGACGAGGCCCGTGAGCAGCACGATGCCGACCAAGGTCACCTGCATCGGCAGGCCCGCTTCGCGCAGGGCGTCCGCCCCTTTGATGGCCACGAGCGGCCCAAGATTCGATTGTCCAAAGGCGGCAATGAACTGCGCCGCAAAGAAAGCCATGACGATGTAATAGCCCATGCCGCTGATGGCGCGGGTCATACCCTGGATCACATCGCGATGGGAGGTGACGGTACCTGCCACATACCCATAGACAATGCCGGGGATGACAAAGAGCACAAAGATCAACGCGACGATCGAGCGCATCAACGGCGCATCAAAGGCGGTCAGCAGTCCGTCGGCGTTACGCCATGCGGATCCGGGTGCCCACGCGCTGAGTACAAGGAGTACCGCGGCCGCCAGCAAGGCGAGCGAGGCACGCACCAGGCCTCGCTTTTGTGCACTCGTCAGGGTTTGGTCTTCGACGGCAAGCGCATCGCCATCCACCGCGGTGTTGGCGAGCCGTGGCTCAATGAAACGATCGGTCAGGATCCAACCGACCACGATGATCACGACTGACGAAGACAGCGTGAAGAACCAATTATTGAGTGGATTGACCGTGACCGAGGGGTCGAGCAGCTGCGCGGCGGCTTGCGTAATTCCGGAGAGCAACGGATCGAGTGATGAGGGAACAAAGTTCGCGCTGAAGCCCCCGGAGACACCGGCAAAAGCGGCGGCAATCCCGGCGAGAGGGTGGCGCCCGGCGGCATGGAAGATGAGTCCGCCGAGCGGGATGACGAGCACGTAGCCTGCGTCCACCGCGACGTGCGAGACGATCCCCACCGTGATGACAACGGGCGTCAGCAGCGAGCGGCGGGTGACCGAGAGTAGAGCCTTCAAAGCGGCATGGATGAAGCCCGTATGCTCGGCGACGCCGATACCGAGCATGGCCACGAGCACCACACCGAGCGGAGGGAAGTCCACAAAAGTTTTGACCATCCCCGACATGAAGGCCGTGAGATTATCGGGGGCGAGTAGGTTGCGAATGACAATCGCCTCGCGCGTCCGCGGGTCAATTTCATTGAATGTCAGAGTTGAAAACCAGGCCGACAGCAGCGCCACGATGCCGAGCAGGATCAAAAACAGCATCGCTGGATCCGGCAGACGATTGCCGATGCGCTCGATGGCATCGAGTGCTCGGGCGAGGGCGCCACGGGGGACTTGGGTCACAGTTGAGGGCTGTTCGGTCATCGCTTTTCCTTAAGTTGGCGGTTTTTTGGCCGACTTAACAGACATGAGAGTCGGAACGCAACAATCTGCCGTATGGTGGCCACCGCGCGATGCGGGTACACCCGGTCACGGTCGCTGCGCGCGCTGTGGCCGGCTGATGTTGACCCGCGGAGTATGGCAGCAAGCGACGACCTTGTGTTTCAGTTGCCGCCCGATGGCAAATCAGTCAGCGGATGGTAATGCTCCGCCGCGCTCTGGCGCCAAGTGGGTGGCTTGACTGTCCGCTCAGCCCGGTTATTCGCGCAGCGAGCCTATCAACGCAGCCAGCCTGATCGCGGTCGGTGGTCATCATTGACGGTGACCCCGCGCATCTCGAGCTGACGATCAAAACTGGAGCGAGCGGCGAGCGCGCGCGAAAGCTGGGTTGCCACCAGCACGCTGATCGCGGCCAAGGCCGCCCAAGAATAGCTATCGGTCATCTCGAGCACGATCACAATGGCTGCCATCGGTGCGCCGATCACGGCGGCGAGCGACGCCGTCGCGCCGAGAATGGCATACGGGGCGATCGCGGCAAGACCTGCATTACCGAGCATCGTGGCCACTGCCGCACCGAGCAGCGCGCCAATGAAGAGTGCGGGTATCACCTCATCACCAAAGAAACCAAAGCCGATGCAGAGACTCGCAAGCAACAGCTTCGCCACGATCAACCAAAAAATGAGATCGAGGGAGAGCGCGCCCTCAAAGGCGAGCGCCATGGTGCCGAAGCCCGAGCCCAGCATGTGCGGCAAAAGCGGAGACAACAAAAATAGCACTGTGGCGGGCAGTAGCGGCCGCAGGGACAGCGGAATTCCAGAGAGCTTGCCCATCATGGGTGAGGCGGCCGCGATCAAAATATGCAGACTCATGACGAGACCGCAGATCGCCCCGATGGCAAGCGCGATGAGCGCGGTGTCGAGGGTGAGCTCGGGGGCAGCGCCCACCTGAAAGAGCGGGGCGCCCCCCTGCAGAGTATCGGCGACCCAATAGGCGCCGAGCCCACAGGCGAGTGCCGGCGCAAAGCCGTAGGCGCTGAAGCGTCGGCTGATCACTTCCTGTGCAAAGAGCGCCGCACCGAGTGGCGCCGAGAAGACGGCCGCCACGGCCGCGCTCGCACCCGCACCGAGCCAGACATCGCGCGGTACGCCGTTATGCCACAGGCGACCAAAGAAACCGGTGATGAGGCCGCCGAGCAGCGCGAGCGGACCAAAGATACCGACCGAAGCGCCGCCGGAGACGCTCACGATCCCGAGCAGCGACGACAGAAACCCATTACGACCGGAGGGATCGCGATCATGCTGGGCCGCGTGGATCAGATCGGCTGGGCCGTGAGGGCGCCCGCCCTCGATGGCCTGCAATAATTGACCTGCGATCAAGGCCGACACCAAGAGTGTCATGCCTAGCGCGATGCTGTATTGCCACTCGACGGCCAAGAGATCTTGCGGAAGTTCCGGTGCCCACAGACCGCTGATCGCCGCAATGAGCTTGAAGCAGCCAAACGTCACGAGGCCCACCAAGGCACCAATCACGAGTGCAAAGACCAACGCCAACATGCGCGGAAAGAGGTCCGCGAGCCCGCCACGATCGGCGCCGTTGCTCAGGGAGGATCGAAAATGGCGGGAGGAGAATTCGACAGACACGCGCAATTATAAAATGTTACATCCGAAATGGAACGATTATCGGAGGGCCGGCTAATCGCGGCACGCAACGGGAACTCCCGACTCAAAACACACTTGCTGCAGTAACTGGTGATCTTTGGAATAGCGAGCCCACGGTCCATGCTGTACCCCATTTCTGTAGTAGGCGCGGACGTAGTCGCCATTCCAGTAATAAGTGACGAGCGGGCCGGTGTAGCGCTGGTTCGTGCCGGGGACAAATGCGATATCGTCGCGCAACTCCGCCGCCTGGCCGCGAACGGGGCCGAGCGACGTCGAGTCAGGCATGGTCGACTCGCCGCAACCCACCAGCGCGAGAGCAGTCAGCATCGATAGAGCGAGTCGCATGTGCCGCGTGATTCGCGTGGTTCGCGTTGTCACGGCACCTCCCTTAAGGTCAGCGACCACAAAACGAGTTCTCTTGCCTCAAAGTCGGTCGGTGTCAACGCAAAACGGGGCGCCGGGGCGCCGAGGGGGCGCGGTGTGATGAGGCCATCGCTCGTCACTTGGTGCTCGGCGACGCTGAGTGCGGGGTCGCCCCCTTGGATCTCGCTGCGCACGCCGCCGTTGACGTTGGCGATCACGAAGAGCGTGCGTGCATCCGCTCTGGCCAGACCCGTCGCGTCGGGCAGGGTCCAACCAAAATCCTGTAAGCGCACGATCATTCTTTGATTGACTCGCGTCACCCCACTCAAAGAAACCTCTTGCGCGGTGCCGTACTCGAGCGCTCGTCCTGAGTTTGGCCCGTTGGTGAGAGTGCGTGTACTGATGTCGGTGGCGCCCGTCAAATCCCAGAGCCGTACTTCATGCCGGAACGCGGCGCCGGCGCTCGGTCGATAGCGCACGAGCGCCAACATCCGCTCGCCATCAATGGCGTCGATATCGAGCACGGTGAGCTCAAATTCATTGGCCTCGATGCCGACCGCAAACTGGCGGCTCGTCTGGTTGCGACTGTCGAAATCAATAAGGCGAATCAAACTTGCTGGATCGCGGGTCCGTCCATCGACATCGAGCACGGCGGCGGCCGCCATCAGGATTGAGCCTGGACGCGCATCGTTGATGGCGACGCCTGCGCAACCGAGCGCGGGTTGTCGCGATTCAAAGATAGCCGGCAGTCGACGGCTTACGTCGGGCAGCGCCCCGCGGTTCCCCGCGGGGCCATAGCGCTCCACGCTACGACCTTGCGCATCGAGCTTCAACAAAAAGGGTCCGGATTGATCGCAGGCCCACAGACTGCCATCGCCTGCGCGGGCAAGGCCGGAAGGGTGGATGCCGAGCTGATCGAACTCCGGCGTCACCGGTTGCAATGATTCATTGAGGTTGCGGGCACCGTCACTGCCCGAGGCACCGGTGGGGGTGGGGCGCCCGGAAAAGCTTGCGCCACCGACCGTGGAAAGTGCCGTCAAAGATTGCAGGTTCGCAGCCTCGGCGGTCACACGCAAGGCCGCCGTCGCGGGTGCGCCTTGGCTACCCGGTGTCACAAGCACGCTTGCGGCACGTACCTCGCCACCGGCGGAATAATTGGGCGCCGGCACATGAATACCGCGCGTCGTGAGCGAGGCAAGCTCCCATCCGCTCGTGGCACTGCCGCCCGTGACGGTGAGTGCAGCGCCCACGGCGGGCAGCAAGCCGCGCGGGTAACGCTCGCGCAAGGCCTGCGCGTTACCGGTGTAGGGGATACGTAGGCCGTCAGCGACCGTCACGACATATTTGCGGATCTCGGTAACGGGGCTATCACCTGCCGTTGGTCGCTCGACCCAAACGCCGCGTGCTTTGGCGATGGCTTGTTCGAGCAGCGCTCGCACGCGCGTACGGGGCAATAACACGATGGCGCTGCGGTAGCTTGCGCTCAAGCTCGCATCATTACGCAACGCGTCCACCAATGCGGCGATATCGCTGTCAAAGGTGGACGAGTCAAAGTTCAGACTGCGATTGGCAAGAGCCGTTGCGGTCGCCCCATCGATCTTGACGCCATCGGTCGGGTCCGCATTGTTGTCGAGCGCGAAGAGCAATTGTGCGCGACGCAGTGTAGTTTCAGAAAGCACGCCATTGCTCGTGCCCCCTTGCCACTCGGCGAGCAATACTTTGGCGTTGCCGGTGGCGCTACCGAGCGTGATGCCACCCAGTCGAAAGGTCACGGTTTCGCAGTTGCTCGGACAACGATAGCGAAAGCTCCCCGTGTCGTCGGTCGTGCCGGTGAGCGTCGAGGTTTGGTAGCTGAGACCCGACGCGTCAAGCTCATCGAGACGCCCCGTCTGAATCGGTGGTTCGTTACTGGTCGGCGGTGCTTCATCACTGCCGCCACCACCTCCGCAGCTGCCGAGCGCCACGACGCCGAGCAACAGCAGCGTGATACGAGCCGATTCTTTGATCCCAAGCATCATGGTCGGTCGGTGGCGGACTCTCGATCTCATCGGCGCGAGGTATCGAACTCCTCGCAGGCGAGCGCGCGCACACTCGTGCGGTCGGCTTCGACCGTCACCCAGGCGCCCTGCTTCAAGGGGTCATCGAGTAGCAGGGTGGAAGGCCCCGCCGTCCAGCGACGTTGGTCCGTGCGGCTGATGAGGCTGTTGAACTGTTCGGTGCTCGCGGACTCACCCGTGTAGACCATGTTGCCGCGCAAGCGCAGCCGGAAAGGGCTATCCGTCAAAGAATTCTGCAGCGACCCGTGCTCAATTACCTGCAACTGCGTGCCGGTGCAGACGAGCTCTGGGATGGTGCGCGAGCGTGGCGGTGGGTTTTGCAGTGGCCGCACGGTTTGGGGCGGCGGGGTTGCGGCTGCCTCCTGCGCGAGGGCAGGTGACTGCCACCCGAGCAGGGCTCCGAGGACGGCAAGCAACACAACAACAGGCATGGCATTCACTCCAAAATGAAACAATCTAACTATACTCAAGTTCACCCGTGCCGAGGCGACTGGAATCGCGATGCTGAGCCCTGTTGGTTTGCCTCCCCAAATGCCCGTGCCGCCGGATGCCGATCTGGTGCCGGCGCTTGAGCGTGCGATCCGGGTGCCAGCGGCGACCGCGGCGGCGGCGCAATGGCAGGCGGGGACCACGCTCTCGGCCATGGTGCGTTTTCAAAATGACGAGATGATGCTGCGCATCGGCGAGCATTTCTTTTCGGCGCGGCCGATCCCCGGACTGATGGAGAACACCGCGCTTTCTTTGCAGGTCGCGCGCAACGCCGACGGGGCGACCATGTTGGTGCCGTTGTTACCACTGGCAGGGCAGACGGCGTCGCGGATTGGCGGTGCACCCCCTGTGCGCGGGGCCATGACGGTCTACGGCGCGGTGGATTTGGGCGATATTGTTGAGACCTCGAATGCGACGGCGACGCGGGGTTTGGCCTCGGGCGTCGCGGGCGCCTTGCAGGCTTTGGCCGCAAGATTGGAGCCGCCACGTGCACTCGCGCAGTGGGCGCAGTGGTTAAGGCTCAACGGCGCTCGCGCGGGCGGCGCCGAGTCGCTCATGCGGGGCGGCCCCATGGGTGGCGCGTCGGTGAGTGGCATGGGTATGGCTATGGGTATGGGCGGCATGCCGGTCGGAGCGATGCCGAGCGGCGTGGGCGGCTGGATGCAGGCGGTGACGAGCTCGCTGTCGCAGTCGGGGCTCTTTCTCGAGGCGCGGCTCAAAGATCAGCGTAATGTGCCACCCGCGGATCTCAAGCGACAGATCCTCGATTTCATAGAGCGACATCCTCGCGGTGAGCGGGTGCGCGAGGCCTGGGCGGCACTCGATGACATGGTATCGCTGCAGAGCGCGGCGACGCTCGCCCACCAATCCGGCGGTGCCTGTTATTCCTTTGTATTACCCGCGCCCGATGGGCTGGGGGCGTGGTGGCTCACCCTGCAGCAGGATCCGCGGCGTATTCACCCCGACGATCAAAAAAAACGCGGCGATGAGGGTGGCGAAGAGGCGCCCTGGCGCATGCGGCTTTGCGGCATTTCCTTGCCCATGGGTGATGTCGATATCCGCATCGAGCAAGTGGGCAAGTTAGGGGTGGGCATTACTTTGCTCACGGCCGAAGCGAGTCGCATCGAGCAATGGGAGTCGGCGCGCGGTGAGCTTGCGCGGCGGTTGGAGGATGCCGGGCTTGAGCTTGCACGCTGGGCGGTGATCCGCGCAGATGAGGATACGGGGCCGCCCGAGAGTGAGCCGGGTCGACTCAAGGAAATCCGCGTATGAGTGCCGCTGATCGTGCTGTTACCGCCGATCGCGCCGTCGCGCTGGAGTACGGCGATAACCCTGTCCCCGTCATCACGGCGAGCGGTCGAGCGGCGGTCGCCGAAGCCATCATTCGCGAGGCCGAAAAGCAGGGCATTCCCGTCATGCGCGACCCCGTGCTCGCCGCGCGTCTCGCGGACTTACCTTTGGGTACGCCCATCCCGCGCGACGTGTACACGGCCGTTGCCGTGGTGTTGTCGTGGGTCTATTGGATGGAAGGTCGCGAGCCCGATTGATCAGGCGCGATGGGCGCGGATCGAGCTGCCGTAATCGAGGCTACGACCGCCGCGATCATAGAGACTGACTTCTTCCGTAGGATCACGCAGCATCGACAGCAAGCGTCGCTGAGATCCGACCACCCGACTGAACACCTGATGATTGCGCGCCTGCAAAGATTTGCAGCGCTCGATGGACTGACGCACGGTATCAGCGCGGGCGGGATCCGCCTTAGCCTGATCCGAGTACAAACCACCTCGGCTCGCGCGATCGAGAACATCGATCCGACGATCTTTTTCGCTGTGCAGTTGTTCGAGCTCGGAGACGCCGGCGCCGATGAGGCCGTTGCGCGAGCGCAGCACGGAGTGCTCACGTTCGAGCAGATGACAGAGGTCATCGCAAAGGGATTGCAATTGTTCGAGGGTCTCGGGCTGCGCGACAGTCATAGTGATGTGCAGGGGCAGGCGAGTGACCCTCAAAGAGAATCAGCGCCCCAGATCTCCCAGTTGTTTCTCAAGTTCAAGGAATTTGCGCGCGAGACGTTCCTCGTCGATGGGGAAGCTCCCCTCGGCGATCTCGCGACGAATGCGATCGACTTTTTCCTGATCAAAGGCATCTTTTTCGCCAGCCACGCGAGCGGCCTGCAGGCGCTCCTGGGCGGCGACGGACACCTTGACCGGCACGCTCACCACCTCGGCCATGCCTTTCTGCACGACCTTGGCCTGCTGCGCTTCGGTTTGTTGCTTGCGTGCGGTGGCCTGCGCCCGAGCAGCGACATCCGCTGCCTGTGCGGCCTTGGCCTCAAGCGATACCTGATTCACTGATGGTTGTAATTTGTCGATAGTCATGGCGCGAATCCTACTTCTATGGGGGATCAGTCGTCCCCAGCCGCAGAAACTTTAGCGCCGGATGATGAAATTGTGGGAGTGGCAGCCGTCAGCACGACGCGGTTGCTACCGAGCCGGACTGTGCCATCGGCCTGGATCTGCCCGCGGACCTTGCGGCCACTGCCCGGGTTTTCAAGTTCGATCCAGTCGCCGGTGCGACCATTTTCCAATGAAATCAGGGATGTAGCGATACGGCCGCCGGCAAACTCGGACCAGGCCGTAACCCGTGCTTTGCGTCGCACGAGGATGGCCTGCCGTACGTCCGCACGACCCACCGCCTCCCCAGCACGCATCGGGCGCGTCAGGGACTGTCCCAATAAGTCGTCCATAGAGGTCAAAGCTTGAGGGGGTAGGCGATCGCCCTGTGGGGTGGTCGCGAGCTTGAGATCCGATAAACGCACGAGGTGGCCAAAAGGCAAGTCTCGTGCAGCTACCACGTAGGTCAAACCCGGCGCGCTCGCGACAGGCTCGGCGGGCAAACGTAGTGCCACATAACGCTTGGCGCTGCCCGGGGCATCGCAAGCGACCTCGACCGTGGTTCGAGAATTGAACGCGAAGCTGAAGTTCCAGCCCGAGGCGCACTCACCAAGCGGCAACCGCGGATCGACGTGCAGGGCGTCGACACTTGCAGGGTCAAGACCCAGCGCGGTCGCCGCAAATTCTTTGGCAGCCTGCGTTAGCGTGATGGACGATGTGCCCGCAGTAGCCCAAGACGAGATCAGCAAACCCGCGAGGGCGACGCCCACCATACCTTGCCGACGAGCGCGAGTACCTCGACGCTCTGGCAAAGAAATCGGTGTGTGTGACGTGCCCCGCATGGCGATTTCGATGCGACCTTAGCCCTGTCGCAACAAGTTGAGCACGTACTGCGTCGACTGATTCGCTTGCGCGAGCATCGCGGTACCCGCCTGCGCCAACACCTGGGTGCGGGCGAGGGCGGCCGATTCTGCAGCGTAGTCGGTGTCGTAGATACGTGACTTGGCCTCGCTCGTGTTTTCCACCACGTTCATCAAGTTACTGATGGTGTACTGCACGCGGTTCAT
>CAZHLL010000075.1:0-8883 GCA_964533305.1 uncultured Acidibacter sp.
CCATCCACCGCGCCATCAAAAGTCGCGGGTCGCAGACTCAACACCCCCGCAAGCGGCTGCGAGCGCGACGCCGTCCCGGCGAGCGGCAAGAACCGCCCCTGCATGGCCACGAGCTCGCCGTGCGCATCAAAGGTCAGAAACGTCTGGGGCACGAAGGGTCGCATCCAAGGGGACGCCGCTTCCATGCGCAAACGCACGGAGCCTGCGGCATGCGTCGCTCGACCCGCGCCCGTCCCCGCGCCCGCACGCGTCCGTGGATCGATCTCCACGCGCTGAATCTTGAGCCGCAGCGTCGCCGCCTGATCGGCGATCAAATAATCGAGCTCCAAGGGCTCGCCCTGGCGGAGCGTCGTCAACGCCGCCTGCAGACGCCGGATCAACAACGGTCCTGCCACGACCTCATCCGTCACGCTTAGTGCTTGCTCTTTGCGCTCGCCCTGGCGCGTGGTGACCAACGTCAAGCGATCTCCGACCCGCACACCCTCGATCACCTGCCCTACGTTGGGCCGCTCGAGCCGATAATGACTCCAGCTTTGACCCATGAGCGAGACCTCTTCTCGGGCGGCGAGGCGCCCCGCCCCATCTCGCCATTCAACAAAAAGACCGTGTGCGCACTGCCCGGCGGCAAAAGCAAAAGACTGGCCACTCTCGGCTTTGGCATCGCCCAGCAAAGTCGTCGCCGCGACACTCGGCAGGGAGCCTGCGAGTCCGACAGCGACGACGAACAGTCGCCACAGCGAGCGTCCTCGCTGCACAGGGAATTGACGCCACATCACGCGGCTTTCGCGGCGGCGAGATCACGAGGCACCCGCAGGTTTTGCTGCATCTCGAGCCAGTTCCAGATGCCGAGACGACCGTTGCGATCTTCAATGAGCGCCGAGCAACTCTCGACCCAATCGCCGTCATTGCAATAGAGGATATCCTCGAAGCGGGTGATCTCGGCCCGATGAATATGGCCACAGACGACGCCATCGACGCCGCGTCGACGCGCCTCTTGCGCGACCGCCTGCTCAAAGCTCGAGATGTAATTGACGGCGTTTTTGACCTTGTGCTTCAAATAATTGGCGAGCGACCAGTAGTCGTAGCCAAAGAACCGGCGCACCCGATTGAAATGCCGGTTCATCTCGATCGAGAAATCATAGGCCTGCGCCCCCACGGCCGCGAGCCACGGGCTGCACTTGACCACGCTATCAAACTCATCGCCGTGCAACACGAGCAACTTTTCGCCGAGCGCGGTGGTGTGCACGCAGTCGCGCACGATCTCGAGCTGCCCGAACTGAGTGCCGAAGAATTCGCGGAAATCCTCATCGTGATTGCCGGGCACGTACACCACTCGTGTGCCGTGCTTGGCCTTGCCAAGCAGCGTGCGCAGCACATTGTTGTGCTCCTGCGGCCAGTAGAAGGATTTGCGCAGACTCCACAGATCGACAATGTCGCCCACGAGGTAGAGGGTCTCGGTCTGCACCTCGTGCAAGAAGTCGAGCAGGGCGGTGGCGTTGCAACCGCGCGAACCCAGGTGGATGTCGGAGATGAAGACGCTGCGAACCGAATGACGGGGCGAGTACGACGGACTCAAGGGTTTCCCCTGCTATTCATGTTGCTCGGGGAGTCTGCGCCCACTCGGTGACGCAACGATGACGGAGTCGTGTCAGCTCAATGAATATTAACGGGCCGTGCGTGCGTTGACCCACACTCCCCACGCGGCGAGCAGGGCAACGCACAGGAACACCCAGCCCGGCATGGAAAGCCCGAGGAACGCCCAATCAATTTTTTGGCATTCACCCGCGCCCGTGAGCACTTTTTGCACCACGGTCATGAGCGGGAACACGTCCATCATGTAATCAAAGCTCGCACCGCAGGAAGGCACGCTGCCCTCGGGCAGGCTCTGGATGTAGACATGGCGTCCCGACACATAGAGCGGAAAGGCCGCGGCGAGCGCGAGCAAGGCCGCATAGATCTTTGCACCGCGTGCGCCTGCGGGGTGATGCAGCGCCGCCAACAAAAACACAGCCCCCAAGCCCATCACCCCCACCCGCTGAAACATGCAGAGCGGGCAGGGTTCAAAGCCGAGCACGTGCTCGGCGTAAAGCGCGTAGAGCATCATGAGGACGCAAGCGAAAAAGCCCGCGCCATTGACGATGCGACGATCCCATGCCCAGGCGGCGAGTCGCGCTTGCAGTGGCACCTGCGCCGTCACGACCCTTAGCCGCCCTCGGACCGGCGTGCGAGCACGGTCTCGACGTCTTCGAGTCGGACGTGACGGATATCTTTGCCGTGCACCATGAAGATCACGTATTCACAAATATTTTTGGCGTGGTCGCCAATGCGCTCAAGCGCACGCACGATCCACATCACATCGAGCGCGCGGCTGATGTTGCGCGGATCTTCCATCATGAAGGTGATGGACTGACGCTGGATCGCCTCGTATTCCTCATCGACCGCTTTATCCATGCGCGCCACCCGCAGCGCAGCCTCCGGGTCGAGGCGCGCAAACGCATCGAGTGTGTCGTGCACGATGCTTTGCACCAACCGACCCAAATGTTTGACCTCGCGGTATTTATTGGCGGGGCGCTCTTCAACGGCGAGCCGCGCCGCGATAAGACCAATTTTCTCGCACTCATCGCCCATGCGCTCAAGATCGGTGATGGCCTTGATGATGGCGACGATCAATCTTAGGTCACTCGCGGCGGGCGCGCGGGTCGCAAGAATGCGAGAGCACTCTTCGTCGATGGTGACTTCCATGGCATTCACCTGAAAGTCATCCTGCACCACGGATTCACCGAGTCGACTGTCGCCCTCGACGAGCGCCGTCACGGCTTTGGCGAGTTGATCTTCGACGAAGCCGCCCATGGCGAGCACGCGACCGCGAATCTTTTCGAGGTCCTCGTTATAGCGACGCGAGATGTGTTGTGAGAGATCGGATTTTTCCATGGCCCTACACCCCCGGCGCACCGCATGGCGCCTGCTTGACCGGCAGCATACCGAAAGCGATCACGGATTGGCGACCGACGTACGTATCAATCGCGTGACCGGGAAATGACAGTGGAAGGTGCTGCCGCGACCTTCTTCGCTCGTGATGGCAAGCTCGGCCCCGTGGCGCTGCAACACGTGGCGCACGATCGCGAGCCCGAGACCCGAGCCACCCATGTGCCGCGCCCGACCTTTGTCGACCCGATAAAACCGTTCGGTCAGACGCGGGATATGCTCCGCCGGGATCCCGGGGCCCTGATCCGCCACCGAAAAATGCCCGCCCTGTTTATCGACCCACCAGCGCAGCGTGATCGTGCCGCCGCCGGGGCTGTATTTGACGGCGTTATCGAGCAAGTTCCAGAACGCCGATTGGATGAGCCCCAAATCCCCGCGCAAATCTTCGGGCGACTCCACTCGCACGTCGATATTGTGGATCAGCCCCTCGCGCGCGAGGATATCTTTGCGCAACACCGCAAGCAGCGCCGTGATGTCGATCGGTGCGCCTTCCACCTGCTCATCGCTTGCCTCAAGCCGCGAGAGTTCGAGCAAATCACTGATGATGGCGGTCATGCGCTCGGACTGGCGACGCATTTCTTCGAGCGGAGGTTTGAGCTCGGTCGGCAGATCCGGATCGAGCGCCAAGGTCTCAAGGTATCCTGCGATCACGGTGAGTGGCGAGCGCAGTTCGTGCGAGGCATTGGCGACGAAATCTTTGCGCATGCGCTCAAGCTGCGTCTGCCGTGTGACGTCACGCACCAATAAAAACACCTGCCCCTCGCCATAGGGCACGCCCTGAAACTCAAGCGCGATCGTCTCGCCCACCCGCGGTGGCACAATCACGCCACGCGAGAAATCGCCTTTTTGCAGATAGCGCGTGAACTCGGGCACACGCAGTAGCCCCGACAAACTCAGACCAAAATCCGTCTTGCGCTTAAGACCCAGTAATTCCGCCGCCTTGCGATTGAACCAGACAATCTCGCGCGCCTGATTGAGCGCGACCACGCCATCGGGCATCGAGGCCGTCGAGCGGCGCAGCTCGCGAAAGAGCGCGAGAATGCGTTGCTTGTGAAATTGTTTGCGTCGATGCAGGCGCGACACTTGCGAGACGAGTTCGCCCCAGAGCCCGCTACCGTCCGGCGGATTGCGCCGATTGCGATTGCGCAGCCAGTTTTCAAAATCAAACAGGTGCAGCAACTGCCGGCCGAGCTCGAGCGCAAAGATCAGCGCCATGCCCGCCCAAAAATGACCGATTGCCCAGCCGACCAAGGCGCCGATCGCGCCAACCAGGATGAGCCGCCAGAGCGCAAACGCCCATCCCTCGAACCCGTTATTCAGATGACCTCACTCCACGCGGGTGGAGAATCGATACCCCGCGCCCCGCACAGTTTGCACCATGCGATCGTACCCGAATTCCTCCAGCGCTTTGCGTAGTCGGCGAATGTGCACATCGATGGTCCGCTCTTCGACATACACGTTGCCGCCCCAGATCCGATCAAGCAGCTGCTCGCGCGAATACACGCGGTCCGGGTGGGTCATGAAGAATTCGAGCATCCGATACTCGGTCGGCCCCAAGGTCACGGGCTTGTCGTGCGCGAGCACGCGATGCGCGACGGGGTCGAGCTGCAGGCCATCGAAGTTGAGCACCTCGCCTTCGACCTGCGGATCCGATCGACGCAGCACGGCATTGATGCGCGCGATGAGTTCGCGCGGGCTGAAGGGCTTGGTGATGTAGTCATCCGCACCGCCCTCGAGCCCTGCGACCTTGTCGGCTTCTTCGGCGCGCGCGGTGAGCATGATGACGGGCAGATCGCGCAGGTTCGCATCGCGCTTGAGCTGACGCGTGAATTCGAGCCCGCTCATGTCGGGCAGCATCCAATCCACCAGCATGAGATCAGGGCGTTTGTTCGCGAGCTCGGCGCGCGCGGCGCGCGCATCCTCGGCTTCCCGAACCTCAAAACCCGCTCGACGCAAACCAAACGCGATCATGTCGCGAATGGGCTTCTCGTCCTCGAGCACCAGAATCTGTTTGGCGGCCATCAGTGGTAGTCGCGTTGACCTTGTGACCGTCATATTCCATCCGACCGATGTTGCAATCGCATGACAGGCTCAAATCTTATGCTCAGTCTTGGGCTCCGTCACCCGGTCGCGCACGTAGATCGGCGCCGCCTGCATGGGTGAGATCGCCTCGCCCGCAGCAAGCCCTCGCCGACCGAGCAAGGCCACCTCGCGCGCTGAGGGCAAACGAGTCGCATCGATGTGGGTGATGAGCGCATCGTCTTGCAGCGCGAGCGTTTCGCGCCAACGTTCGATGATCTCAGGGTACGCGGCAAGCCCATGGCCCGCGAGCGCCCAACGGGTGGGGCGTGATAACGACCGCACGTCACCCGATGGCTGCCCATCAACCGGCGGCTGCACGTCGCCCGGCGGCGACACTTGTTCGCCCGCGCCCCAAAGCGTGAGCTCGCGATCAAAGATCGCCCAATACACTTCGCCCATGCGCGCATCGTTGCAGATGAGCACGTGGGTGGCCGTGTGATCGCGCTCCATCACGCCGGCGGCGACCGCCGCGAGAGTCGACACCGGCACCACGGGCAAACCCGCGCCATAGGCGAGCCCCTGCGTCACACTCGCTGCCAAGCGCACGCCCGTGAAACTGCCGGGGCCACGCGCAAAGGCGATCACGGACAATTCTTTGAGTGTGAGATTGCACTCCGCGAGCAGCGATTCGACCATGGGCAAAATCAGCTCGGCATGCGCGCGCGGGGTCTCGGCGCTGCGCACACGCGGCTCGGTGTCATCCGCGAGCAAGAGCGCCGCCGAACAGGCCTCGGTCGAGGTATCGATCGCCAGAATGGCGCCACTCAAAATAAAATCCTCAATGAAATCCTCATGCCCAATCCACCCCTCATGCGAGTCTGCGCAAAAACCGCATCGCTTCCTGCCGATCCTGCGTCACCGGCATCTCGGGCAAGCTTGCCCGAAACACCCGGCCATAGGATTTGCTCAGGAGCCGCGGATCGCAGATCACGATCATGCCACGGTCTTCCTCGCTGCGAATGAGTCGGCCCACCCCCTGCTTGAGCGCGAGCACCGCCTCGGGCAACTGATGCTCACGAAAGGCGTTGCCGCCTTTTTGCTTGAGATAATCAATCCGCGCTTGGGTCAAAGGATCATCGGGCGAGGCAAAGGGTAGCTTCTCAATCACGACGAGACGCAAGGCCTGCCCTTTCACATCCACGCCTTCCCAAAAACTCGCCGTGCCCAAGAGCACCGCGTTACCGTGCTCCCGAAAATCGCGCAGTAGTTTCTCGCGCGGCTCTTCACCCTGCACGAGCAGCGGTTGCAGAGCAGCGCCATCCCAGCGCGCTCGCAATCTTTGAGCACCCTGCGCCAGCGCCCGATGACTGGTGAAGAGAATAAACGCGCCGCCGCCTGCGCTCTCGAGCAGCGGAATCGCCTCGTCGATGACGGCATCGACGTAGATCGCGCTTGACGGCTCCGGCATGCCCGCGGGCAAATAGAGCATGGCCTGTGATTCATAATCGAAGGGACTCGTGATCGCGAGCGTGCGCGCATCCTCGAGCCCCAAGCGGCTCGCGAAATGCGAAAAATCCTCGCCGATGCTCAAGGTGGCCGAGGTGAAAAT
Organism: uncultured Acidibacter sp.; assembly: GCA_964533305.1. Taxonomy (GTDB): domain Bacteria; phylum Pseudomonadota; class Gammaproteobacteria; order Steroidobacterales; family Steroidobacteraceae; genus UBA964. Next base: position 6,617 of record CAZHLL010000075.1, read on the forward strand.
CCACGAGGCGGGCCGCGCTTCGATGAGCGCGCGAAAGCGCGCCGATACATCAAAGGGCAACAAGGCCAGCAAAAATCCGCGCGTCGTGAGCTCAACCGTTCTTGCGCCCTCATCGGCCGCCTGCTGCAGCCGATCGATGGAGATCGCAGCCCCGATGGCGCGCTCGGCCACTTGCGTAACCGCAGGCTCGATCGAGGCCGATCGCAGCGCCTCGGCGAATGCGCGCAGACTCTCCGCGAGTACGGCGACTGCCGAGTCGATATCTTTGATGGCCTCCCAGCGCGTGGCGCCCGCCGCGCGCACCGAATAGGAAAGCGCATTCACCGCCGCCTCGACCGCTCGGGCGGCCTCACCCAAATCCGCGAGCGCCCCGCCTGCGCGCAGCACCGCGGCCTTGCCCTCGGCGAGCACGGTCTCGATCTGCCGGCTCGACACCTGCGCCCCAAAGAATTTCGTTGCAAGATCCGGCAGCTGATGCGCCTCATCCAGGATCACGACATCCGCTGAGCCGAGCAGATCGCCAAAGCCGTCCTCCTTCAGCGAAAGATCCGCGAGCAACAAGTGATGATTGACGATGACGAGGTCCGCTGCTTGCGCCTCGCGCCGTGCCGCAACCACGTGGCAATCGGCATACTGACCGCATTTGGTGCCAAGGCAATTGTCACGGGTTGAGGTAATGCGCGGCCACAGCGGGTGCGACTCGGTGAGCCCCGGCACTTCGGCGAGATCCCCCGTGCGCGTGATCTTTGACCAAGCGTTGATCTTGTCAAGCAAGCTCTCGCGGGTGCTCGGGCCTCGCGGGCGCGGTTCATCCACCCCCAACACCGCCTGCGCCCCCTCGCGCTGCAGTCGTTCGCGACAAAGATAATTGCTGCGCCCTTTAAGCAGCGCGATCGTGATCGGCGCGCCGAGCGCGCCCGTGACAAGCGGCACGTCCTTGGTGAAGAGCTGATCCTGCAAGGTACGCGTGCCGGTCGAGACCAGTACGCGCAGCCCTGCGAGCAACGCGGGTACGAGATACGCAAACGTCTTGCCCGTCCCGGTGCCCGCTTCGACGATCAGCGGCAGGCGCGCATCCATCGCCTCGGCGACCGCGCTCGCCATGCGAATCTGGGCCCGACGGGGCACAAAACCCGGCAACGCCCGGGCAAAAGGGCCGTCCGACCCCAGAATGTCCTCAATGTCGTGCATGCGGGGCGCACGCTACCCGCTTGGGAAAGCGCTGTCGAGCATCCATAAATCGGCTGTTTCTTGTTGAATTTGCAGCAGTTTTTCTCAAACGTCCGCAAACGTTATAATTTCAGTTTGTTTTCCAGCACGCAAAGGACCGAAAGAATGGCCACAGCCGCGCAAACCCTGCCGCCCCTGTCGAACCTCTCCAAGCAAGTTACCGACTGGGTCGCCTCCGTGCGCGCGCTCACACAGGCCGATCAGGTGTATTGGGTCGAAGGGTCCGATGCCGAACACGAGCAGTTCATCAATGAATTGCAGACGAGCGGCGAGCTGCAAAAGCTCAATGAAGAGCACTACCCGAATTGTTTCCTTGCGCGCTCGCACCCGTCGGACGTGGCGCGTGTTGAGCACCTGACTTTTGTTTGCACCTCACACAAGGACGACGCCGGCCCCAACAACAATTGGATGGCGCCCGCCGATGCCAAGTCCAAGATGAATGCGCTCTTTGAGGGGTGCATGAAAAGCCGCACGCTGTATGTGGTGCCCTATTGCATGGGCCCGATCGATTCGCCCTACTCGCGTTGCGGTGTCGAGATAACGGACAGCGCCTACGTCGTGCTCAATATGTTGATCATGACCCGCGCGGGCCGCCCGGCGCTCGAGCGTATTGCGGCTGAGGGCAGCTTCGTCAAAGGTTTGCATTCGATCGGTGAGCTCGACCCAGACCGTCGATTTATCATGCACTTCCCCGAAGAGCTCACTATCATGAGCTTCGGCAGCGGATACGGCGGCAACGCACTGCTCGGCAAAAAATGCCACGCGCTGCGTATCGCAAGCTATCAAGCGCGCAACGAAGGTTGGCTCGCCGAGCACATGTTGATCGTGGGCCTCACGAGCCCCGAGGGTGAGACGCACTATGTGGCCGCGGCGTTCCCGTCGGCTTGCGGCAAGACGAATCTCGCGATGTTGATTCCGCCTGAGACCATGCCAGGCTGGAAGGTGACGACGGTGGGCGACGACATCGCCTGGTTGCACCCCGGGCCGGACGGACGGCTCTACGCCATCAACCCCGAGGCCGGATACTTTGGTGTGGT
>CAZHLL010000076.1:0-8557 GCA_964533305.1 uncultured Acidibacter sp.
TCAAGATGCGGTAGCGTATTGAAGCAGAGCACGCTGCGGCGTTTTTCATCAAACAAGACGCTACTGACCGAGGCATTCAGTAGCACCCAAGATAAGCGGATCGCACCCTCGTCATGCAGTCCCATCCAGTGACCCAAGGCGGCCCCGATAACGCCAGCCGAGGTGCAGACCACCAAGGTCTGACTGCGACCGGCGTCATTGATCAAGTTTTCGACCGTATCGATGACGCGGCCGCGAAAGTCAGGCCAGCTTTCGAGCTCGCCCCGTAGCTCGCCCCGTACCCAAGCGAGGGTGGCCGCCTCAAGCCCCGTCTGAAAGCGTCGTAATCGCTCTGGATTGTGGGCGGTGTCCGTCGAGTGCATGAGTTCGGATGAGACGCCGGGCCGCTCGAGTGCGAGTGGGGCGTGCGGGTCGCTCATGTTGAGACCCGAGGCGCTGGCGTAGGCCTGTAATACCTCGCTTGCATCAAATTCTTTGAACGCCGGGTGCTCGATGATGTTGAGGTTTGAGCGTCGAGCCAGCAGTTCCGCGGTTTGCTTTTGTCGGCGCAAGGGTCCCGAGTACAGCGCCGTCGGCTGATCGCCGAGCGAGTGCCAATGCGCTTCGAGGCGCTCCACCTGCTGCATGCCGCGCGACGACAATCGATCGTAGTCGTGGCTACCGAAGGAGGCTTGACCGTGTCGAACGAGATGCAGGATGCTCATGCTAGGGTCAATTGAGGCAGGATGCTCATACACGATCAATTGTAGCCGGCATGCTGTCTGCGCGGGGTTGGCTCGCGTAAGATAGTGAGCTCATGCGCTCCGCGTCTGACATGACGAATTCTTCACCGGGTGACGGCGAGATGCCTCGGCGGCTGCCCTGGTGGGTACGGGCCTTGGCGAAGCTGCCCATGAGCGCATTGCATTCAGTGGCGTCCGGCATTGCTTGGCTCAATCAACATCTCTTGCCGCATCGATCGCAGATGGTGATGGCGCATCTGTCCATGGCCTTCCCTGAGTGGAGCGAATCGCAGTGCAAACAGCTTCGTAACCGGTTTTACGCCAATTACGCTGATGTGCTGGTGGAGATCATCAAGTCGGCAACGATGAGCGGGGAGGAGCTCGATCGACGCATGCGCTTCGCCAACCTGGAACTCATGCAACAGCGGTTGCACGAGGGTAGCCCCGTCGTCTTGCTCGCGGCGCACCAATGCAACTGGGAATGGATTCTGCTGGGGCTGTCGCGTCAACTGGGTTATCCCGTGGATGCTGCCTACAAGCCATTGCGAAATCCTTGGGCGGACGAACTCATGTTGACGCTACGTAGTCGGTTCGGGGCCCGCATGATTGCGGCACCCAAGTTGTTGCGCGACATGGTCGGTCGCCGCCGGTCGCCGCGCCTCATTGCGTTGGTGGCTGATCAGGAACCCGTGGGCAGTGATCGGCGCCATTGGACCCGATTTTTGAATCGTGACACTGCGTTTTTCATGGGTGGCGATGTCATCGCGCAGACCTTGCAATATCCGACATTCTTTGTGGCCATTGAGCGGGTGGCACGCGGGGAATATCTAGCAAGCTTCGAATCTTTGTGGATGCCGGGCGAGGCGCTTGAGCCAGGCGAGCTCGCCGAGCGCTATGCGCGCCGGGTCGAGCGGCAGATTCGCAATTCGCCGGCAGATTGGCCGTGGTCGTACAAGCGATGGCGTCTGCAGCGTGACGTGGTAACGAAAGAGGCGAGCGTGTGATGCCTGAGCTCTCGGTTGTGGTCCCTGTCTGCAATGAAGAAGACAACGTCGAACCGTTGATCAATGAAATTCGATCGGCTTTCGCAGGTCGTGATATCGAGATCATCTATGTTGACGATGGCAGCTCGGATGGCACGGTCGCCGCAATCCAGCGGGTTCGCGCCAGCGGCATTCCATTACGCTTGTTGCGCCACTCCATTCGTCGCGGTCAAAGCGCCGCCATTCATACCGGGATTAGTCACGCGACGGCGGACTGGGTGGCGACGCTGGATGGCGACGGGCAAAACGATCCTGCGGATTTACCGCAGTTACTGGCCCAGCGCGCAAGCGCGGCGCTCATCATCGGTAACCGGGTGCAGCGTCGCGACACCTGGTTGCGTCATCTGCAGTCGCGGGTCGCCAATGGGGTTCGGGGTCGCCTGCTGGGGGATGGCACGCCTGACACAGGCTGTGGCATCAAGGTGATGCATCGCGCGACCTTCATGCAGTTGCCGTATTTTGATCACATGCACCGGTTTTTGCCTGCGTTGTTTCAGCGAGCCGGGGCCACGGTTTTGTCATGGCCTGTATCGCACCGTCCGCGCGAGCGCGGTAGCTCGAAATATGGTCTCTTTGACAGGCTCTGGGTCGGTATCGTCGATATCTTTGGAGTCATGTGGTTGCGCCGACGCTATCGGGCAGGATTGGTCATTACCGAGGAATAGAGCGCTCACCGAGCGCGAGGAACTTTTGCATGCAAGTGGAATCGCTGGAGTGGATGTTGGTCGGCTTTGCCGGGCAAGCCCTGTTCTCAATGCGCTTTTTGGTGCAGTGGCTGGCGAGTGAGCGGGTCAAGCGCAGCATCATCCCGACCGCATTTTGGTATTTCAGTCTGGCGGGTGGAGCGACCCTGCTCGCCTATGCGATCCACAAGCAGGACCCCGTGTTTATCGCTGGGCAGGGGCTGGGCCTCGTCATTTACCTGCGCAATGTTTATTTGTTGCGCACGGGTCGTCACCAGGCTGACGTATGACTGCCTTGAGGCGGCTTGCGACCATGAGTGGCTTGGCACGCATCAGTCGCGAGATTTGGTTCGACCTCGGCTGGATATTTCTGGCTTTTGTTGGCTTTATCATGGTGGGCTTCGGCCTGCGTGACCCATGGCCCGCCGATGAGCCCCGATTCGCCGCGATAGCCCGCGACATGTGGTTGAGCGGCGAATGGTTGATCCCGCGAGCAGGTGGCGATCTCTATCAGGACAAGCCGCCGCTGCATTTTTGGTTGATGGCGCTCGGCATCGGTCTCACCGGCTCACTGCGGGTGGGCTTTTTGCTGCCATCAATGTTGGCGTCATTCGCGACATTATGTCTGGTGTACGACATCGTGCGCCGCTTGCATGGGCGCGAGGCGGGGTTGGCCGCGGCCTTGTTGCTCGCCTGCAGCCTGCAATTTGTGATCACGATGCGAGGCGCACAGATTGATGCCACGCTGATTTTCTTTTGTACCCTCGCGCTCTACGCCAGCATGCGTTGTCTGCTACTCGGTGGGGGCTGGCACTGGGCGGCTGTTGGGGGCATCGCGGCCGGGCTTGGGGTCATCGACAAGGCGGTGGGATTTTTGACCCTCGGGCTGTGGGTGCTCGCGTGGTTGTTGCATCGGTCTGGTTTCAAAGGCGTGACACGACCAAGCGCGCAAGAGATCGCGGTGTTGCTCGGGGCATTTTTGTTGACCATTTCGCTCTGGCTCGTGCCGATGCTGTGGTACGTAGCGCAGTCGGGATCAGCCGAGTTGATCGCCTATCGTGACGAATTGCTGTTTCAGCAAACTCTCGAGCGTTACACCCAGGCTTGGCACCACATTCGGCCTTGGTATTACTATCTGATCGAGGTCATCCCTTTTCTTTGGCTGCCCGTGAGCGCGCTGCTCATATGGCTAGTACCGGCATGGACACGCGATTGGCGCGAGCGATCAGCGGTGGTGTGGTTGCCGTTGCTGTGGGGTCTTGCGGTGATCGTGTTTTTCTCATTGAGCACCGGCAAGCGGGGCATTTATATTTTGCCGGCCTTGCCCGCGCTCGTGATTGCAGCCAGTGCACATCTACCGCAGCTTTGGCAGCGGCTTGCGGTGCAAAGGACCTCGCTCGCGCTCGCCGCGGTGCTCGTCGTCCCGGCGGTGGTCATGGCGGCTGCGCTGTGGCTCGGGCACCCTCGGGCAACGCAATTCATCGCCAAATCCGAATTGCGCGATGCCATGCCACTCTGGGTCTTCGCGAGTGTTTCCTTGATCGTCTGGCTGGCTTGTCTCTGGCGTCGGCCTTTGCTCGCCTGGCCGCTGGTGGTCGCCAGTCTAACCTCGGTATGGGGGCTGATCGCGGCCCCGCAACTCAATCCCATACGCTCTGCGGAAGCTTTCATGACAGGCGTTCAGCAGCAGGTGGGCGAGCACGAGGAGCTCGGCTTACTCGCATACAAAGAGCAATTCTTGCTTCACTTGAGGCGCGACACAGTGAATTTTGGTCATCGGCGCTGGCGCGAGGGCGATGCGGAGGCGTACGACGCGGCGCGCTGGCTGATGGCGGACGAGGGGCGGGTATTGCTGGTTCCGGATTACTTTGTGGATACCTGCTTTGCCGAGGCTGCGCGCAAGAGTGCGGGCATCAGCAGTCGCAACGAGTGGTTTTTGGTGCGCGGCAACGCCAACGAGGATTGCGTGCGGCAGGGTGACCTTGGGAAGGTCATCCGCTACGCCCCCTTGGCGGGGACGTAGCGGATTGGTGACAAGCGAATGCCTTAGAACGGCAAGCCGTGTGACTGACCGCCCATGCAAAGCAGCATCGGGAAGGACAAAAGGAAATTGACGCGTGAGGTGAGGGTGGCGACGCGGCGGGCCTTGGCCTTCTCCTCATCGGTGGCCGGAACGAGGCCAATGACCTTCTTCTGATTCGGCCAAATGAGTGCCCAAACGTTGAAGAGCATAATGGTGCCGAGCCAGGCGCCGATGCCGATCACGACCTGTCCGGGTTGGAAGGTGAAGGCATTGACGAAGTTGCTGCCCAGTAGCCAGGCACCCGTCAACCAGGTGGCGAGAGCGGCCCAACGGAACCACAAGAGGGCGCGAGGGGCGACATATTTGACGATACCAGCGCCACCGGGGCCTCCCGTATCCGCATTGGCAGCGGCCAATGCCGGGATCTGGGCGACGTTGAAGTAGTACAGCAAACCGATCCAGAACACACCGGTCACGATGTGCAACCAACGACCGAGACCGAGGTGATGAAAGCCACCGAGATCCGGGGTCTGCGGCAGAACGATGACGAGGACGGAAAACAGGACGCCAAGGGTAATGGTGGCGCCGACACTGTCTAAGGGATTCTTCATTGTAGGAGCAAACTCCGCGTTGATGGCTGGGTCCAGACGGGTTTGAAGAATACGGGTGCACCCCGCATAATTCAACGGACGCACTTTTTCAAAATTGATCAACCCACGGTTGGGTTGTGGTGGTGGATCATGGATGGCCCTTTGTTGGACAAGACAGTAAACCGGCCGATGTCCCCCTGCATCAGCATCTGTGCGTTGGATACCACAGGGCATTGCGCGGGCTGTTTGCGGACGCGGGATGAAATTGCGGGCTGGATCCGCATGACGCCCGATGAACAATGGCAACTGCTGAAGACCCTCGAGCAGCGACGAGCATCGCGCGCCAAGGGTGGGCACCAAGCGACTTGAATGTCTCAGGAGACTGACCAAGATGGATGTCAATGAACGAATCAAGGCACAACTGGCCACGCAGCCGGTGGTGCTTTTCATGAAAGGTACGCCTGATTTTCCGCAATGCGGCTTTTCGGCGCAGACGGTGGCGGCGCTCAAGGCCTGCGGAGCGCGGTTTCACGCCGTCAATATCTTTGAGGATCCCGAACTTCGCGAAGCGCTCAAGCGTTTTTCAAACTGGCCGACGTATCCCCAGTTGTACGTCAAGGGCGAATTGCTCGGTGGCTGCGATATCGCGCTCGAGATGTATCACAGCGGCGAGCTGCAACAAGTGCTGCAGGAGTCGGGAGCAACCTAGTCGCGGAGGTTGTGCGAGCTGCGGCGCTTCGTTAGCGGCCCGAGTCGTACGAGCTGCCCGGGTCGGGCTCTGCGGGCTCTTCGTGCCAGCCCATGAGGCGAGCCCGTTGATCTGCCTCTTGGTAACTCGGTAGGCAAAAATTGCAGATCTGACAAAAGAGATCGGCCGTGCGTTCGGCGTCGTAGGCGGCGGCGTGGGCCGCAGCAGAATCCCAGTTGCCGCCACTCGCCAAAACCGCCTTGGCGAGCACCGTCTGGCCAAGCGCTGCCCCAGCCAGAGTGGCGGTATCAAAACTCGAAAAAGGGTGGAAAGGATTGCGCTTGTGATCAGTGCGCGTCACCGCCGCATTGAGGAAACCCAGATCAAAAGAGGCATTGTGCCCGACCAGAATGGCGCGCTTGCAGCCATTGGCTTTGACCGCATCTTTGACCACCTTGAATATTCTTTGCAAGGCGTCTTTTTCGTCGAGCGCGGGCCGCAGCGGATGAAACGGATCAATGCCGGTCACGGCAAGCGAGGCAGGCTCGATCTTGGCGCCCACGAACGGTTTGACGTGATAGCTGTGTGTCTCGCCGCGACTCAGTCGCCCACCCTCATCGATGTTGATCAACACCGCCGCAATTTCAAGCAGGGCATCGGTGGCGGCGTTCAGGCCACCGGTTTCAACATCCACCACCACCGGTAGAAACCCGCGAAATCGACGCGCCAATGATGGGCCCGTGCTCATGCATCATCCAGTTGCCAGGGCAGGCTTTGCCCGGCGGCGATCGGCACGATGTCGTCGGTGCCAAACCGGTAGACATGAGGAACAGCCCATTCGCGTCGAATCAGACGAATTTGCTCCTCATGACGTGGCAGTCGATAGAAATCGGCGCCAAACTCGCTGGCGAATCCCTCGAGCTTCGACAGGGCGCCAACGGCATCAAAGGCCATGGCGTACAGCTCGAGCGCCGCATGCGCCGAGTACATACCGGCACAGCCGCAGGCATTTTCTTTGGTGTGGCGGGCATGAGGGGCGCTATCCGTACCCAGAAAAAACCGTGGATCGCCGCTCGTGGCCGCCGCTACCAAGGCCTCGCGGTCTGATTCGGTCTTGAGAATCGGCAGGCAATAAAAGTGCGGGCGAATGCCGCCCCGAAAGATTTCGTTACGGTTGTAGAGCAGGTGCTGCGGCGTGATCGTGGCCGCGAGCCGTTGCGGGACGGAGCGTACGAAGTCGACCGCCGCTGCGGTGGTAATGTGCTCGAACACAACTCGCAGGTCCGGGTGTCGCTGCAAGGTGGGCGCCAGCACTTCGTCTATGAATCGTTGTTCGCGATCAAAGATATCGACCGTTTCGTGGGTCACCTCGCCGTGAACCTGCAGCACCAGCCCACGGGCGGCCATCTGCGAGAGCACGGCGTCGATACGCCGGATGTCCGTCACGCCGGCGTCGGAATGGGTGGTGGCCCCGGCTGGGTAGAGTTTGCAACCGAACACCACCTCGGACTCGCAGGCGCGATCGATCTCGGCAGGGTCGGTGTTATCGGTCAGGTAGAGCGTCATCAGCGGCTCAAACTGCACCCCTGCCGGCAACGCCGCCTTGATGCGCGCGTGATAAGCCTTGGCGGCCTCAGCCGTGGTGACAGGGGGCTTCAGATTCGGCATGACGATCGCCCGACCAAATTGACGCGCCGTGTGCGGCAACACGGACGCCATCGCTGCGCCATCGCGCAGGTGCAGGTGCCAGTCGTCGGGTCGGCGTAAGGTGATGGAGTCCGTCATGTCCTTGGCGAGCGCCTTGCGGGGGTCGCGCATGCTAGCACAGGCACCCCCTCTGCACGCTCGGGCTTCAACAAGTTAACATACCCATTTTCACAAACGACGACAGCAGGTTTCGTATGTCTGACAGTGCAGCCCACACTCTGGCTCGGGAACTCGCGCCGGATCTCGATCCCTCCGAAACACGCGAATGGATCGAGTCGATCGACTCTGTCTTGCGCACGCACGGGGCTGAGCGAGCGCACTTTTTGCTCGAACAACTGATCGACCACGCGCGTCGGTCGGGTGCCTACCTGCCGTTCAAGCCCAATACCGCTTACCTCAACACCATCAGCACGGGGCAGCAGCCGGAATATCCGGGCGTGCGCACGCTGGAGCGGCGGATGGAGGCATACATTCGCTGGAACGCGATGGCCATGGTGGTGCAGGCCAATCGACTGTCGTCGGAGTACGGCGGTCATATTTCCACCTACGCATCGGCCGCCACGCTGTATGAAGTCGGATTCAATCATTTTTGGCGTGCACCGAGTGACACGCACCCTGGAGACATGTTGTTCATACAGGGTCATGCCTCGCCGGGTATTTATGCGCGGGCGTACCTGGAAGGTCGTCTCACCGAAGATCAGCTGCGACGCTTTCGGCAGGAGGCGAGTGGTGACGGTCTATCCTCTTATCCCCACCCGTGGCTGATGCCGGATTTTTGGCAGTTTCCCACCGTGTCGATGGGGCTTGGCCCGATGCAGGCCATTTTTCAGGCTCGGTTTCAGCGATATCTGGAGCACCGTGGCTTGGTGCCGGAATCAGATCGCAAGATCTGGGCGTTTTTGGGCGATGGCGAGATGGACGAGCCCGAGTCCATGGGCGCGCTCACCATGCCGGTGCGTGAAAAACTCGACAACCTCGTATTCGTCATCAACTGCAACTTGCAGCGACTGGATGGTCCGGTGCGCGGCAACGGCAAGATTATTCAGGAGCTCGAAGCCGCTTTCCTTGGTGCAGGTTGGAATGTCATCAAAGTTCTTTGGG
>CAZHLL010000077.1:0-1133 GCA_964533305.1 uncultured Acidibacter sp.
AACCCGTCTGGCGGGTTTCGCGCGGGGCCGCGCGCGCCCTGCGAGAGGCCGCGAGCAACGATCCACGATTCGCGGATCTAGGCGATCCCTGGGCCGAGATCGCAGCCGCGACCCAAGCCTCTCGCGACAGCGATCTTGAGTACACCTTCATTGAGGGTGCGGCAGGCTTCAACAGCCAGCTGTTCCGCATGGCGCGAGTGTTGTGGCGCGCAGCCGAGGAGCGCAGCAAACCTAATGAACAACGACTGCGCGAATTCACCGAAGCAGCCCTGCCCCGCCTGCAACAACAATTGGCCGCATCGACGCCGATCTATCCGGAACTGGAGACATTGACCCTAAGTTTTGGCTTTGAGCGCATGCGCGAATGGCTGGGACCGGATCACCCCGTGGTGAGACAGATCCTGACCGCAGACTCGCCGGACAGCCTGGCAGAGAGACTACTTGCCGACACGCGCCTGACGGACCCCTCGGAAAGAATGCGTCTGTGGGGAGCCTCGCTCGATGAACTGCGTGCCTCGCAGGATCCTTTCATTCGCTTGGCGCGGGATATCGATGCCACAGCGCGCGCCTTGCGCCAACAACGCGAAAATGAGATTGACGCCGTGATTGCGTCAGCCGAAGAGCGGATCGCCCGCGCCCGCTTTATGCTTTATGGCACCGAAGTCTATCCCGATGCCACGTTCACGCTGCGCCTCAACTACGGCACAGTGCAGGGATGGCGCGAGCGCGGTCGTGAGATTGAGCCCTTCACTCGCCTCGCCACCGCCTTTGAACGTGCCACCGGCCAAGAGCCCTTTGCCTTGCCGGCCAGCTGGCTCCAGCGGCAAAGCCAGCTCGATCCTGCGACACCCTTCAACCTGTCCACCAACAACGACATCATCGGCGGCAATTCCGGTAGCGCCTTGCTTAATGCACAGGGGGAGATCGTGGGTCTGATCTTTGATGGCAATATCCATTCCATCTCGGGCGCGTATGGCTTTGACAAAACCCTAAACCGCTCCGTCTCGGTGCATCCAGCCATCATGCAGCTTGCCTTGCGCGAGGTATATCAGGCCGACCATCTTCTCAAAGAAATACAGAAACCGTGATGATCGGTAACCGAGTTCCTGACCGAGCGTACTGACTGAGCGTAC